>NZ_CP058986.1:363750-727500 GCF_019278525.1 Polaribacter sp. HaHaR_3_91
TTTTAGATACTATTAAAACTAGTGCTGGGTCTTATTTACTTACTTTAGGAAAAAATAAGATTAATATTTATTTAAACAAAGGAAGTGAAGTTAACATTACCGCTGATTCTAAGGATTTTAATAATTCTTTAAATATTTCAGGTAAAGGATCTGGAACTACAAAATATTTATTATTAAAAAAAGAGGCAATAAAGATAAGAACAGATAAGAAATCGTTTTATTCATTAGAAGAAATTGACTTTAAAAATACAGCCAAGAATTTAAATTCTCAGCTTAATAAAGCATTAGATACTATAGAAGGAATTGATGCAACTTTTAAAGCATTAGAAAAGAAGGAGATTAATTACAGTTATTTACTTGATTTATCAGAGTATACAAAAGGTCTCCATAGTTATTGGGCAAAGAAGAATAACTACACTCCTTCTAATGGGTTTTTAGATGAAGTAAAAACTTTAGATGTTACTAATGAAAAAGACTTTAAAACTTCCAATACTTATAAGCAATTAGTTGTTGCACACTATTTAAATAAAGCTAAAGATTTATCAAAAAAAGATTCTATTAGTTTATCTCTAGCCAGGATGAAGGTAAATGCAATAATTCCAAATCAAACGATTAAAAATGAACTAATATTTTCTGGTACAGAATATGGAATGCTTAATGTAGGAGATTTTGAAGAGTACTATCAAATATTTATTAATGCTTCTACTAATGAATATAACAATGCTAAAGTAACAAAAGTATATAACAAGTTGCTAGATATAAGCAAAGGTAAACCATCCCCAAAATTTATAGACTATGAAAAGCATTCAGGAGGAACTTTATCGTTAGATGATTTAAAAGGAAAATATGTTTATATCGATATTTGGGCAACATGGTGTATACCTTGTTTAAATGAGTTACCATATTTAAAAAAGATAGAAAAAGCATATCATGGTAAGCATATTTATTTTTTAAGTTTATCAATTGATGCCCCCAAAGATTACGATAAATGGAAACAAATGGTTATTGATGAGAAATTAGGAAGTGTTCAAGTTATTGCTGATAAAGGAGGAAAATCTAAGTTTATTGATGATTATTTTGTTGTCTCAATACCTCGATTTATATTATTAGACCCAGAAGGGAAAATAGTTTCTAACAAAGCACCCCGTCCTTCTAGTCCTGAGTTGATAGATTTATTTAATGAGCTAAATATTTAAAGTCAATTAAGTATATGTTATTAATACAATTAGCTAAACATATACTATTTATTGATAAAATAAAATTTCAGTATTATAGCTTTTCATCAAATAAAAAAAACATTTAACGTGAGTTCAACCTATGAAAAATAGCAAAACATTGATTTTAAACGTTTTTGATTATTTTATAGTTAATTTATATTGTTTTTTTTAATCACAGTACTTCGATTATTGCCAATAATGGTCAGTTTGAATATTAAATAGACTCATAAAAAGACCTTTTAAAACGTAAATAACTGAAATGCATAAAGTATTACATCGAACTCACGTAATTTGGTTTCGGGTTGTTCTTAAGCATTATAGTTTATAAAAATACCCCAAGTAGGCTATGTCTTATTCTCTGGTAAAATTGATAATTTTAATGAACATGAAAAGGGAGCTTTAGTAAAGCTCGATAAATCTTTTAAAAAAGAAATTGATATAGCACCAGATTGAAACTTTATTGATACGCTAAAAAATAGATTGACTAAAAATTAAGACCTTAATTATAATCACTTATGAAAACGAATTCTGTCGAAAATACTATCGCTGAACATATTAATAGAGCTCAAAGTATCAATCTGTTTTAAATCAAATAATTTAAAACACTAAAATTGCCCAAAAAACAACTTTCCAAGCTATAGATATTTATAATAACCTTAGAGCCGATTTTAGTCTTGACTTAAGAAGACCTGCAAAAGTACATTGAACTCCGAATATAAAATACAAGTCATATCGAAAAAAACAATGTAAATTTACCTGAATTATCAATTTAATACACATCAATTATTTAACCTAAAAAAGATCAACCTATATCTTTACAATACACTAGACAAATAAATAAAATATAGTATAAAAAATATCGTCCAATGTTGGACGATATTTTTATGTTTCTTATTATTTGTAAAAAAAATTACTTTTTTATGATCACTTTTTTAGTAGTTGAAACAGAACCATTATCTAATTTTAATAGATACATTCCTGATTGTAAATTGTGATTGATTATATCATTTTCAACTGTTCCACTAAGTACTTTTGTACCTAATACATTATATAATGTATAATTAACAGACCCTGTTAAAGTTGTTTTAATATTAAATAAATCAGTTGATGGATTTGGATAAACAGAAAATGAATTATCCAAGTCAAACGTTGTAGTAGATAACGTATTTAATTCATCATTTGTATAAGTAAATAATTCTCTACCTATATCAACAGTACCTGCAGTATAATCAGTATTAAGTGTATTATTAGAAGCTTCAAAATACAATTTATTGTTTAAAACAATAATTTCATCAACATTATCAAATAAATCAATTTCTATTGGTTCTATGCTTACTCCGTTTGTTCTATACAAACGATAGGTAGCAAAAGTACCTACAGATTTACCTGCATAGTATAAATAACCATCACCAGGTGCCGCAAAATGAACAGGGTCGTGGTTAAAAGTGAAACCATTAGGATTATCTTCTGTATAACCACTAAGATCACTAATTGTATCTGCTACAGGATCATATACCCAAAGTTGGTCAAAACCTCCATCATCACCTTCAAAATACAATTTACCTTCCCAAGCGTATAAACTTTTAAGGCTGTTAATAGAAGTTGCAGATGTTACTACCGTTGTTCCTGCTGATGTACCATCGGTAACCCATAAATCATTATCATATTCAAAGTAAACATTGTCTCCCAACTTTGTCATATGATTTAAAGAAGAATCTCCTGCATCGTTAACATCCTTAACCAATGTATAAGTTTGATTAGTGATGTCATAAAGATATAACTCATTACCCACCGATGTGCCTGTACCCCCATCATCATATGTCATACTGAATAAGATAGAATTATTATTAAACCCAATGTAATCACTTGTAACTTTTACTGTACCTGTACCATTATCTGGTAATTCGGTAAAGGTTGTACCGTCAAATTCATAAAAAGAGCCTGTATAATCAGCATTAAAATTTCTCATGTAAGCTTTATTGCCAATAATAACAGCAATCTCCCCCGTTCGAAAATCGTCAGTTATTATTACTGTTCCAGCTTCAGTACCATCGGTAGTGTAGACACTATAAGTATCCGCTCCTGGAATAGCTGCATTGAAATATAATTTATTGTTTAATTCAAAAAAATAGGTTGGATTAGATGATTCGGCCGATCCATCTAGATCTTTTAATAATACTGTACCTTCAGGTGTACCATCAGAAACCCATAGTTCTTTACCAGCATCTATACCTCCTGTATTTGTAGCTTGTGAATCATCGGCAGCAAAATAAAATTTTCCGTTAAATGCAAATAATTTGTCAGGGGAAGAATTGTAAGATTCTTGACCAAAAGGGTAAGGCGAAGCATTAATGTCTTTAAGAAGTGTGATCTGCGAGTAAGTTATGCTTGAAATTAGCAATAAAACGAATAAGTAAAAATGTTTCATAATTATTTGTAGTTTTTAAATTATATATTCTATTACGTTGATTTGTTATTTTACCCTTAGTTTATTTTTAATTTATTTTATTTTTTTTACAATTAAATGTTATGTTTTGTTTATTTCATTATTAATAATTCATCAAATTACTTGTTTTTGTTTTTTTATTGTAATAGTTTTTTAAAAAATTAATTTATAGCTAAATTTTATGTTTTCTTTGTTTTGTTGTTAAAAAATCATCAAATAGCTTATTTTGTTTTTTTGTAATTTTTTTTAAAGCATTACAAGTAGTAAAAATTTGTATGCCCTTGATGAGGGGATTCAAAATTATAATCACAGAGCAACAATAAAATATTTTTGTTTTGATTGTTCTTTATGTATAGGAATTAGTATTGCTTGCTATAGAAAGGAGATAGATAAAGATACAGAACAAATGTTTTCAATTTTAAAAGAAATTTTGCGATAAATTGTTTTGAATCCTTATATTATAATTGAAGATGTGTACCTAAAGTACAGTTATTAAGTCTTATTATAAAATAGCTTGATAACTATTAAATTAAAAGTCGCATGTAAAAACTAGAAAAATAATTTAACCAAAGGATTATTAATTATAGTTGAAAATTGAACAAGCTGTTACCTATCAAACATGTAATAGTTAATGTGAAAATAAATTTCCTTGGAGATTATTATTAAGTTAAAAGAAAATATTTGCAGATATGTTTAAATAGAGTAAGTTAGATGAAATTTCGATAACGAAATTTGTAATAGGTAGAGAGAAAGAATTAGATTATTTAATTACGAATGAAATTTTAATAGTTAGTATATTGTCTAACAAGATTTAATTTGGTTTCCAAAAAAAATATTTTGTTATGATTTTTGAGAAGAATACAAGCGTTAAAAGACTTTACTATTTAAGTGGTAGTTACTAAAAGTGGCCAAAAATATTTTTAAAGAAGTTAGATTAGGCCAATGTATTTTGCATATGGAGGAAAGGTGAATAAATTGTATTTATAAGGTTTTTGTTAGCCGTCATAAATATTGCAGGGATTGGTAATACAGTTAACATGTAGTTTTAACAAAAGTTAAAGAGAAAATAAGTCTGTTATTGTTTGTAAGCAAATTTATAGGCGAAGAACAAAAATAAATTATCTTCTTCAAAAGCTTTTCGTATTTTTTTATAAGCGGTATACATATGAGATTCTACTGTCTTTATAGAAATGTCTAATTGTTCTGAAATTTCTTTATACTTAAGATTTTCAAACTTATTTAAATACAAAACCTTTTTACATTGTTCTGGTAGTATTTCTATTGTATTTTTTAATTTAGTAATACGTTTTTCTAGAATTTCAGGGTCTTCTGTAATTCTCTCTCTAAGAACTTGTTCTTTAAGTTCATTAAAAAAAGAATCACTTTTTTTTTGTTTTCTGTAAATATCAATATAAGTGTTATGTGTTATTCTGTATAAATAACTTTTAATAGATTTTTCAGTATTTATTTTTAATCTATTATTCCAAAGTGTTATAAATGTTTGCTGTACAATATCTTCTGCTTCATGTAAATCGTGAGTATAGGTAACGGCATAATCTAAAAGTTTTTTATAATAACGATCAAACAATATACTAAATGCCTTTCTACTGCCTTTTTTAATGCTTTTAGCTAATATAGTGTCGTCAGAGAGATTTTTCAAATTAATTTTTAGAATTTTTGATTAAAAGACAAATATGCTAAAAAAAATATGAAATAAGACTAAGGGTAAAATAATAAATTAGCGTATTTGTTGTATAAATTAAACTGAAATAGATAAAACGTTGAAAAAACTTACAATAAAATACATAATTAATACAATCTCTTCAAAAGAGTTAGTAGAACTCAAAGAGATGTTAAAAGAAAAGAAAAATCAACAGGTTTTTAAAGATTATATAAAAGATTATTATGCTGTTCATACGGTATTAAATAAACCAGATATAGACAAAGCATATGATAAACTTTGGGATGCTATAGAGAAACAAAAGCCTAGGCAACAACCTCTTTCGATGTGGTTTAAATATGCCGCAGCAGCTGTAATAGTTTTGACATTTTCATTATCGTATTATTTAATAAATAACCAAGAACAAAATGGAATAAAAAACACAGTTGCAGAAGCAGTAATCCCAGGTACTAATAAGGCTATTTTAACTCTTGATGATGGCTCTGATATTATGTTAGAAAAGGGAAAACCTTATAAAACAGCTAAGTTAACTAGTAATGGGGTGCAAATTAAATATGATAAAAAAGGAGAGAATCAAGTGTTATATAACCACTTAACCGTACCAAGAGGAGGTAGGTTTGAAGTTGAATTGGCAGATGGTACTCGAGTCTGGTTAAATTCAGATTCAAAATTAAAATATCCAGTAAGTTTTAAGGAGGGAATAACACGAGAAGTTGAGCTTATATATGGAGAAGCTTTTTTTGATGTGTCTTCAAGTAAAAACCATAAAGGAACACGTTTTAAAGTTCGTTCTAGACTGCAAGAAGTAGAAGTTTTGGGTACAGAATTTAATATAAAAGCTTACAGTGATGATGTAAATGTGTATACCACTTTAGTAGAAGGTAAAGTGTCTGTGAAAAATGAATTCTTTAAAGAAAAATTAAATCCCGGATTTCAGTCTGTTATAGGTAGTTCGGGAGGCGCTATTGAGGTTAAGACTGTTAAGGTATACAATGAAATAGCTTGGAGGGAAGGAATCTTTTCATTTCGAGATAAGCCATTGAAAGAAATTATGAAATCTTTATCTAGATGGTATGATGTAGATATAATTATTAAAAATAAAAAACTGGAAGATATAAGATTTAATGGTGTCTTAAGTAAAAGTATGAATTTAGAAGAGGTTTTAGAACCTATTAAAAGAAGTATTAATCTGAATTATAAAGTATATGGTAAAAGAATAGTTCTAGAATAAAAAAGAGACGAAGTTTATACCGCTCAAAGTAAATTAACTTCATCCCTTAGAATAAATATATTAATTAAATGAATAACTAATACCAACAAATTTATGAATTTTAATTTTACTAAAGAAATTTTCTTTTTTAGGAAAACAACAAAAAACTTAATTATGAGAACAATACTGTTGTTGTTTTGCTCCACTATTTTTAGTTTTACACCTATTGATATTATTTCACAGAATGTGAAAGTTACAATTACGGAGAATAAAACAGTTACTGCTTATGAAATCTTTGATATTATTCAGTCACAAACAGATTATAAATTTATTTACCGTTCAGATCTTTTTAAAGGTTTTCCTTTAATTACTTTAAATAAAGGTACTATTAAAGTAAACGATTTATTATCTAAAGCTATTTCTAATGAAGAGTTTGATTTTAATCTACTTAAAAATAATACAATTGTAATAGAAAAAGAGGTTCCAAGAATAATACAAGAGACAATTACTGGTAATGTTACTGATGAAAATAAGGTTCCTTTATCTAATGTAACTATTCGAATTAAAGGAACTAGAAAGGGACTTCTAACAGATTTCGATGGTAATTACAGTATTCCTGGTCTTAAGAAAAGTGATGTATTAATTTTTTCTAGTGTGGGGTTTGTAACACAAAGTATAAAGATAGGCGACAAAAAAGTGATAAATGTTGTTTTAAAAGAGTCTGATGATGAGTTAGATGAAATAGTAGTTGTATCAGAAAAGACAAAAGTTAATACGGGATATCAGACGGTTTCAAAGGCAAAATCTGTTGGTGCTTATGAATCTGTAGGAGCTGAAGTAATTGAAACTAAATTTCAAACAAATATTTTAGAAAGATTAGAAGGTACAATAAGTGGGTTGAGCTTATACAGAGGAAAACCAGTAATTAGAGGGATTTCTACACTTTTTGGAGAAGATGAACCTTTAATTGTGTTAGATAATGTGATTTATGAAGGTAGTTTAGAATCTATTAATCCTAGTGATATTGAAAATGTTACAGTATTAAAAGACGCTACGGCAGCTTCAATTTACGGTGTTAGAGCTGCCAATGGAGTTATTGTCATAACTACCAAAAAAGGGATCCTAGGTAAACCAAGGATAAGTTATTCATCATCATTTCAAGTAGAAGAACTTCAAGATCGATCGTATCAAAACTTAATGTCATCTGCCGAATTTGTTGATTATCAAATTGATGTTTTTAATGCAACAGCAAATGGTACTCGACAATTTAAACAATTAACTGTAGATGAAGTTAATACCCTATTGTATGATTATGCAGATGGTTTGATTTCAGAGGATTATTTAAATTCAGAATTAAATACGCTTAGAAATTTAGATGGATATGATCAAGTTGTAGATGAATTATTAGCTCCTAGATTTACACAACAACACAACCTTTCATTAAGGGGAGGGTCTGAAAAGCATCAATATGCATTATCTCTTAATTATTCAGAAATAGGTACTTTTGAAAAAGATAGGAATTCTGAACGATTGGGAGTTAATGTGAAAAACTATTTTAAATTAAATGATTGGTTTAAATTTGATATATCTCTTATAGGTAGTTATAGTTTTTCAGATAATTATATAGGTATTACAGGACTTCCTTTATTAGGTTCTTCAAGACTTCCTTATGAAGTACTTAGAGATGAAGATGGAAATCCAGCGGAATGGAAATATATTAAAAGTGAGAGTGAAATTGATAGACTTATTTCTTTAGGTTTAATAGATCAATCCTATTATCCTTTGAATGAATTGAAAGAACAAACGTCAACATATAAAAGTCCTTCTATTACCATAAATGTTGGAACACAAATTAAGCTTTCAAAATCACTAGAGTTACAATTAACAGGTCAAAAAGAAATTAGTAGAAGATATAGTAAACTTTATTCTTCAGAAAATAGTTATGCTGTTCGCGATTTAATAAACAATGCTACTCAAATAATAGATGATGAAATTATTAATAATATTCCTCATGGAGGTAGGGTTTTTGAAACTTATTATGATAATAATTCATATACTTTAAGAGCACAACTTAACTATAATAAGTTATTTAATAAAAAACATGATGTAAAAGTACTTGTAGGTGGAGAAAGAAGACAAGTAATTGGTGATTCATATGGAGATGTACGTTATGGTTATGATGATACTACTTTATCTTATATTCCTTTGGACTGGGATACTTTAAGTGAAACAATTCAATCAACACAATCTGGTTTAGGAACTTTTACTGTGGGAGGACAAACTGGTTACCAAACTGATGATAGTAGATATGTGTCTGCTTATGGAAATGTTTCGTATATGTTTGATGATAAATTAGGGTTTAATGTAAGTGCAAGAATAGATGAGTCTAATTTATTTGGT
The DNA here is from genome assembly GCF_019278525.1 of Polaribacter sp. HaHaR_3_91. Taxonomy (NCBI): domain Bacteria; kingdom Pseudomonadati; phylum Bacteroidota; class Flavobacteriia; order Flavobacteriales; family Flavobacteriaceae; genus Polaribacter; species Polaribacter sp. HaHaR_3_91. The sequence continues at coordinate 372,705 of NZ_CP058986.1, forward strand.
ACAAGTTCTGATCATAGATATAAACCGCTTTGGTCTTTTGGGTCAAACTACATTGTAGATACAGAGTCTTTGGCTATACCATGGCTTAACAAATTAAAAATTAGAGCTACCTACGGAATAAGTGGTAATATTTATGATGGTACTGGACCAGAAGCTATAGCAAACCTTATTACTACTCCTAATCCTGCTGGAGAAACACAAGCATCTATTGTTGCTCCACCAAATGAAGAGCTAAGATGGGAACAAACTTATATAACCAATATTGGTATAGATTATGAATTGTTTTCTAAGAAAATAACAGGTAGTGTTGAATTTTATGATAGAACTACTATAGATGCTGTTGCGAGAATAGATTCAGATCCTATTTTAGGTTGGACTCAGCTTCCTAAAAATTATGCTTCATTAAACAATAGAGGTATTGAATTTCAAATTCATTCACAATTTATAAATACTCAAGATTTTAGATGGGATGGTAAAGTTGTGTTTAGTTATAATAGGAATATAGTTACAGAGTATACTCAAGCATATAATACATTTTATGCATATGATTTTCTTTATGGAAATCAATTAAGAGAAGGACAAGCATTAAACACCGTTTATACGCTTCGTTATGCTGGTTTAAATGAAAAAGGAGCTCCAAGAGCTTACAAGGCAGATGGTACTATTGTAGATTCTTATAGTGATTTAGTTTTTGAAGATTTGATAGATCAAGGAACTAATGATCCTCCTTATCATGCTTCTTATTTTAATAATATATCATATAAACAATTTGATCTTTCATTTATGCTTATTTATTATGGTGGACATGTTCAGAGAGATGTAGCAGCAGGGTATTATCCTACATATAAAAATTCATATCAATTAAAGACAAATTTAGATAGGATACATTTGAATTATTGGAAAGAGCCTGGTGATGAGGAGGATATATATACGTCTCCAGCAATTCATTGGGATAATGCTGTTGATAATCCAGATTATGTTAGAAGTTCTCAGAGAAATATATGGACGTATGCAGATATACATGTTCAAAAAGCAGATTACATGAAGGTAAGAAATATAACTTTAGCCTATCGTGTCTCGCAATCAGTTTTAGATAAAATGAATCTATCTAATTTAAGGTTGTCTTTTGATGTAAGAAATCCATTTTTATGGGCAAATAATAGAAATAATCTAGATCCTGAAGTATGGACAACTGATCGTAGTAGAGGAAATCCAAAAATGCCAACATATACTTTAGGAATTAATTTAAACTTTTAAAAATGATGAAATATATTAATAAAATAGTATTAGGGTTCCTAATTATTTTGAATTTTAATTCTTGTGATAGTTTTCTAGATGTAGAACCACAAGGAGAATATATACCTACAACATATGAAGATTATGCGTTTTTATTGAATAATCAGTCTCTTATAAATCAATTTGAGATTGGTTATGTTAATTTATTTACAGATGATTTAGAAAAATCTTCAGATGAAGATATTACAGATGAGGTTGGTTTTGATGGTAGTCCAGTGCATGCAGTAAATTATTATTTTTTTAATCCTGGGCCTACTTATGAAATAGATCAAAATGATATTTATTTTACATCAGCTTATTCTCAAATTTATACGTATGATTTTATAGCAAATAATATATTGGAGGCTACAGATGGATCTGAAGAAGAAAAATTAGCTCTTAGGGCAGAAGCTTTATTTGGTAGAGCATATAATTTTTTTAAATTAGTAAATCTTTATGCAAAAGCGTATGATCCTACTACAGCTAGTACAGATTATGGTGTACCTTTAATTTTAGAAGATAATATTTATGCTGAGTATGGTAGAAACTCTGTAGAAGAGGTTCATAATCAAATAATTAATGATTTATTAGAAGCTATTCCTTATCTTAATGTAACAGCCTCTAGTAATTTTCATCCAACCAAAGCTTGTGGTTATTTTCTGTTAGCTAAACTATACTTATTTAGAGGGGAATTTGATAATGCACTTAATTATGCAAACTTAGCTATAGAAAATAAAGGAACTTTTGAATTACAAGATTTAAAAAATTATGTAGCTATTCCTGGAGGATGGGGAGCAAGGATTTTTAGTCTTGTAACATTTCGAGCAATGGAAGATATGGTAGATGTTTCAGAGAATATGTATCTCAAAAACTCATTTGATAATTTTCATGGTTCTGTTTTAGCATCAGAAGAATTAGTAGCTATTTTTGATAAAGATTTGCCAAGTACTTCACAAGATATGCGTAGAGAGTTGTATTTTGAAGATGATTATGCAGATTTTAATACTCAGTATAGAATTCATTTCCCTGGAAGAACAATTTTTGGAGCTTTTGTAAATAGAAATGCAGGAATTTTGTTGCCCGATTTGTATCTTGTTTTAGCAGAAACTGAAGCCAGAGTTGGTAATAAAGATAAGGCAATGGAGTATATAAATTACCTTAGAGATTTTAGAATTAAAAATAATGTACCATTAACAGCGTCTACAAATGAAGAAGCCTTAATAAAAGTTTTTGAAGAAAGAAGAAGAGAACTTTGTTTTGTTTCTGATTTTAGATTTCAAGATTTGAAGAGACTTAATAAAGAAGGTGCTTTCGCTAAAACAGTAACTCATACTTTTGGAGGTGTAGAGTACACATTACCTCCAAACGATCCAAGGTATATTTTACCAATTTCCAACGATGTTATTCAGTTTAATCCAGATTTACCCGTATACGATAGATAACCAAACTAACTTATGAAAAATATACTTATATTTTTATTACCATTATTATTATTATTATTATTTTCTTGCAATCAAAAACCAACTTATACTATTAACGGGGTTTTTAAAGAAGGTATAGGAAAAAAAATAGTATTGTCAGAGCTTTCTAATTTAAGAATCCTCAGAATAATAGATTCAGTTAATGTAGATGCGAATGGTAAATTTACTTTTACAGGAGATTCTTTTGGTGAAATTAAAGAAGCACGATTATCTATTGTAGGTACCCGATTTAGAGAAGACTTTATTATTGAAGATACTGTTATTAATGTAAATATTCAAGAAAAAGTTATTACAGAAAAATACACAAAATATCTTTTTGATCTAGATCGAGGAAAAGAAGATGCTATTTATGCCAAGCTAAAATCAAACTATAAAAAACGAAGAACTGTATGGGGAGGAGCAACTAATAGAGTAGTTAAAGCAAATGCAGCAGGAGAGCTTAGTAATGAAAATTTAGTAAAAACTCGTGCAAAATTAGATACAGATTTTATTGATGAAACTTTAAATATTTTAAGTAATTATCCAGACAGTTATGGTACTTATTTTTATATAAAAAATTATATGCTAAGGTTTGATTCATTACCTTTTGTTGAAAAAGCATTTAACAATTTGTCAGAACGTATCAAGAATTCAAGTGAAGCTACTGTATTTAAATCAGAAGTTGAAGAAATTAAAAGATCATATGTAGGAGGTACTCCTCATGATTTTTCAATACCATCTTTAGATGGAGGAGAGGTTAGTTTGTACCAATATAGAGGAAAAGTACTATTGATAGATTGTTGGGCTACTTGGTGTGGTCCTTGTATAAAGGCAATGCCACATATTGGTGAGGTGTATAAAAAATTTCATCCAAAAGGGCTCGAAGTTCTAGGGATTTCTTATGACAGAGACGAAAATAAATGGCGTAATTTTTTAAAGAAAAATGAATATGTTGTTTGGGATCAGGCTTCATCATTAAAAGAATGGAGTTGTCCTTCAGCAAAAGTATTTGCAGTAAATACAATACCAGCAACTATTTTAATTGATAAAAATGGAGTGATTGTAGCGAGAGATCTTAAAGGTGAAGAGCTTGAAGCAAAAATCAAAGAAATACTTCTGGTAGAGTAATTTATACTATCGAAAAATGTAATTATAATATCCTTTAATCATTGTATCATAATAATTTTTGGTACACTGTTAATGATATTAAAAAAAATAAAGAATATACTTTTTACAAAAACTTATTTTAATAAGTTTTTGTTTAGTGAAATAAAAGAAATAGATGAACTCATCTACGTATTTCAAAGTGTCTAATACATTAAAAAAAAAACAGAATAATAAAAAATGAAGAATACAATATTAAGTTTAAGCTTGCTTTTAGGTTTAGTTGCATGTTCAAAAAAAGTCCCTGTGGATTATGCAATACTAACAGGTGAAATTGAAAATCTTGATGCTCAAGAAATAACATTAATAAAACTAGATCAATCTTTTAAAAAGAAAATTCCTGTAGTAAATGGGGTTTTCTCAGATACCATTAACGCTAATCCAGGACTCTACTCTCTTAGCGTTGGTAAAAATAATGGAACATTGTATTTAAACAACGGAAGTCGTCTAAATCTTATAGCCGATGCTAAAGATTTTAATAATTCTCTTAAGATTTCTGGTGAAGATATAGAGACCACTAATTATTTGCTTTATAAGAAAAAAACGATTTCAGAGCGAAAAGGAAAAGGTCTGCATGTTTATACGTTGGAAGAGCCTGATTTTAAAAATAAATTTAAAGAAATACACCAAACCTTAAATACTAAATTAGATACCGCCCAAGGCATTTCTTCAGAATTTAAAACTCTAGAAAAGCGCAACCTTAATTACGAATATTTAAATGAATTACAACGTTATGCTGGTGGTTATCACAGACAATGGGCTAATAAAAAAAGCTACAAACCTTCTGAATTTTTTTTAGCCGAATCAGAAGATATGGATTTGGATAATGGAGTTGATTTTCAATTTTCTAGTGACTATAAAGAGATGGTAAACCGTCATTACACTAAGCAAGTAAATGCTTTGCGTAGAAAGGATACAGTAGAATATGGATTATTAGGTGTAACGGTATATTCATCTATTCCAAACCAAGTTATTAAAAACGAACTTATTTTTAAAAAGGCAGAATACGATTTATATCAAACCAAAGATTTTGAAAAATTCTATGAACTTTTTATAAATGCATCAACAAATGAAGAAAACAATGCCAAAATTACCAAAATTTATAATGAATTTAAAAAATTAGATAAAGGACAACCATCTCCTAAATTCACAAATTACGAAAAGCATTCAGGAGGCACTTTGTCTTTAGGTGATCTTAAAGGAAAATACGTTTACATAGATGTTTGGGCAACCTGGTGTATACCTTGTATAAAAGAAATACCAGACTTAAAACGAATAGAAAAAGCATATCATGGTAAAAATATAAGCTTTTTGAGTATTTCTGTAGATAAATCTAAAGACCATGATAAGTGGAAAAAAATGGTGGTAGATAAAGACCTTGGTGGTATTCAAGTGATTGCAGATAATAACTTTAAATCAGAATTCATATCAGATTATATTATTAAATCTATTCCGCGTTTTATTTTGATAGATCCAAATGGTGTAATTGTTTCACAAAATGCGCCAAAACCATCAGATCCTGAATTAATGAATTTACTTAATGAATTAGATATTTAAAATAATTTACGACACTATATTAGAGTTTAGCTTTTTAAGAATAGTGTTTGTTTTGTAATAAAAAGCCATTATGGATAGTATTAATATAATAGGGTAATCAATAAAATGAAGCATAGAACAAATATTTTTGTCATTATAAAAACTAGTATTCTTTTCATTTTTCTTTTTTTAAGTCAAATAAATCTAAATGCACAGAAAAAGAATGAAAAACTAGATGAATTAGAGAGTCAAATTCAGAAAACATATAAAAAAGTATTAAAAAGCACAGTTTCTATAAATAATAATGCAACAGGTGTTTTAGTTTCTGAGGATGGATATATCTTAACAGCAGCACACGTTGTTTTAGGTGTAAGAAAAGAACAGAGTAGTATTACTATGAGTGATGGCTCTACATATAATGCGATCCATTTAGGTAAAGATGTAAAGGGAGATTATGCACTTATGAAAATAGTAGAGAAAGGAACGTGGGAATATTTAGGGTTAGGGTCATCTTCAGATTTAGGAAATGATGAAGCATGTTTAATGTTTGGACATTCTAAGGGATATAGATCCGATAGACCAGCTTTAATGCGAATAGGTTTTTATAAAGGAACGAAAGCATTGGGATACCTAAAAACAAGTTGTATTATGATGCCTGGCGATTCAGGTGGGCCTTTGGTAGATTTAAATGGTAAAGTAATAGGTGTTTGTAGTCATATTGATCGCTCAATAGAAAAAAATTTTTATGCCCCTATTGATCCTGTAAAAGAAAATTGGACAAAGTTAATTAACGGAGAAACGTTTAATGAAAGAGCGCCTAAAGACCCTCAATTCCCTAAAGATAATGAAACGATCTCTGCGTCTAAGATAAGTAGCCCATTTTCTTTAAATGGAGGTAAAACAGCTGTAATTAATAGTATTTCCAAATCAGCAAAAAACCTACATAAATCAGTTGTAAAGATAAAAAGTCTTGTAGATAACACCGAGATAGAAACGTACGGAACTATTATAAATTCCGAAGGTTATATCGTAGCGAAAGCATCTGAGTTAAGTAAAGAAAATTTAAGCTGTGAGCAGTATAATGGTGTAATTAGTGCAGCAACCGTGGTTGGTATAGATACTTCTAATGATCTGGCAGTGATTAAAATATCTTCAAAAAATTTAATAGCTATTAATATTCCTAAAAAAGTAGATACTAGTGTGGGGAAATTAATAGGGTCAGCAAGTTTTAAGAAAGATATCAAGTATTCAGGAGTTATTAGTGCCTCAGTAAGACAGGTGTTACCAGCGATTGCTTCTCAAGGGTTTTTGGGAGCGTCAGTAACATTTTCAAATAAAATTTTAGTGCTTTATGATAATGGAGCAGCAAAGTTAGCAGGGTTAAAAAGAGGGGATATCATTATTAAATTGGATGGCACAAAGATAGAAAGTAGTAGCGATCGTATTTCATTTTTAGCAACAACTCAAGTAAATCAAAAAGTAAAGGTAACTTTTTTAAGAGAAGGAGAAGAAAAGGAAGTCGAAGTTACTTTGTTAAAGGAGAACGAAAAAAGAATACGAAATAGACATATTGGTTATGATCTTGATACAAGCGATCGAAAGTATGATTTTACTCAAGTATTTACTCACGATATGCCTATAGAGATTTATGAAACAGGAACACCTGTAGTAGATGTAAATGGAGATGTTATCGGGATAAATATAGCTAAAGAAAATAGAACGAGTTCTTTTGCAATTCCTTTAAATGTTGTTTTAAAAACAGTAAAAGATATAAAATAATAAAAATACATTCTAATATTTTAATTTCCTTTCATAACACTTTATTTTTATAAATTATTTGAATTAGTTTAAGAGTGTAATAGGAAAAAAGGCTATTTAATTATAGCCTTTTTTAAACAAATAATAAAAATGAAACATAGATTACTTTTTTTTACATGTCTTTTAACTTGGTGTTTTAATGCACAAGTTCTAGATCCCATAAAATGGACAACGTCAGTAGAGAAAATATCAGATACTGAATACAATCTAATTGCTACTTCAAATATAGATGTCGGTTGGCATTTATATTCACAAACAGTACCAGAAGGCGGTCCAATTGCGACAACCTTTACCTACGATAATTCAGAAGAGACTTTCACTTTAAACGACAATACAGTTGAGGAAGAAGGTCATACCATTCAGGATCCTGTGTTTGAAATGGAGATTAAGTTTTTTGAAAGACAAGCGAAATTTATTCAAAATGTAACCGTTTCAAAAGAAACAGCAACAATCTCTGGATTTGTGGAATTTATGGTGTGCGACGATACCCGTTGTTTACCTCCAACAGAAGTTGATTTAGAATTTCAGTTGAGTGAAGAATCAGGCATAGAGACCAAAACTAAAAGCGATATAACTCTAACAACAACTGTCGATAAAATTACTAATACCACAGATGATTCATCATCTAACAAAGGACTTTGGTCTATCTTTTTTATTGCGTTTTTATCTGGATTTGCAGCCTTATTAACACCTTGTGTTTTTCCAATGATTCCCATGACGGTTAGTTTCTTCACTAAACAAAGTAAAAACAAAGCTTCAGGAATTAAAAATGCTATTATTTATGGTATTTGCATTATCGTTATTTATTTACTGTTAGGTGTTGCCGTAACAGGAATATTTGGAGCCGATGCACTTAACGCACTGGCGACCAATGTATGGTTTAATATCATTTTCTTTATTCTTTTAGTTGTTTTTGCAATGTCTTTTTTAGGAGCTTTTGAAATTATGCTACCAAATTCATGGGCTAATAAAGTAGATTCACAAGCAGATCGCGGTGGATTAGTTGGGATATTCTTTATGGCATTAGCTTTGGCTATTGTCTCTTTCTCATGTACAGGTCCTATAGTTGGAACTTTATTAGTAGAAGCGGCATCTAAAGGAGGCTTAGCGCCAATAATTGGAATGTTCGGGTTTTCATTAGCTATTGCTTTACCATTTGCGTTGTTTGCAGCCTTCCCTGGATGGTTAAATTCCTTACCAAAATCTGGAGGATGGTTAAACACTGTAAAAGTAGTTTTAGGATTTTTAGAATTGGCTTTAGCATTTAAATTTTTAAGTCAAGCCGATTTAGTATTACAACTTCACATTTTAGAAAGAGAAGTGTTTATCGCGATTTGGATTGCCATTTTTGGAACTTTAGCTTTCTATTTATTTGGTAAAATTAAATTACCTCACGATTCGCCTTTGTCGCATATTTCAGTAGGGCGATTAAGCTTAGGACTTATTGTTTTAACTTTTACCATTTACATGATTCCAGGACTTTGGGGTGCGCCATTAAATATTATTAGTGCCTTCCCTCCACCACAAGATTATAGCGAATCGCCTTATGGTGTTGGTTTTTCTAAATTAGGATCAGGAGGCAAAGCATCGGCTCACGGCGAATTGCCTGAAGGCGCACACTTGTTAGCACCACATGATATTATGGCGTTCAATGATTACGACACCGGATTAGCTTATGCTAAAAAGGTTGGTAAACCCGTTATGTTAGATTTTACAGGTTGGGCTTGTGTGAATTGTAGAAAAATGGAACAAAACATTTGGCCAGATCCGAGTGTGTTAAACATCTTAAAAGAAGATGTGGTTTTAATTTCTTTATATGTTGATGATAAACGAAAACTTGAAGATGATGAGATTGTAGATTCTCAACTGAAACCAGGAAAAAAGTTAAAGTACATCGGCCAAAAGTGGAGCGAAATGCAAACCATAAAGTACAAGTCTAACTCGCAACCTTTTTATGTAATTATTGACCATAACGAAGAGAAATTAGTAGACCCTGTGGGTTATGTTCCAGATGTAGAAGATTATCATACATGGTTAGAAGAAGGGATTAATAATTTTTAAAATAAAATTAAAAGAAGTAATTTATATAGAAAATAAAAAAAACCTCAACTTATAAAAGTTGAGGTTTTTTGTACTCAAGGTGGGAACATTTAATGCAAACATCGGAAACAATAAGAAAATAAATACTTTAAAATCAGTTATTTATAGATATTATCTTTCTTTTCATTTCTTTTTTTAGCATATTTGCGTTACTAAAACGTTACTGATAATTTTAGAGATGAGTGTAAAACTAAGAGAAAGGAAATTAGCAAAAGGAGCTATCAAGTATTATTTAGATATTATTTACAATGGAGAAAGAACTTATGAGTTTCTTGATGTGAAAATATACCCTACGGATAGCAAAAGTGTAAAGGCGGAAAAAAAAAATATCGCAAATTTAATTCGTTCAAATAGGGAATTAGATATTATAACTGAGGACACCAATTATATTCCAAAACATTTAAAAAACATTAATTTTCACGAGTTTGCAGAATCTTTTATTGAAGATTATAAAAAGAAAGATTTGCGAATGATAAATGCTACTTACAAGAAGTTTAAAGAATTTGTAGAGAATGACAAATTAAAATTGTCAGAAGTAGGTCCTTTTATTATGAATGGCTTCAAAGATTACCTAAACGAAGAAGCAGGTTTAAAAGGAGAATCTCCACACAATTATTTTACTCGTTTTAAAAAAATATTAAAGGATGCAGAATTGAAAGGTTTGATAAAAAAGAATCCAACAGATGGTATTCGTTTTAAAAGAAGTGGTACTTCTGATGAATTAAAAAAACAAGTTTTAACTTCTGAGGAATTGCAAATATTAGCAAAAGCAAAATGTGGTAATGAGGAATTAAAGAAGGCTTTCTTTTTTGCTTGTTATACTGGTTTGGGCTATGCAGAAATTAAAAAGCTAAAATGGAAAAATATTAAAAAAGACAGATTAGAAACCAGAAGAGAAAAAACAAATAAAAAGATAGAATTAAAACTTAAAGAAAGTATTATTAGTATTTTAGGTGAGCCTAAAAAGAAAGAAGATTTCGTCTTTGATTTCACATTAAAAAACGGCAAAACTATTTCTGATAATGGCGTTAATAAATGTTTAAAAAATTGGGTTGCACGAGCTAAAATTGATAAACACATTACTTTTTATTGTGCTAGACATACGATGGCTACCCAATTATTAAGTTATGGTGCTAATTTAAAAACAGTGGCGGATGCTTTAGGACATTCTGATACTCGTAATACAATTAAGTATTTAAATTATATAGATAGCTTAAAAGATGATGCGGTAGATAATTTACCTGATATTGATTTTTAAAAAATAGTTATGGAAAAAGATTATATAGAGATTTATACAAAGGCTTATCAAGAGGAGGAAATTCATCACGAAAAATATATTAAAAAGAGAGTTTTAGAGTATCATGATTATTTAACTTTTAATGATAATAATAATTCATTGATAAATGAACTAGATACTAAATTAGGTGAAAATATTATTTTTGATGATGCATTTAGTAAGATTACTACAATCTTTCGAACTAGTAGGTTTAGGAAAGGACATGAGTTAAAAATAATATCCATTAAACTACTTCCAGAGTTTTTAAAAATAGATAAGGGTAATTTAAAAGTTAGTTTTGAAGGTTATTTAAAGGAGTTAGCTAGGTTTAAAGCAGAAGAAGAAATTCAACGATTATTTTGTAATAATAGAGGTTCTTATGAATTAATGTTTGAATTAAATGATTTTAGTGAATTTGCTATAAAGGGTTGTGATGGAGGTAATGGATCTGTGCTTTATGAAAAGTATAGAAAGCTGTTGTATGAGCCTAAAAAACATAATGAAATTAATAAATTAGTAGCTTTTGATCGGAGTGCTAAATTTATAGGGTTAGAAAAAACTAATCATTATCAAATAAAGGAAGAATATTATGAGAAATTTCTTTCTAAAGAATTTTATGGATATTTAATTAAAGATTTTATTAATGAGACTAAAACTTCTTATAGTTGTTTTAAAGATGTATTTACAGAAAAATCAGTAAATCATAGTAGTGAAATTCACTTTTTTTGTTCAACAATTTTAGCTTCTTTACTTCTTTCTGAGTTTAAAAAGCATGTTTTCAATAAACTTGTTATGACGCAAATTGAAAAAAAACATTTAAAACTGAATAAATCAAAGCCGTTTTCTGCCAATAATATTTCACAATCTAAAAAAAATGCCTCAGAAAGTCATGAACGAAAAGTTAATAAAGCATTACTTTTTTTAGAAGAAATTTTAATAAAACCTACTATAAGTGATAATAAATGTTAAAGTTTATTCATTATGAATTCAGATGTGTATTCACATTTTAAAATGTGAATACAACATACTGCTTTCTTCTATTTCTTTGTACTTGAATTCAAATAAGAAATAGATCTATTTCATTTTTTTAATTAAATAAATTTAAAAAATGAAATCAATAAAAACGATTTTAAGTGAGATTTTAGAAAATCTTAAACAAAACAAACAAATTTTTACCTTCCAAGAAGGTTGTAACTATTGTGGAATTTCCGAAAGCACTATGTATAAACATACTGCTGCTAATAGAGTCCCATTTTACAGGCCAGAAGGCAAACTTATCTTTTTTAAAAGAGAGGACTTAGATGCGTTTATGTTACGTAATCGTCAATCTACTCAAGAAGAGTTAGAGGAAAAAGCAGCAGTTTATAGTCTTAATCGTAAAAAATTTTAAAGTATGAAAAGTCAGATATTAACTGTTAGAGTTTCAGAAGCTTTAAAAGACGATTTAGATTATTTAAGTGAAATAAAAGGAGAGTCAATCTCAGACTTATCCAGAAAAGCCATAGAAAATTATGTTAAAACTTCTTTAGGGGAAGATGATACGAGTGTTGTAATTGAGTCAGAAAAAGAAACAAGTTTTAACTTGATTGAAGGAGTTTTGCAGGTTTATAATAAAGATCTGCTCTTAAATGAAGTTGAAATTACTGATTTATATTACAAGTTTAAAGCAACGTTTAATGATGTGAAGCATGATGATTTATCAAAATCAATATTGTATAATGAGTTAAAATCTACTAAAACAAAACTTCAAACTCTTATTACTTTATTTTGGTGGTATCTTGATGATGTTTTTACATTAGATGAAGAGTTAGATTATGTTAGATTTAGTGACTTTCTGCAGAGATTAGATACATCTTTAAATGAGCCTAGAGAGTTCGTTTTAAAAATTCCTGAATAATGTTTAATTCAGAGTTAGAGATTCAAGAGAATTTAAACAAGCTGACAAAAACAAACAAAGATATTCTTAGAGATAATCTAGAGGTAATAATTTCAAAATTACCTCTAAGTTTATCTTCTTTAATAGAAAACGGATTTAAGTATAAAAGAATACCAAAAGAGTATTTATTAAGTTCTGTTTTGTTTGCATTTTCAGCCGCTACAGGAAGAACGTTTTATATTGACACTTTAGGATATAAGAACTATGCAAACCTTTATTTTGTAATAATAGGAAGTCGAGGTGATGTAAAAAGTGAAGCAATTAAAACTGCTACTGCTCCAATTAAAAAGACAGATGATAAAGATTATGAATCGTATTTATATGAGAATAAAGATCTTGGTAAAGAAGATAAAGTAATTAAAAGAAGGCAAACATTAATTCAAAATGCTACTATAGAAGCAGCACAGAAAATCCATTTTGAGAACCCTAATTCTATTGGTTTATGCTTAGATGAAATTTATGGTTTGGTGCAAAAAATGGCTAACTCAAATAGTAGAGATGGTGTAGAATGGCGAAATTTCTTTTTAGAAGGGTATACAAACGATTATATTGATGTATCTCGAAAAACAACGGTAAGTTTTAGAATTCCTGAAAGTTATCCTACTCTTATTGGTGGGTTACAGTATCAATTTGTTAAAGAGTTATTTGCAAACGGAAATTTAGAGAGTGGTTTTATAGATAGACTTCTATTTACTACTAAGTTGACTGAAAACAAAAAACTTAGAAAGGAAGGAATTCCGTATGATTGTATAGAGCGATATAGTCAGTCTATTAAAAATTTATTGGACTATAAAAAGCAAAGTGAAAACCCAGAAGAATTAAGAAAACAATTTAAAATTTCATTTACAAAAGAAGCTGAATTGAGGTTGTTTAATTACGTACAAAAGCTTATTGAAGATAAAGATGTTGCTAAACCAATGATCAAAGAGTATTTGTCAAAAATGCAAATTTCTATTCATAAGTTTTGTTTGTTGTCTTTTATGATGTTAAATGCTTCTGAGAGTACTTTTAATTCAGAACTAACAGTAGAATCAGTAGAGTTGGCGATTGCTTTAAATGACTTTTATTTTTTAAATTTTCAAGTTATTATTGAAGATGCTATCAAAGACGTACAAAAGAAAATTTCTATTGAGGATGTTGTTGCTATGGGGAAAAAGAACGGGGCTAGTCAAAAAGCAGTTACTGAAGTTGCTGGGGTTCATAAAAGTACTATTTCAAGATTATGGAAGAATGTCTAACGCAACATGCAACTAGCAACTTTCGGTATATTAGGTTTAAGTCATTGTGGTTAATGTGTTTAAGTTAGATTTTTAAAGAGTTGTGAGTTGCAGGTTGCAAACTAAAATAATATGTATCATAAAATAGAACAGCATTTAATATTAAATAAAAAAAGAAATAAAAACTTGGTTACACCTTGTTGTCATAAAAGTAATAAAAATTTAAAGTTTGTAACTTTTATAAACTATCCAGAAATATTTGGATACTGTCATTCTTGTGGAAAAGCGACTTTACCACCAATAATTTACAAGGATGATTTTGGTAATGAGTATTATTGGAATGTCATACATAAGAAGTTTGAATCTGTATTACAATTGTATGACAAATCTGTATTACAAAACATAAAAAGTACTAAAAAATGTAATACAATTTGTCATACAACTATTAAATATGTTGATTTTCAGGAAGTTGAGAAAAGCATAAGGTTGTTTCCAGAAAACAATTTATTAACACATTTGCGTTCTATGTATTGTAATACAAAAGTAGAAGCTATTAAAAAAATGTATTACATAGGAACTTCTAAAAAAGGAGGTACTGTTTTTTGGAACATTAATAAAGATGGTAAAGTTCAAAAGTCTAAAATTTTCTACCATCAAAAAAATGGTAAAAGAAAAGAGTATTTCAGTGTGCCTTATCAAAATAAAGATGGGTATTTTGATTGTCTTTTTGGAGAACACCTTTTGTTTAAAAATAATAAACCAATTATTTTAGTGGAAGGAGAGAAAACTGCAGTTGTTTGTGCCTTACATTTTCCTAATTTTAATTGGTTGTCATACGGAGGAATAAATGGTATGACAAATGATAAAATGAAAGTATTGTCTGGTGAAAATATTTTAATTGTTCCCGATTTAAGTGAAAAAGCAGTAGGTATTGCAAGTAAAAGAGCAGAAGAATTAAAAGGATTAAATATTTCTGCAAAAATTTGGGATATGAGAAATGGTTTAACAGATGAGGAGTTAAGAATTAAGGGTTTTTATAATTGTGATTTGGAGGATTTCTTTAGAGATAAATCGTTGTAATGTTTTTTAAGAAAACACCTTTTAAATAATAAAACAAGAGTGAATCCTTATTATAAAATCAAATTATTATTCTATTTTTAACAATTAGAATAAAATTGCTAATAAAACTTAAATCAAGTTCCAAACATTGGAGCAAAATATCATAAAAAAATAAATGACAAGTAACAATCAAAGAGCCGAATTACAAAATCAAATATGGAAAATAGCCAACGATGTACGTGGTTCTGTAGATGGATGGGATTTTAAACATTTTGTATTAGGCACCCTGTTTTACCGTTTCATTAGTGAGAATTTCAGTAATTACATTGAAGCGGGTGATGATAGCATAAATTATGCAGAACTACCAGATTCGGTTATAACTCCTGAAATAAAAGAAGATGCTATTAAAACAAAAGGATACTTCATTTATCCTAGTCAGTTATTTATAAATATTGCTAAAGGTGCTAACGATAACGAAAATCTAAACACAGATTTAGCCGCTATATTTTCAGCTATAGAAAGTTCAGCAAATGGCTATCCATCAGAACAAGATATAAAAGGCTTATTTGCAGATTTTGATACCACAAGTAACCGATTAGGAAACACCGTAGAAAATAAAAACAGCCGTTTAGCTGCTGTACTTAAAGGTGTAGAAGGTTTGAAACTAGAAGGTGAATTTGAAGATAGTGAAATAGACTTATTTGGTGATGCTTACGAGTTTCTAATCTCTAATTATGCGGCCAATGCAGGTAAATCTGGTGGTGAATTTTTCACACCGCAAACTGTATCTAAGTTAATTGCACAATTAGCCATGCACAAGCAAGAAAAAGTAAATAAAATTTATGATCCTGCTGCAGGGTCGGGTTCGTTACTTTTACAAGCTAAAAAACACTTTGACAACCATATTATCGAAGAAGGTTTTTTTGGGCAGGAAATAAACCATACCACCTACAACTTAGCACGTATGAATATGTTTTTACATAACATAAACTACGATAAGTTTCATATCGTGTTAGGGAACACCCTAGAAAACCCACAATTGGGAGACGATAAACCTTTTGATGCCATTGTATCCAATCCGCCATATTCTATAAAATGGAAAGGTAGTGACGACCCAACGCTTATTAACGACGACCGTTTTGCACCTGCTGGTGTGTTAGCACCAAAATCTAAAGCAGATTTTGCCTTTGTATTACACGCCTTAAGCTACTTGTCTAGTAAAGGTAGAGCGGCTTTGGTATGTTTTCCTGGTATTTTTTACCGTGGTGGTGCAGAGCAAAAAATTAGAAAGTATTTAGTAGATAACAATTTTGTAGAAACCGTAATTTCTCTAGCGCCTAACCTGTTTTTTGGCACTTCTATAGCAGTAAACATCTTAGTGCTTTCTAAAAGTAAAACCGATACCAAAACACAGTTTATAGATGCTACGGGTAAAGATTTCTTTAAAAAAGAAACCAACAACAATGTTTTAGTAGATACCCATATCGAAAACATTATGAAAATGTTCGATACTAAAGAAGAAGTAGTACACGTAGCCACTACTATTGATAATTCTAAAATAGCCGAAAACGATTATAACCTATCGGTAAGTTCTTATGTGGAAGCTAAAGATACACGTGAAAAAATAGATATAACTGAGTTAAACAAAGAAGTAGCTATCACAGTAAAAAAAATAGACCAACTTCGTGCAGATATTGATAACATTGTAAACGAAATTGAAGCATGAGCGAGTTAGATAAATTATTGGAAGGTGTTGAAGTTGAGTGGATATATCTTGAGAAGATTATTCAAGATAAGTTTTGGATAATGCCTTCAACTCCGAAATTTAATGAAAAAGAGTTAATACCCTATATTACTTCAAAGAACATAAAAAATGGTCATATAAATTTTGATAAAATTAAGTTTATTTCTCACAATGATTTTATGAAGATATCTAAAAATAGACCTATACTAGCAGGAGATATTCTTATTAGTATGATAGGTACAATAGGGGAAGTTGCGAAAGTAAAAGTAAGTGATTTAAATTTTTATGGACAAAACATGTATCTGATAAGATTGGATAACAAAATAATAAATAGTGATTTTTTTCTACATTTCTTTGATTCTCCAATAATGAAAAGTCATTTTAGTTCTGTTAAGAATAATTCTGGTCAAGGATATTTAAAATCTAAAGATATTGAGAAACTTGAAATCCCAATCCCTTGCCCAGATAACCCAGAGAAATCACTAAAAATCCAAAAAGAAATAGTTCGTATTTTAGATACCTTTACCGAACTTACTACCGAACTTACTACCGAACTTACTGCACGTAAAAAACAGTACAGCTATTACCGTGAGCAATTACTAACTTTTGATGAGAGTGAGGTGGAATGGAAAACTTTGGGAGAGATTGGTGAAGTTACAAAACTTGCAGGTTATGAATTTACTAAACATGTAAAATATGCAGATACTGGGAATATTATTGCTCTTAGGGCGTTAAATGTAAAAAATGGTTACTTAAATCTATCACAAGTAAAATTTATTGATGGAAGTGAATTTAATAAATTATCTAGAAGTAAATTGTATATAGATGATATGCTTTTTACGTATGTCGGTACTATTGGCGAAGTTGCCCTAATAACAGAGAATGATAAATATTATTTAGCTCCTAATGTTGCAAGAATTAGGCTTACAAATAATTCTATCCTTCCTTCATTTATGAAATATTATTTTCAATCTTATGGTTTTGAAAAAAAGCAAATTAATCGCTATTTATCAGCATCTTCAATGAAGAATTTAACAATGACTAATATTCGTAAGTTCAAAATACCTATTCCTTCACTAGCCGAACAAGAACGCATCGTAACTATCTTAGATAAATTTGACACGCTTACCACTTCCATAAGTGAAGGTTTACCAAAAGAAATAGATTTACGTAAAAAACAATACGAGTATTACCGTGAAATGTTGTTAACGTTTCCAAAACCAGAATAATAATGAGTACCTACAAAACCATAGCAGAATCCAATAACTTTATTGTCTTAGACAAGTACACTAAGTTTTCAGAACTAAATGAAGCACCTGCAAGTTACCAAACAGAGGCAGATTTAGAGAAAGAACTCGTAAAAGATTTAATCAATCAAGGCTATGAGTATGTGCAACACTTAACCACACCAACCGCTATGTTGGCTAATGTGCGTGTACAATTGCAAAATCTGAATGCTATGCAGTTTACAGATAAAGAATGGGAGCGTTTTGTAATAGAGTATTTAGATAAACCAAGCGATAACCTAGTAGATAAAACCAGGAAATTACACGATAATTATATTCACGATTTTGTATTTGATGATGGACATATTCAAAACATCTATTTAGTAGATAAAAAGAATGTGGTTCGTAATAAATTACAGGTTATTTCTCAGTTCGAGCAAACAGGTACACAAGCCAATCGGTATGATGTTACTATTTTAGTAAACGGTTTGCCTTTAGTGCAAATAGAGCTTAAAAAACGTGGTGTGGCTATTCGTGAAGCTTTTAATCAAGTACATCGCTACACCAAAGAGAGTTTTAATACGTCAAACTCATTGTTTAAATTCTTGCAAATATTTGTAATATCTAACGGTACAGATAGCCGTTATTTTGCCAATACCGTAGAACGTAATAAAAACAGTTTCGATTTTACAATGAATTGGGCAAAGGCAGATAATTCATTAATTAAAGATTTAAAAGACTTTACAACCACTTTTTTTGATAAAAGAACGCTTTTAAACGTATTATTGACCTATTCTGTGTTTGATGTTAGTGATGTATTGTTGGTAATGCGACCGTATCAAATAGCAGCAACAGAACGTATTTTATGGAAAATACAAAGTTCTTTTAATGCTAAAAATTGGGCAACAACAGAAAGCGGTGGTTTTATTTGGCATACCACAGGTTCTGGTAAAACACTAACCAGTTTTAAGGCAGCACGTTTAGCTACCAAATTAGATTTTGTAGATAAAGTATTTTTTGTGGTCGATAGAAAAGATTTAGATTTTCAAACCATGAAAGAATACCAACGCTTTTCGCCAGATAGTGTAAACGGTTCAGATAGTACAGCAGGACTAAAAAGAAATATAGATAAAACCGATAATAAGATTATTGTAACCACCATTCAGAAATTGAATAATTTAATGAAAGGTGAAAATGATTTAGCTATTTATAAAAAACAAGTCGTCTTTATTTTTGATGAAGCACACCGCTCGCAATTTGGTGAAGCACAAAAAAACTTAAAAAAGAAGTTTAAAAAGTTCTATCAGTTTGGTTTTACAGGAACACCTATTTTTCCTGAAAATGCTTTAGGTTCAGAAACTACCCAAAGCGTATTTGGTACAGAACTACATTCTTACGTTATTACAGACGCAATTAGAGATGAAAAAGTACTAAAGTTTAAAGTAGATTATAATAATGTGCGCCCTAAGTTTAAAGGGGTTGAAACAGAGCAAGACTTAAAAAAACTATCAGGAGCAGAAAATAAAAGAGCCTTATTACACCCTGTGCGTATTACGGAGATTTCGCAATACGTTTTAAAACATTTCAGACAAAAGACACATCGTACAAAAGGAACTAATAACGGTTTTAACGCCATGTTTGCAGTAAGTAGTGTAGATGCCGCAAAATGTTATTATGAAGAGTTAAACAAGCTTCAAAAAGATAGTGAGAAGCCTTTAAAGATAGCAACCATCTTTTCCTTTGCAGCCAATGAAGAACAGGGGGCAATAGGAGAAATACAAGATGAAACCTTTGAGCCTACAGCAATGGATACCAGTGCTAAAGAGTTTTTATCAGCTGCTATTAACGATTATAACGCAATGTTTAAAATGAATTATGGTATTGATAGCAAAGGCTTTCAAGACTATTACCGTGATCTTGCAAAAAAAGTTAAAAATAAAGAAGTCGATTTATTAATTGTAGTAGGGATGTTCTTAACAGGTTTTGACGCACCTACTTTAAACACCTTATTTGTAGATAAAAATTTACGTTATCACGGTTTAATGCAAGCGTTTTCACGTACCAACCGTATTTATGATGCTACTAAAACGTTTGGAAATATTGTAACTTTTAGAGATTTAGAACAAGCCACAATTGATGCTATTACACTTTTTGGTGATAGCAACACAAGAGATGTGGTGTTGGAAAAAAGCTATAAAGAATACTTAGAAGGCTTTACAGATATTGCCACAGGAAAAGCACGCAGGGGTTATGTGGAAGTGATAGAAGAATTAAATGAAAAATTCCCTAATCCAGATGAAATTGTAACAGAAAAGGATAAAAAAGAATTTTCTAAACTGTTTGGAGAATATTTACGTGTAGAAAATATACTTCAAAATTACGACGAATTCACAAACCTGAAAGCTTTTCAATCTGTAGACATAAACGATCCTATAGCTGTCGAAACGTTTAAAGACACGCACTTTGTTTCAGATGAAGATATTTCAGTAATGAAAGGCATAGAATTACCTGCTGAAAGAACCATTCAAGATTACCGCTCCACATATAATGATATTCGTGATTGGTTACGACGAGAAAAACAAGGAAACGAAGCAGAAGAATCTGGTATCGATTGGGATGATGTGGTTTTTGAAATAGACTTGTTAAAATCACAAGAGATTAACTTAGATTATATTTTGGAATTAATTTTTGATCACAGTAAGCAAACGAAGAATAAAGAAGAATTAGTAGAAGAAATCAGACGTGTAATTCGTGCAAGTATAGGCAACAGAGCAAAAGAAAGTTTAGTTGTAGATTTTATCCATGATACTAACTTGGATGATATTTCAGATAAAGCAACTATAATAGATGCGTTCTTTGAATACGCACAAAAAAAGCAAAAAACAGAAGCTAAAGTATTAATAGAAGATGAAAACCTTAATAAGGAAGAAGCAGAACGCTATATTACATCTTCTTTAAAACGTGAGTATGCCAGTGAAAACGGTACGGAGTTAAATTCAATTTTACCTAAAATGAGTCCTTTAAATCCACAGTACTTAACTAAAAAGCAAAGTGTTTTTCAAAAGATTGCTGCGTTCGTAGAGAAATTTAAAGGTGTTGGAGGTCATGTTTAAATTCATTAGAAATTTAGATTGTGAGTTTCTTTTTAGCAATAAGTTTTTTCATATAGTATTCTTTTGAATATTTTTTTATAGGTTTTGATAAAGGTTTTTTTAATTCAATATCCATTTGAGATTTATTCAAATCGTTTATTAATAAATCATTTAGTCTTATAAATTCTTTAATGGGTAATTCTTTCGCTATTTTGTAAATATCTTCTGCTATTAACATGAGTTTTTGTTTATAATTCCTAAGTTTAAATTAAAATATCTATATAAGTTAGAGTCTATAAAAAATATCTTTTTGTTTTTTTATTGCTATATAAATAAGCGTTAATTTTTAAAAAAAAATATTGTGTCAAAAATATTACACCCCTTAATTATAAAAACCAAAAATGAATTAAATAAGTTAGATTCAGAAAACGTAAAAACTTGGGGGGAAAGACATAGTTATAAGGGAAGGAATTTATCAATATCTGTAGAGCCTAAATTAAGAAACAGAGCGTTTAATTTTATGAATGAACTTTTGAGTCTTTTAGAAAAGAATAATCATTCTATCAAGATTGATTGTAATAGGTCTCAAATAGAAATGTATGGTCAGTTAACTGAATTTAATTTAAGGCAAAAATTTTACAGAAAAAGAGTAAAAGAAGAAGGGTATAGTTTTTCTCATAATGTATTTGTCAAAAGTGAAGACTTAGAATTTCAAGTTGGATATTCTTATAGAAAAGGTTGGATTGATAAAAAGACTAAAAAAATTGAAGATGATATTCAGTCAATATTTGAACACATAGAAAAGAAAAGTAAATATTACTATGAAATTGATGAAAGTAATAAAATAGCAGAAAGGAAAAGAGAACAAGAAAAATTGTTAGAGCAGGAGAGAGAAAGGTTGGTTGAAGTTGAAGATAAAAAAGTTGAACTTCTTCTTCAAAATGCATCAAATTATAAAAAAGCAAATGAAATTCGTTTTTATATTAAAGCTCTTGAAAAAAAGTATAGTCTTAGCGAGTACAAAGAACAAAGTGACTTAGATTACATCAAGTGGGCAACTAAAAAAGCAAATGAATTAGACCCTTTAGTTGAAAATTAAAAAAATGTTTTTTCTTTCCTTTTTTAACCTTTGTAAGATTGTTTGTGTTACTATTGCGTTACTCTTAAAAAGATAAAACCCTGTAAATCAAGTGATTAACAGGGTTTTTTTGTACTCAAGGTGGGAATCGAACCCACACTCCCGAAAGAACTGGATTTTGAATCCAGCGCGTCTACCAATTCCGCCACTTGAGCAAGTATTAATAAGATTGCAAATGTATAAAATTATTTTATTTTAAAGTCTATAAATAAATTTCAAAGTCAATAAATAAATTCTACTTTTGTACACTTACAACAACACAACAAAAAAAAACAACTAAATGCCTACAAATCAGTTAGCCCCAAAACTTTTTGCCTGCAGACAAAGCACAGTTTTGGCAGAGAAAATTGCAAAAGAATACAATACAACCTTAGGAAAAGTTAAAACAACTTACTTTAGTGACGGAGAATTTCAGCCAGCATTTGAAGAATCTGTTCGTGGAAGACGTGTTTTTATTATTGGTTCTACATTTCCGAATGCAGATAATTTAATGGAAATGTTGTTAATGTGTGATGCAGCAAAAAGAGCATCAGCAAGACACATTACAGCAGTTATGCCGTATTTTGGTTGGGCTAGACAAGATAGAAAAGATCAACCTAGAGTTGCTATTGGAGCAAAATTAGTTGCAAAGCTTTTAGAATCTGCTGGAGCAACTAGAATTATGACGATGGATTTACATGCAGACCAAATTCAAGGGTTTTTCGAAAAACCAGTAGACCACTTGTTTGCTTCTACTATTTTTATGCCTTACATTAATAGCTTAAAATTAGATAATTTAACAATTGCATCTCCAGATATGGGAGGTTCTAAAAGAGCGTATGCGTATTCTAAGCACATGCAATGTGATGTTGTTATTTGTTATAAACAACGTATTAAAGCCAATCAAATTGGTCATATGGAGTTAATTGGAGACGTTAAAGGTAGAAATGTAATCTTAGTAGATGACATGATTGATACTGGGGGAACGTTAGCACATGCAGCAAATTTAATGATGGAAAGAGGCGCATTAAGTGTAAGAGCAATTTGTACACATCCAATCCTTTCTGGTGGCGCTTATGATAAAATAGAAAACTCAGGATTAACAGAATTGATTGTTTCAGACACTATTCCGTTAAAAAAGGAGACATCTAAAATAAAAGTGGTATCTTGCGCGCCATTATTTGCGGATGTTATGCATAAAGTGCAAGACAATACTTCAATTAGTGGACAATTTTTAATGTAAATAAATAATACAAAAAGTAATGAAATCAATTTCAATTAAAGGATCAAAAAGAGAAAGCGTAGGTAAAGTAGCTACTAAAGCCTTACGTAATGCTGGTATGGTTCCTTGCGTTATATACGGAGGAGAAAACCCAATACATTTTTCAGCAGAAGAAAAAGCGTTTAAAAAGTTGGTATTCACTCCAAATGTGTATACAGCAAGTTTAGATATTGATGGACAAAAAATACCAGCAATTTTACAAGACATTCAGTTTCACCCGGTAACAGACAAAATTATTCATGTAGATTTTTATCAATTATTTGATGATAAAGAAATTACAATGAAGATTCCTGTACAATTAACTGGTACTTCTCCAGGAGTATTAAATGGTGGTTCTTTACGTTTTACAAACCGTAAATTAAGAGTAAAAGCTTTACCTGCTAACTTGCCAGATTTTGTATCTGCAGATATTTCTAAATTAAAAATTGGAAATAAATTAACAGTAACATCATTAGCAACTGAAGGATATACATTTATGCACCCAGACAATACAGTTGTTGTTCAAGTAAGAACATCTCGTAATGCTACTGTTTCTGCAGACGATGAAGATGAAGAAGAAGTTACAGAAGCTGCTGCAGAATAAATTATTTTGCACACATAAATTACAAAAAGCGTTACAAATCTGTAGCGCTTTTTTTTGCGCTTATAATTATAGTTAGGCAATCTAAATTTATTTAATTCTTCTTATTTTTGAAGAATGAATTTTACAAACTTTTTTTCTGAAATATTTGGTATTAAAGTTGAATCTAAAGAAGAGTTGATGAAGAAATTTTTAATTGTTGGATTAGGGAATATTGGTGAACAATACACAAATACGCGTCATAATATTGGGTTTAAAATTTTAGATGAGGTTGCAGAAGAGCACAGTGCTACTTTTGAAACTGAAAAGCTTGGAGATGTAGCTAACTTCCGATTTAAAGGAAGAACGTTTGTTTTGCTTAAACCAAGTACTTTTATGAATTTAAGTGGTAAAGCTGTAAAATATTGGATGGATAAAGAAAATATATCTGTAGAAAATATTTTAGTAGTTACAGATGATGTAAATATAGATTTTGGAGTAATTCGTGTAAAAGCAAAAGGATCTGCAGGAGGACATAACGGATTAAAAGATATTCAAGAAAAATTAAATACCCAGCAATATGCTCGTTTTAGATTTGGAGTAGGTGGTAATTATGGTAGAGGTAGACAGGTAGATTATGTACTTGGTGAGTGGAAAAAAGAAGAAACCAGCGAATTAATAGAGCGTTTACCAACATCTGCTAAAGTAATTACTTCTTTTGGTACCGCAGGTTTAAATAATACCATGAATACTTTTAATGGTAAGTAATATTTTCTTTATTGAGTTAAAACTTTATTTGTATTACTTTATTATTAGTTGAACCCAGTTTTTAAATAATGAAAGAACTAACATTTTAAATTAATTCTAACGAAGAAAATTGGGAACTTTTTGATAAAGAATTGAATGTAATTTTCATTCACAAGTTTGTGCCAAACGAAGTCATTGAGTGGTGGAAAACGGATTTAAAAACTCAAAGCGGAACTGAATTCAAAAACTTATCTTTTCGACAAATGGAAATGGATGTTCAGACTGACCTAAACGGATTGAAAAAAATACTCGAACTGAACACAAGACAATTAAGAATATATCAATTCGATAAACCAATTTCAGACACGCTAGAAATTGATAGATTACCTGAAAATAATAGAAAACAAATTATAAAATGAAAACTTCAATTAAATTTTTATCAGTCTAATTTATTACAGCAATTCTTGTAACGTCATGTAGTGAATTAAATTTACTAAAGTAGAAAGAGCCAATATTATAAATTAATATTGGCTCTTTTTTAGTATAAAATTAAAGTATTTAATTTTCACTAGCATACCATTCCGCAAAGCTAGAATCTGTTTCTTGTAACTTTATAGCGTGTAATTTGATGTTTTTTGGCAACCTATTTTTAATTTTTTCGGCAAAATCAATCACCATCATTTCGCTTGTTGGTTGGTAGTCTACCAACAAAACATGATGTCCTCTATCCATTAATTCCTTCGCCAAATCTACATGAGGTGTGTTTTTATTAAACACAGTTGCATGGTCAAAAATATCTACAATTTCTTCGTTAACTATTTTTTTTAGGTCACCAAAGTCAATGACCATTCCAAATTTTACATTGTTATTGTCCTCAATTGGTTTTCCAGAAACTGTTACAGAAAGTTTGTAAGAATGTCCGTGAACATTCTTGCATTTACCGTCATAACCATATAAAGCGTGCCCTGTTTCAAAGCTAAATTGTTTTGTAATTCTAATTGTACTCATTTGTGTTTTTTATTAGTTTGTCATTTCGAAATGAAGAACAATTTAGAAATATAATTCATTTAAGATTTCTTTTCATTCGTTGTTCGAAAGGATAAAGCATTCTAATTATCTTCTGTTTCTAAACTTGTTGTAAAAGTATACAATAACCAAAGCTATTGCCAATCCTAAAAATAAAAAATCTCCTCCCATATTGTGTGTATTTTGTTACTCTTTAATTATAAAATTATTTAAAACATCTGCAATTTTTCTGTTATCAGATAATTGCGGAATCTTATTTTGTCCTCCAAATTTACCAATAGATTTCATATATTCATGAAAACCACCTTTTTTTACTTTTCTAACTATTAAAGGGCGTAAAACTTTTCCTTCAATTAAATCGATATAATAAATATTTTGAGCCTGCATAGATGCATCAATTTTAGAAGCAAATTCCTCTAGGTTTTCTGGTTCATTTTCAAATTCTATAAACCATTCATGATACGGTAATCCACTATCTGGACTTACTTGCGGTGCTACTGTAAACTCACTAATATTTATGTTGGTGCCTTTAATAGAATCGTTTAAAGCTTTTTCTACTTCTTTACCAATAACGTGTTCGCCAAAGGCGGATATAAAATGTTTTATTCTACCGGTAACTTTTATTCGATAAGGTTTTGTTGATGTAAACTCGACAGTATCACCAATATTATAACCCCAAAGACCCGCTGTTGTGTTTAAAATGATGGCATAATTAACACCCATTTTTACATCCTTTAAAGAAATTCTTGTTGGATTTTCATTAAAAAATTCATCCGCAGGAATAAACTCGTAAAACATACCAGAATCTAATTGCAACAACATTCCTTTTTCTGTCTGAGAATCTTGATACGCAATAAAGCCTTCCGATGCTGGATACAATTCTATATAATCGATTTTTTTACCAATTAAACTTTCAAACTTATTCTTATAAGGCTCAAAGTTAACACCTCCATAAATAAAGAAATTAAAATTAGGGAACAGTTCTGAAACTGATTTCCCAGTTTTTTCAATCAGTTTTTCAAAATACATTTGTACCCAAGAAGGAATTCCGCTAATTACAGACATGTCTTCATTAATGGTTTCTTCTACAATGGCATTTACTTTGGTGTCCCAATCTTCTATACAGTTGGTTTCCCAACTTGGTAACCTATTTTTTAGTAAGTATTGAGGTACATAATGCGCTACAATTCCGCTTAATCTACCCAACTTTACACCGTTTTTATCATTTAAAACAGGACTTCCTTGTAAGAAGATCATTTTTCCATCCACAAAACTTGCATCGTTTTTTTCTTTGATATAAAATAACAAGGCATTTCTAGCTGCCTTAATATGTGTAGGCATAGAATCTTTGGTGATCGGTATATATTTTGCGCCAGATGTTGTGCCAGAAGTTTTGGCAAAGTATAATGGTTTACCTGTCCAAAGTACATCAGATTCTCCGGCTACAATTCTATCTACGTAAGGTCTTAAACCTTCGTAATCTGTAACTTTAACTTGTTTTTTAAAATCTTCATAATTAGAAATAGTATCAAAATTATGATCTTTTCCAAAAGCGGTTTTACTTCCTTTAGAAATTAAGTTTTTAAAAACTTTTTCTTGTGTTTTATGTGGGGTATTCGCCCATTTATAAACTTTTTTTGTTGCAATTTTAGCAAACGGAATCGCAAAAAATGATTTAATGCTCATTATTTAAAATCTATAAAATTTGTTGGGTTTACGGCATAACCACCGCTCCAAAGTTCAAAATGTAAATGTGGTCCTGTAGTTAATTCTCCAGTAGATCCTATGGTGGCAATTACTTCACCAGATTTTACAAAGTCTCCTTGTTCTTTTAATAAGTTTCCGTTATGTTTATAAACAGAAATATAATCTTTAGCATGTTTTAAAATGATAACGTAGCCTGTTTCTGTGGTCCATCCAGAAAAAATAACAGTACCATCTGCAGTTGCTTTAATTGGTGTTCCGCTTTTTGCGGTAATATCTACAGCAAAGTGTTTAGAAGTGGCATCAAAAATTTGAGATATTGTACCGTTTAAAGGGGCAAAAAAGACCACCTTAACATTGCTTTTTGCATTTTGTTCGATAGAAAATAGCGTTTCACTTTCTACCTTTTCTCTAAATAAAGAATCTTCTTTTGTGGCAGCTAATTCACTCTCGTCTATAAAACGATGTCTTGCTTCTGCTTGTATAGAATCTATACTTTCTGGTTGAATTTCTCCTGTTAATACAGGTCTTAATGCTTTTGTGTAGTTTTCTAAAACTGCTAATTTAATTTTTAAAGAATCTGCTTCAAAAGTTAAATTTGCTGCCTTTCTTTTTAAAGCAGTAGAAGAGTAGCCTGGTATATATTCTTTTAAAGGGGTAAATGCAATTAATAAAATGGTACTAGCTATTAATAATATAGAAAAAAAACCACCCAAAACATATACATTTAATCTTGATAGTTTTAATGAAAAACGTTCTTCAAAAGTGTCTTCATTTAAAACGACCAATCTGTATTTATCAGTTAGTTTTTGTTTAAGTTTTCCCTTTTTTTTATCTTTTTTAGCCACAAATATTTATTTGATGTTTAACAAATATACAACGAAACGCTCATAGAGTATATTATGTGTAAGAGCGATATAAATATATTTTAATTATGAATTGTAAAAGTTCATTTCATCTATGTATTCCCAAACCTCTTTAGGTAATAATGGTTGCGTATTTTTTTTGTTCTTTATAGCCTTTCTTATCATGGTAGAAGATATTTGTACAATAGGAGCTTCTACTTTATGAATTTTAGCATGATTTTTAAATTGATCATCCATAGTACCATCAGCAATTCTAGGGTAGACATAAATGTGATGATGTTCTAAAATAGTTTCATAATTTTTCCATTTATGTAAACTTTTTAGATTGTCTTCCCCCATAATTAAACAGAATTCTTTGTTTGGGTACATGTCAGAGACGTGTACTAACGTATGAACGGTATAATTAGGTTGCGGTAAATGAAACTCAATATCTGAAGGTTTAATTTTTTGGTAATTTGCGGTTGCTCTATATATCATTTCAAAACGCTCATGATTATCTAGCAAAGAGCTTTTCTTCTTAAACGGATTGTGAGGTGTAACAACCATCCAGATTTCATCTAAATCTGAATTTTCTACCATGTGATTGGCAATAATTAAATGCCCAATATGCATTGGGTTAAACGTGCCAAAATATAAACCTATTTTACTCATATTCTTTTTAAAGATTTTAGATTCAAGAAGCAAGATTGTTTTATGTTTAATAAAATTACTTTTTCTTTATTCTCTATTTAATCTTGACTCTTGTTTCTTTTTACCTCTGTTTCCTTTTCAGTCTTGTCTCTTAGTTCAATTCTAAAAAATTACTCATTAAATCTTCTGCTTCTTGCAAAGCATCTTCTAAAATGTAGTTTTTTATAATTTTATCAAACTGCGGTGCGGTTGCTAATTCTACAGAAGCTTTTGCGATACGCATGTTTATTTTGTCTTCACTTTCTGTAGAGCGTTTTTTTAAACGAATTTTTAATTCATCTACACTTGGTGGTTTTACAAAAACAGACAATGTTTCGTTTGGATATTTCTTTTTAATACGCAATCCACCAACTACATCAATATCAAAAATAACATGTTTTTTTAAGGCCCAAATACGCTCAATTTCACTTTTTAAAGTTCCGTAGAAGTTGTCTCTATAAACTTCTTCCCATTCTAAAAATTCATCGCCTTTAATTTTATTTTTAAACTCTTTTAGGTCGATAAAATAATAGTCTTCACCATCTTTTTCTTCTCCTCTTGGTGCTCTAGAAGTAGCAGAAATAGAAAACTCTAGGTTAAATCTTTCTTGCTTTAATAAATGACGTACAATGGTTGTTTTACCTGAACCAGAAGGTGCAGAAAAGACGAATAATTTTCCTTTAAAATCTGACATATATTTTATTATTTGTCATGCTAAACTTGCTTTAGCATCTTGTAATTAGAATATTGTAATAGTTCCTTGGTTTTATAAACCTTGCAGAAAAGCTTACAATACGTTTAAAATTTGTTCTTTAATTTGTTCTAGCTCGTTTTTCATTTGAATCACAGCTTTTTGCATTGGTGCAAAATTAGCTTTAGAACCAGTGGTGTTTATTTCTCGTCCCATTTCTTGAACAATAAATCCTAATTTTTTACCGTTAGAATCTTCAGACTCCATTGTTTGTAAGAAATAATCTAAGTGATTTGCTAAACGAACTTTCTCTTCATTGATATCTAATTTTTCTAGATAGTAAATCAATTCTTGTTCAAAACGATTTTCATCAGTATCTACTTTTAAATCGTCAATAGCCTTTTTTAAACGTGTTTTTACGTTTTCTACTCTATCTCCATCTAAAGATTTTACTTCTTCTAGATAGGTTTTAATATTAGCAATTCTTTCTTTAAAATCTATTTCTAAAGAAGCAGCTTCATCAATTCTATATTGTACAATATCTTTAATAGCAATATCTACACTTTCGTTGATAAGGTTCCATTCGTTTTCATCTAACTCTTCACGTTCTGTTTTTAATGCGTCTGGCATTCTTACTGCCATTTTCAATAATTCAACATCATCAGAAGTTCCGGTTTGTACAACATTTCTTAGTTGTTGCATATATTCCTTTACCACTCCGTGATTAATAG
Organism: Polaribacter sp. HaHaR_3_91; assembly: GCF_019278525.1. NCBI lineage: Bacteria > Pseudomonadati > Bacteroidota > Flavobacteriia > Flavobacteriales > Flavobacteriaceae > Polaribacter > Polaribacter sp. HaHaR_3_91. Next base: position 403,000 of record NZ_CP058986.1, read on the forward strand.
TTGTAGAAGTTTCATCTGCAGTCATTTCTACAAAAATTGAAAAATCTACTTTACCACGAACCAAAGAGCTGGCTAGTTTTTTACGAACGGCTAATTCTTTCTCTTTATAATAAGAAGGAATGCGAACGTTTAAATCGAGGTTTTTACTGTTTAAAGATTTAATTTCTATGGTTACTTTTTTAGTAGGTAATTGTAATACAGACTTGCCATAACCAGTCATAGATTGAATCATAAAATCAACATTTTAGATGAGGGGCAAATATAGTTTTTATTTCACAGAATTTTTAAGGGAATGCACTTGTAAATCATTGAAAATGATAAAGACACATATTATACAGATTCGTACTAATTTTTATGCAGATAAATTTCACTAATTTGAACGAACGAAGCCTGTTTTATTGGTTTTAATTAGCATCTATTTTTCTACTTGTCTGGTTACTAAATATACACCGCAAAAAATAAGTATTGTTGCGCCAATTTTTATAAGGTTTAAAGAGTCACTACCAACTATAAGAGCGTAAATAGTTGCAATTACAGGTTGTAAATAAATAAAAACACTAACCGTTGTTGGTTTTAATTTTGATAAACCATATAAATTAAAAAGATAGGTAATACAAGTGGTAAAGACAATTACAAAGCCAATATTCCAATAAATATTAGGGGGTATTGCTTGCCAAGCAACTTCTGTTAATTCTCGGTATCCAAAAGGAACTGTAAAAAGCAATCCAATTAAATACAGCCATTTAACAAATACAATTGGATGGTATTTTGAAATCAAATTTTTAGAGATTACTAAATACAATCCATAAGAAGCTGCGTTAACAAATACCAAAAAGTTGCCCCAATTACTATTTGTTGCATTTGTGTTAGATGAATTACCATACATAATAAGTAAAATGGTACCTACTAAACCAATAATTACTCCTAATATTTTTTGTTTTCCGATAGCTTTTCGTAATAATAGGCTAGAAAAAATTAACACCATAATTGGTGAAGTTACCATCATTACAGATGCGCTAATAGGTGTTGTTAAATTTAATCCTTTAAAAAAGGAAAGCATATTTAAACCAACACCAAAAAAGGAAGCCAATACAATATTTTTATAATCTGATTTATCTATTTTCTGTGATTTAACAAAAAATCCTAGAAGCCAAAAAATTAATGTTGCACCCATTACTCGTATTGCTATAAAGCCAAAAGGTTTTACATAAGTAGGCATTACCTCTTTAGCAATAGTGTAATTAAGTCCATAAATTACGGTAGCTATAGAAACTGCAATTAATGCGATTGTTCTTTGATTTATTTTCAAAAAAATAGAATTCTAAAATTAGCTTGCAAAGTTGAGGATAATTTTTAGTTTAAGGCACAAAAAAAGAGTTTCAAATTATATGTTGAAACTCTTCTAATTTGGTTGGTTGATTTTTAATTAGTCTACTAAAGTCGGTATTCTTAATACCTGACCAGGGTATATTTTATCTAGATGCGATAACATGGGTTTGTTTGCTTCAAAAATTACAGGGTATTTCATTGCATTCCCATTTTTTAGTTTTTTGTTAATCTTTTGTGTAGATGCAAGATACAATTTTATACAATTGCTTTACATTTGTTGTTCAAAAATTATTTACAATGATTATTCACCATTTACAAGAAGGAAATTCTATTCTTAATAAATTTATTGCAGAAATTAGAGATGTTAACATTCAGAAAGATTCACTTCGTTTTAGAAGGAATATTGAAAGAATTGGTGAGGTTTTAGGTTATGAATTAAGTAAAAACCTTTCTTATAAAAATGTTTCTATTGAAACTCCTTTAGGTGAAAAAACAGAACAATTATTTGATAACGATGTTGTTTTATGTTCAATTTTAAGAGCTGGTTTACCTTTGCATCAAGGTGTGTTAAACTATTTTGATGATGCCGAAAATGCTTTTATTTCTGCGTACCGTCATCATCCAAACAATGATGCTAAATCTGAAATTGTAGTAGAGTATTTTGCAGCTCCATCAATTGAAAACAAAACATTATTGTTGTTAGATCCTATGTTAGCAACAGGACAATCTTTAGTGTCTGTTTATGAGGCAATAAAAAAACAAGGAACTCCTGCAGAAATTCATATTTTAGTAGTTATTGCTTCTAAAGAAGGAATCGAGTTTATAAAAGATAAATTTCCAGAAAACACACATTTATGGATCGCAGCAATAGATGATGAGTTAAATAGTAAAGGATATATAGTTCCTGGTTTAGGTGATGCTGGCGATTTAGCTTTTGGGACTAAATTATAGTAAGAAATATGTGATTACTGTACCTATTAAAAGTAATCCTGATAGTATGTTTTTAACAATCATCTTTTCAATTACTTCAAAACCGTTTGCTATAATTATAGATGCAGGAATCAAAAAATAAACAATTTCAGTTCCATTTTTTTCAGTAATCATTAAAGCAAAAACAACTGCGATAATTGTGTTGATAATTAAAACAATCCAACTTTTTTTAAAAGAATTATTTACAGATAATGCTTTCGGCGATTTTAAGAATATAGAACTAACAGCTAGCAGAAGTACTGTTCCAAAAATCCATAGTGTGGTGTCTTTTGTATAAATAAATACATTATTTATATTATTAAAGGCAAAAAATTGTTGAAACTCTACATTAGAATCATGCCAAAATAAGTACGAAAAATAAACAATTAAGGGAGAAATAAACCCAATAATTGGAGTTAGTAAAGTGTGAAAAGAAACTTTTTTTCTCAATAAAATAGAGGCGTAAATTAGAACGAAAAAAAACAAGGTAAAAGGTTCTAAGATAAAAAGAATACCTAACCAAAAGCCACTATCAAATAATTTCTGAATTAACTTTTTATAGGAACGTAAACTGTATATTTTTCTTAAAAAAAGAAGGTAAATTATTAATGTTAACAAGGCTTTAAGCTCGAGTAGCTTGGGGGTAAAAAGAATACTTGTTAATATAAAAATAAAGAATGCATAAGAGTGGTCAAATGTTAATTTATTTTTAGAGACGATAAAATTGTAGAAGAAAAAAACAATTAAAAAGAGTCCTAAAAAAGAGATGTTTTCCATAGCTTTTAGCCAAGTGAAATTATCCGTTAACAAGTTAGAAAAAACAGTAATTATAAAGAAGCAAAAAAAGAGTCCAAAATAGACTATAAAATTGATTGGTTTAGATTTCTCTAAAAAATTGGCTAGCATCGTTTCTTTTGTTATTTTTGCAGCGTAAAGATAATTAAGTTATGATAGCAAGCAATATTTTTAGATGGATTGGTAGTTTATTTACCGATTTATTATTTACGCCATTCCATTGGTTACGTTTAAGTGTAGCACATGCAGATTTTGGTTGGTGGATTTCTAATGCCGTTAATTGGGGATTTTTATTAGTTCTATTATGTTTATTCGCATATTGGATGGGACAAGCTCTTAAGTTTAAGAGAGAAGGAACAGAAGATAAAGCTTAAAAGAATAATTTGGGAAGCAAAAACAAACTGAAACGTTTCAAGGAAAATGAAACGTTTAAAAATGTCATTCAGCCAACTAGAGAAGAAGTTGTAACAGATTTCTCTCATAAAGGTAAATGGCATTCTTTTTTTGGTAACAACAATCCTATTGTTGTAGAGTTGGGGTGTGGTAAAGGAGAGTATACCATTGCTTTGGCTAGAAAAAATCCAAATAAAAATTATATTGGTATAGATATTAAAGGCGCTCGCTTTTGGAGAGGAGCAAAAACTGCAATAGAAGAAAATCTAGATAATGTAGCTTTTGTGAGAACTCAAATAGAGTTGGTCGATTTTATTTTTGCCGAAAATGAAGTTTCAGAAATTTGGATTACGTTCCCAGATCCTCAAATAAAATTTCAGCGTACAAAACATAGAATGACAAATTCTAGTTTTATGAAAAAATACCATCATATTCTTAATGCAGAAGGAATTATGAATCTAAAAACAGATTCTGAATTTATGCATGGTTATACTTTAGGGCTGTTACATGGAGAAGGACACGAAATTTTATATGCAAACCATACCGTGTATAAAAATGAAGGCGCTCCAAAAGAAGTTACAGAAACACAAACTTTTTACGAAAAACAATATTTAGAAGTAGATAAACCTATTACTTATATTAAGTTTCGATTAAAATATTAATTTTTTGTAATTCTGAAAATGAACCTTTTTAGGTGATTGAAGGAGTTATTAGATATAATAAAAAACTAGTATTCATTTTAATGAGTACTAGTTTTTTTTTGAACACTCATTAAAACGCTCTATTGTCATTCCGAAATGAGCCTTTTTATGCGATTGAGGAATCTCATAACATTACTGTTGATAATGTATATCTTTACCTCTTTAAATTCTCTGTAATAATATTATCTTCACAACGTGAAAGAATCCGATAATTTTTTTGATAAAGTTTACCAAGTAGCTCGTCTAATTCCTTTTGGTAAAGTTACCAGTTACGGAGCAATTGCAACGTATTTAGGAGCAGCAAGATCTGCAAGAATGGTAGGTTGGGCAATGAATAAAGCGCATAATTTAGACGATGTTCCTACACATAGAGTTGTCAATAGAAAAGGATTGCTTACTGGCAAACATCATTTTGATGGTACAAACCTTATGCAGCAATTACTAGAAAGCGAAGGGATTATTGTAATCGAAAACCAAATTCAAGATTTAGAAAAAGTATTTTGGAATCCTATGGAAGAGTTGTCTTAGTTTTCTTAAATTATCAAACAATTACAAAAGTATTAGTGCAATTTGTGTCTATAATTTCAACCTATCAATTCATAAATAATCGCAATCTACAAACTTTCTTTTCTGAGCAGTAAGACGTATCTTTGCAAGTAAGATTAAATATAAGAAAACGTGAGTTTTAAGAAACAAGATATATACAAGGCATTAGAAACAATTACCGCTCCCGGAGAAGGTAAAAGTTTAATAGAAAACAATAATGTAACTAACGTTGTTACTTTTGGTAATGAAGTAGAGGTAGATGTTACCATTAGCAACCCAACTTTACAAGCTAAAAAGAAAATTGAAACGGAAATAACCAAAGCAATTCAAACCAATGTTGACGAGCAAATTATTGTAAAAGTTAACGTAAAAGTAGAAAAGCCAGCAGAAAAAGTAAATCCGAATCAAATTAAGGGAAAAGCAATACCTAATATTAAAAATATTATTGCAATTGCATCTGGTAAAGGTGGTGTTGGTAAATCTACAATTACCGCAAATACAGCAATTTCTTTAGCTAAAATGGGCTTTAAAGTAGGTGTTTTAGATGCCGATGTTTACGGTCCGTCACAACACATCATGTTCGATGTAGAAAAAGCAAGACCACTTTCTGTAAATATAGACGGTAGATCTAAAATGGAGCCTGTAGAAAACTATGGTGTAAAATTATTATCATTAGGCTTTTTTATAGATCCAAACCAAGCAGTAATTTGGCGTGGACCAATGGCGTCAAAAGCATTAAATCAATTAATTTTTGATGGTAATTGGGGCGAGTTAGACTTTCTTTTAATCGATTTACCTCCAGGAACAGGGGATGTGCATTTATCAATTGTGCAAGCTTTACCAATTAACGGAGCAGTTGTAGTAAGTACACCACAAAATATTGCGTTGGCAGATGCTAAAAAAGGAGTTGCAATGTTTCAACAAGAAAACATTAATGTACCTGTTTTAGGAATCATTGAAAATATGGCGTATTTTACACCAGAAGAATTGCCAGATAACAAGTATTATATTTTTGGTAAAGACGGTGCTAAAAATTTAGCAGAAGACATTAAAACTAAGTTTTTAGGAGAAATTCCTTTAGTACAAAGTATTAGAGAAGCAGGAGATGTTGGTCATCCGGTAGCTTTACAAAACGGAACTATTTTAGAAAAATCATTTAATGATATTACTAAAGAAATGGTTGCAGAATTATTAAAAAGAAACGCAGATTTACCACCAACAGAAGTTGTTAGAATTACAACAATGAGTGGTTGTAGTTCAGTGAAAAAATAAGCATATGACAGCACAAGAAACATTAAATAATGTAGAAAAAGCATTAGAAGAAATTCGCCCTTTTTTAGTGAGTGATGGTGGTAATATTAAACTTTTATCTATAGAAGATAATATTGTTAATGTTCAGCTAGAAGGCGCATGTACAGGTTGTTCTGTAAATCAAATGACCTTAAAAAATGGCGTTGAAGCAACTATAAAAAAGTATGCGCCACAAATTACAGAAGTAATAAATGTTGCGTAAACTGATTTTAATCAGTTTTTAGATATTTGAAATACTATAATTTTGGGCGTTACCTAAAGGTCGGGCTTTACATTGTATCTTTTTATTTCAGAAAAGAAATAAAAAGGATGTCATTGCAATCCCTAACGCGCTCATTAGGATAAATAAATAAAGTAGCATTATTATAAAGAACGAAGCAATCAATCTATTTATGTAGAGATTGCTTCGTTCTTTGTAAAGACAAAATAATAAAAAAGTGATTACTACAGATATCTTAATTATTGGTGCAGGTCCAACCGGACTTTTTACTGTTTTTGAAGCAGGTTTATTAAAATTACGTTGTCATTTAATAGATGCATTGCCGCAAGCAGGCGGGCAATGTTCGGAGATTTATCCTAAGAAACCTATTTATGATATTCCAGCATATCCAGAAATTTTAGCAGGCGATTTAACTGATAAATTAATGGAGCAAATTAAACAATTTGAACCAGGTTTTACATTAGGTGAACGCGCAGAAACAATAGATAAGCAAGAAGATGGAACTTTTATAGTAACCACTAACAAAGGTACAAAGCATCATGCAAAAATAGTAGCAATTGCAGGTGGTTTAGGTTCTTTTGAGCCAAGAAAACCGCCAATTCCTAATATTACAGATTTCGAAGATAAAGGAGTAGAATATATTATTCGCGATCCGGAGTTTTATAGAGATAAAAAAGTAGTCATTTCTGGAGGAGGAGATTCTGCATTAGATTGGTCAATATTTTTAACAGACGTAGCTTCATCTGTAACTTTAATTCACAGAAGAAACGAATTTAGAGGTGCTTTAGATTCTGTAGACAAAGTACAAGAGTTAAAAGATGCTGGTAAAATTACCATGATAACACCTGCAGAAGTTAAAGGAATTGAGGGAGCAGATAAAGTAACCGGAGTTTCTGTTGTTAAAAAAGGAGAAGAACCTTTTATCATTGAAGCAGATCATTTTATTCCATTATTTGGTTTGTCTCCAAAACTAGGTCCAATTGCAAATTGGGGATTAGAAATAGAAAAAAATGCTATTAAAGTAAACAACGCTTTAGATTACCAAACCAATATTCCAGGTATTTATGCCATTGGAGATGTAAATACCTATCCAGGAAAATTAAAGTTGATTTTATGTGGTTTTCACGAAGCTACTTTAATGTGTCAGAGTGCGTATCAACGTATTTTTCCAGATAAAAAATATGTAATGAAATACACAACAGTTGGTGGTGTGGAAGGTTTTGACGGATCTAAAAAAGAAGCGCCAAAAGCTGTAGTTAAAAAGATTGAGTAATTAACTTGTAATTCTTAACTTAGTTTTATAATCTTATTATAAAAGACCCTTCAGGTTTTTGAAACCTAAAGGGTCTTTTGTTTTTTTTGTTTATATTAGTTAAAATTATAAACGATGTATAGCCTTAATATATTACCTTTTTTTCCTTTTTTCGATAGGGTTTTAACTGCATATGATTTATTAATGTTTAGTTTTGGTTCATTTGTAGTAATTTCATTTTTATTCTTTTATTATCAAAAGATTCCAAAAAATAATTCCACAAAAAGTAAATTAGACCATCCATTATATCAATCAAACGATATTTTACTACAATCTAATAGTACAGATGTTAGTTTTAAAATAGCAGAAAGAAAAACGTCTTCTTTGGTTACTGTATTAGCATGTATTTTAATCCTTTTAATAGCATTTACTCCTTTTCAAGATTTTTTAAGATTGTAGTTTTTAATTCTGTAAATCAATCTTCTAACAATCTTTTGTTATATTTGTTGAACAACGAAATCGATTGAGATGTTTTCAGGTTTACTTGCATATCTAAAATTCTTCATAAAACGCAATCCAGAGTGATGATAGTTTACTGTCATTCTGAACTTGTTTCAGAATCTCTCAATTAAAACCTAAATTTTTATTTAAAGAACTATGTAGGTTTTATTCATCTATTCATTTTTTTAATCATTTAATACATTAAAATTATGCCTTTTTATCATAAGCTAGGGAAAATTCCACCCAAAAGACACACTCAATTTCGTAAAAAAGACGGCAGTTTGTATTACGAGCAATTGTTTGGCACTATTGGTTTCGACGGAATGTCTACCAATTCGTATCACGAGCACAGGCCGACCATGGTTAAGCATATTGGTAAACAATATTCTGTAAAACCAAAAATTGCAAAAGCCAATAATATTCAATCGTATCGTTTTCGCGGATTTCAAGTTCAGCCAGAAAACGACTATTTAGAAAGTAGAAAAATTGTTTTAACAAATTCTGATTGTAATATTATTTTATCAGCACCAAAAAAACCTACCACAGATTATTTTTACAAAAATACAGATGCAGATGAAGTAATTTTTATTCATAAAGGAACTGGAAAATTAAGAACGCATCTTGGTAACATCAACTTTAAATACGGTGATTACTTGGTAATTCCACGTGGAATTATTTACAAACTAGATTTTGATGATGAAAACAACAGACTTTTTATCGTAGAATCTTACTCGCCAGTGTATACGCCAAAAAGATATCGAAATTATTTCGGTCAATTATTGGAACACTCACCTTTTTGTGAACGAGATTTAAGAAGACCCGAGGAATTAGAAACGCATAACGAATTAGGCGATTTCCTAATAAAAGTAAAAAAACAAGGAGAAATTATAGAAATGATTTATGCTTCACATCCTTTTGATGTAGTGGGTTACGACGGTTATAATTTTCCTTATGCATTTTCAATTCACGATTTCGAACCAATTACGGGACGTATCCATCAACCGCCTCCTGTGCATCAAACATTTGAAACAAATGCCTTTGTAATTTGCAGTTTTGTGCCGCGTTTGTACGACTATCATCCAAACTCGATTCCCGCACCATATAACCACAGTAATATAGATTCCGACGAGGTTTTATACTATGTAGATGGCGATTTTATGAGTAGAAATGACATCGATCAAGGGCATATTTCCTTGCATCCAGCCGGAATTCCTCACGGTCCACACCCAGGAACTACTGAGAAAAGTATTGGTAAAACAAAAACCGAAGAATTAGCAGTTATGGTAGACACCTTTAAACCTTTAATGGTTACAGAAGAAGCAATGAAAATTGCCGATGAAGAGTATTATAAATCGTGGCTTGAGTAAATAGAAAATAGAAACAAGAAGCAAGAAAAGAGATTATGACCGTTAGAAAATGACATAATTATAAGAACTTAAAGATTTGGTTTAATTTATCAAATTAGTAGGTGTTCAGTTTCTATTCCAAGTTATATTGCAGAAGGATCATCGAGAACAGATAAATCTTTTTCTGACTTTATTGATATCGCTTTAGGTTCTTCTTTCGAGCTCGAAACTCAATTAATAATAGCTTGTAACAGAAATTATATAAATATAGAACAATTAGCAAAGATTGAAATTAAAATTCAAGAATTTTAAAAGATGACAATGGGTTTTCAAAACAAACTCTAACTCTCTTTTTTATAAAACATACAGATGAGTAAAAAAGAAATAAAATCAGTAAACTATGGTTTAGAAAAAATATTTGAAGGCGCACAAGATTTCCTTCCATTATTAGGAACAGATTACGTAGAGTTTTACGTTGGTAACGCAAAACAAGCAGCACACTTTTACAAGACAGCCTTTGGTTTTCAGTCACATGCGTATCGTGGTTTAGAAACGGGGTCTAAAGATGCTGTAAGTTATGTATTAACTCAAGATAAAATAAAGTTAATGTTAACTACTCCGTTAAATAGCAAATCTCCTATAAATGATCATATTGTAAAACATGGCGATGGTGTAAAAATTATTGCACTTTGGGTAGAAGATGCTAGAAAAACGTATGCAGAAACAACATCCCGCGGAGCGAAATCTTATATGGAACCAACTGTAGAACAAGACGAACATGGTGAGGTTGTTAGAGCAGGAATTTATACGTACGGAGAAACAGTACATCTATTTGTTGAACGTAAAAACTACAACGGTGCATTTTTACCAGGTTTTAAAAAATGGGAATCAGATTACAATCCGCCAGCTGCAGGATTAAAATACATAGACCACATGGTTGGTAATGTGGGTTGGAATCAAATGAATACGTGGGTAAAATTTTATGAAGATGTTATGGGCTTTGTTAACTTTTTATCTTTTGATGACAAGCAAATTCATACAGAATATTCCGCATTAATGAGTAAAGTAATGTCTAATGGAAATGGAAGAATCAAATTCCCTATAAATGAACCTGCAGAAGGAAAAAAACGTTCTCAAATTGAAGAATATTTAGATTTTTACGAAGGTTCTGGCGTGCAACATATTGCAGTTGCTACAGATGACATCATAAAAACGGTTGGTCAATTAAAAGTAAACGGCGTAGAATTTTTATCAACGCCACCAGAAGAATATTATAATGCAGTTCCAGGAAGATTAGAAGAATATAGCCATGAGTTAAGAGAAGATATCGAAAAATTAAAAGGTTTGGGTATTATGATTGATGCTGATGAAGAAGGATATTTATTACAAATTTTTACAAAACCTGTGGAAGATAGACCAACTTTGTTTTTCGAAATCATTCAAAGAATGGGAGCTAAAGGTTTTGGAGCAGGAAACTTTAAAGCATTGTTTGAATCTATAGAAAGAGAGCAAGCAAAAAGAGGGACGCTTTAAAAAAAGCTGAACCAAGAATCAAGACAAAATTTAGTAAATAGTTTTCAGTTTCAGTAAACATTTACATATTCATTATCCTGCAAGGTTTCAAAAATCTTTTAGGTATAAACTAAAATTAGGACAAATCAAGAAATATTTTTATTCTAAAAAAAAATCAATTTTTATAGTAAATTGCCATTAAAGTCAAAAAATCAAAATCATCTTGTTTCTTGACTCTAAAAATCTAGATTTTAAAAAAGCATGAACAGAGAAGAAATACTAAAAGCAATAGAAGAAAAATACGATAAATTAGGAGTTCCGGTAGACTCTATGCTAGAAGGTTTACTCTGGAGCACACCAATAACATATTGGGATTATATTCAAACAGATGCACTTTTAGGCTTGCAAACCCCAAGAACCACGCAGCCAGATGAAATGGTTTTTATCATGTATCATCAAGTAAACGAGTTGTTATTTAAAATGATTTTGTGGGAAATTGATCAGGTTGCAAAAACAATTGAAGTTACTGCAGATAAATTTTCTTTGCATTTGGGGAGAATCAGTAGATATTTTGATATGTTATGTAGCTCTTTTAATGTGATGGCAGACGGAATGGAGAAAGATCAATATTTAAAATTTAGAAATACATTAACGCCCGCAAGTGGTTTTCAATCTGCTCAATACCGAAAAATAGAATTTGCTTCTACAGAATTAATCAATTTAATAGATGTACGTTTTAGAGATGAAATAGATAGAAATTCTTCTTTTAAAAATGCATACAATCACTTGTATTGGCAAGCAGCTGGTAAAAATTATACTACGGGACAAAAATCTACCTTATTAAATCTTTTTGAACAAAAATATATGGGAGATTTTATCGATTTTATGGAAGATTACAATGATATTAATCTGTCTTTAAAGTTTAAACAATTACCCAAAAAAGTTCAAGAGAATGAAGAATTAATAAAAGCCATGCGTCATTATGATTATACTGTAAATGTAAAATGGGTAATGGCACATTATAATGCGGCAGCAAAATATATTGGTGGAAAAGAGAAAGATTTAGAAGCAACAGGAGGTAGTAGTTGGCGTAAATATATGCACCCGAAATATCAGCGAAGAATTTTTTATCCATATTTATGGAGCGAAGAAGAATTGAAAAACTGGGGAACATTTTAAGGTTATTTATTCCTTAAGGATACAGTATTAAATAGTTAATAAGTTGCTTTTTATCGTTTTGGAACGGTAATTGTCATTACTTTTTTATAAGTTTGATTTTTATGAAAAGATATACCCTATTATTTTTTGCCCTTCTTTTTTTGACAACTACTAATAGTCAAGAAAATTTAAAAGCTTTTAAAAGCGGAGAGTCGTTACGTTATAAAATGAGTTACAGTGGTTTTTTAAGAGCTGGAACTGCGGTCTTAGAAGTGAATGAAAAAGAGCTTAATGGCAAAAAAGTTTTTTATACAAAAGGAACTGGTTGGACTTCTGGAATGATAAAGTGGTTTTTTGAAGTAGATGATGTGTATGAATCTTATTTTGATAAAGATTCTGTAAAACCTTATCTTTTTAAAAGAAAGATTGATGAAGGTGGTTATAAAAAACATAGAATTACTTCTTTTAATTATAACTCTAATAAAGCTTACGTTCAGGATTTTACTATTCAAAAAGATACTTCTGTAGCTTTTTCTAATGTACAAGATATACTATCCTCTTTTTACTATTTAAGAAATAAAGATGTTTCTGGTATGAAAGTAGGTGAGGAAATTGCTATAGATATGTTCTTAGACTCTCAAGTATACCCTTTTAAATTACGTTTCTTAGGAACAGAAACTTTAAAAACGAAATTCGGAAAAATAAATACTTTAATTTTTAGACCTTTGGTGCAATCTGGTAGAGTTTTTAAAGCACAAGAAAGTGTTACACTTTGGATAACTGCTGATGCTAATAAAATACCAATAAAGATAAAAGCAGATTTAGCAGTTGGCTCTTTAAGAGCTGAACTAGAGACGTATAAGGGGTTGGCGAATCCTTTCGTTAAAAATTAAGAAATTTTTAACGAAACCGTTATCGGAAGTTCATAAAGATAGCGGCCTTAGAAATATTTTTTATTTGTACTTTTGGAACCACATTCAATAGCACCTATTCTTGAGAAAAATAATCTTCCTTTTAGTCTTAATTACCTCTATATCATCTTGTAAGAAAGAAGTTGAGAAAACCGTTACACCTCCAAAAAAAGTAAAACCTAAACCTGTTTTTAAATATGGGTATAATACAGATGATTATAAAGTAATTCAAGACACTATTAGAAGTGGAGAAAGTTTTGGTGAAATTTTAGATAGACACCATGTAGGTTACCCTAAAATTAGCGAAATATCTAACTCAATAAGAGAAGAGTTTGATGTTAGAAGATTAAGAGCAGGGAAACCTTATTTAATTTTATCGAGTAAAGATTCCTTAGCAGAGGCTAAGGTTTTTATTTATAAAAACAGTGTAATAAATGCGACAGTTATTGATTTTAAAGATTCAATAATTAAAGCACAAGTTTATGCGCAACCAATAAAAACGGTTGAAAGAGTTGTAGAAGGAGTCATTTATTCTAATCTATCTAATACAATGGATAGTTTGCATTTATCATCAAGTTTAACGTATGCAGTTGCAGATATTTATGCTTGGACTTTAGATTTTTACAAACTTCAAAAAGGAGATTCATTTAAGCTTGTTTTTGAAGAGAAATATATAAAAGATTCTCTTTTTGCGGGATACGGAAATATTAAATCGGCAGTTTTTAATCATAATGGTGCAAATTTACTAGCCTTTAGATTTATTTCAGATTCTAAATTAGGGATTCCTGAGTATTATGATGAGAATGGAAACATGTTGCGTAGTCAGTTTTTAAAATCTCCTATTAAGTTTCAATACAGAATATCATCAAGATATAATTTAAGAAGACGAATTGCCTATTATGGAAATAAAATTAAACCTCATAAAGGTACCGATTTTGCAGCAAAAATAGGAACACCAATTTTAGCAACAGCAAGTGGAACTGTTGTAGAATCTACAAGAAGAGGTGGTAATGGTAAGTTTGTTAAAATTAAGCACAATAGTACATATTCAACCCAATATTTACACATGAGTAATCAGAATGTAAAGAAAGGTCAGTATGTAAAACAAGGAGACGTTATTGGTTACGTAGGTATGACAGGTAATACTGGTGGGCCTCATGTTTGTTATCGTTTTTGGAAACATGGGCAACAAGTAGATCCATTTAAAGAAAAATTACCTTCCGCAGAACCTTTAAAGAAAAGTTTATTACCAGAATATTTAGAGTTTATTAAACCGCTTAAATATCGATTAGAAAACAAAATTCTTCCGGTTGAAGAACCAGAAGTTATAGAAAGAATAGCACAAAATTAAAATAAAATGGCTTTAAAAAACATCAACCCAACTACAACAAATGCATGGGAAGCATTAACAAATCATTTTAATGATATTAAAAATATCAGCATAAAAGATTTAGATAAAGAAACCAATAGAAAAGAAGACTTTTCTTTAAATTTTGATGATTTATTAGTAGATTTTTCTAAGAATAGAGTTACTAAAGAAACTATTAAATTGCTTGTTGATTTAGCAAAAGAGGTAGATTTAAAAGATGCAATAGATAAGCAATATGCTGGTGAAGTAATTAATGTTACTGAAGGTAGAGAGGTGCTACATACCGCATTAAGAAGTACTTCTGATGAACCTATTTTAGTTGATGGAAAAAATATTAAGCCACAAATACAAGCTGCTTTAAGAAAAATTAAAAGTTTTTCTAACAAAGTTATTTCTGGTAAATGGAAAGGATATACAGGTAAAGCAATTACAGATATTGTTAATATAGGTATTGGTGGGTCTGATTTAGGACCAGATATGGTTGTAGAATCTTTAAAGTTTTACAAGAACCAATTAACAACACATTTTGTTTCTAATGTAGATGGAGATCACGTTTCTGAAGTGATGAAAACTTTAAACCCAGAAACAACTTTATTTGTAATTGTGTCTAAAACTTTTACAACACAAGAAACTATTTCTAATGCGGAAACGCTTAAGAACTGGTTTTTAAAATCGGCAACTATTTTTGATATTCCAAAACACTTTGTGGCAGTTTCTACAAACTTAGAAGCAGTAGATAGTTTTGGTATAGATAAAGCAAACGTTTTCCCGATGTGGAACTGGGTTGGTGGTCGTTTTTCACTTTGGTCTGGAGTTGGTTTGTCTATTAGTTTATCTGTAGGTTATGATAATTATAAGCAACTTTTAGAAGGAGCAGAAGAAATGGATCTTCATTTTAAAAATGAAGATTTTGATACAAATATTCCTGTAATTTTAGCATTGTTAAGCATTTGGTATAATAATTTTTACGGTGCAGAAACAGAGGCAGTTTTACCATATTCTCAATACTTAGCTAAACTACCTGCTTATTTACAACAAGCTATTATGGAAAGTAATGGTAAAGGTGTAGATAGAAACGGTGAGAAAGTAAATTACCAAACAGGTACTATTGTTTGGGGAAGTACAGGTACTAATATGCAACATGCTTTTATGCAATTAGTGCACCAAGGGACTAAGTTGATTCCTGCAGATTTTATTGGGTATAAAGAGTCGTTATATGGTTTAACAGATCATCATAAAAAATTAATGTCTAATTACTACGGGCAAATGGATGCTCTAGCTTTTGGTAAAACAAAAGAAGAAGTGCATTTAGAATTAAAGTTTTCTGGTGATGAAGATAAAATTGCAAAACTGTTACCTTTTAAAGTTTTTGAAGGAAACAGACCAAGTAATGCAATTCTTTTTGATAAATTAACACCTCGTTCTTTAGGGAAACTTATAGCCATGTATGAGCATAAAATTTTTACTCAAGGAATTTTATGGAATATCTATAGTTATGACCAATTTGGTGTAGAATTAGGGAAAGAAATGGCTAAAAAATTATTAAGTAATTCATAAAGATTTCTTTAAGTTTATAACACAGAAAAGCCTGCTATATAGCAGGCTTTTCTGTGTTATAAATAGGCTCTTTTACCTAACAATCAAAAGAAATTTATCGAAATCTACTCACTATAATAAGGGGGCTTTAGGTAGCTGTCTTTAAATTATTTGGTTTCAATTTTTATTGTCGTTTTGTTAAATATTTGGTAACCTTAAAACACAAGTTTGTTTTATTGTAATAGTATAGTTTTCAGTTAAGAAAGTATAGTTTTATTGCTTTAAGTGTCTTAATTTTTTGTTAAACCTTAACATTAAGTTAACATTAAACGTCTGTAAAAAGAGGAATTTTGCAGAACATTTAATAATATAAAATTAAACAATGAGAAATTTTAAAAACTTATTATTTGTAGCACTACTATTAGTAACGGCTACTGTTTTAGGACAAACTAAAATTACTGGTACGGTTGTAGATGATACAAACCAACCTTTACCAGGCGCAAGTGTTGTTGTGAAAGGCACAACAAACGGTACATCAACAGATTTTGATGGAAAATTTACGCTAACAGCAGATGTTAATTCTGGTACTATCGTTATTTCTTTTATTGGTTTTACAAATAGAGAAGTTGCTTTTTCTACTTCAAAAGCTAATTTAAAAATGATTAAATTAACAGAAGATGCTGGCGCCTTAGATGAAATAGTTGTTACTGCAACTTCTTTTGCTATTGGTAGAAAAACACCAGTGGCTGTTTCTACAGTTAAAGCTGCAGATATTGAAGCGAAGTTAGGAAGTCAAGAATTTCCTGAAATTTTAAAATCTACTCCTGGAGTATATGCTACTAAACAAGGTGGTGGTTACGGAGATGGAGATATTAACTTACGTGGGTTTAGAACTCAAAATATTGCTGTTATGATTAACGGTATTCCTGTTAATGATATGGAAAACGGAGCGGTATATTGGTCTAACTGGGCTGGTTTATCAGATGTTACTTCTGCAATGCAAGTACAAAGAGGTTTAGGAGCTTCTAAAGTAGCTGTACCTTCAATTGGTGGTACAATTAACATTATCTCTAAATCTACTGATGCTTTAAAGGGTGGTTCTGTTACAATGAGTACTGGTAATAATGGATACCAAAAATATGGTATGACTTTATCTACAGGAATGATGGATAATGGTTTTGCTGTTACAGCATCTGCTTCTAAAGTTTCTGGTGAAGGATATGTAGACGGATTACAGTTTGAAGGAACTAATTACTTTTTAAATGTTTCTAAACAAATTAATGATAATCACAAATTATCTTTTAATGCTATTGGAACAATTCAAGAACACGGACAAAGATTTAACAGAAGAACTATTGCTGAGTATAGAGCAACAGAACAAGGTGGAAAAAGATTTAATCCAGATTGGGGTTATAGAGACGGACAAGTAGAAAACTCTTCATTTAACTCTTATCACAAGCCTCAGTTATCTGTAAATTATGACTGGACAATTTCTGATAAAACATTCTTAACTACTTCTGTTTATGCATCTTTTGGTTCAGGTGGAGGTAGAAGAACTCAAGGAACAAAATTTACAAACAATGATTATAGATTAGGAGATATAGATCAACCAATCGATTTTGATTTAATTGTAGCAGAAAATAAAGCGAGTGGAGCTAATGGAGCAACAGATATTTTTGCTTCTTCAGAAAACTCTCATGAATGGTATGGTATTTTATCAACATTAAAAACAGACTTAACAGAAACACTTACTTTTTCTGGAGGTATAGATGCTAGAGATTATGTTGGTTCTCACTGGTATGAAGTAACAGACCTTTTAGGTGGAGAATATTTCTATAATGATGATCTTGAAGAAAAAACAGGAGGTCAAGCATTAAAAGTAGGAGATAAATTTAATAAAGATTACGATGGTCATGTAGGTAGATATGGTTTATTTGCACAATTAGAATATAGTAAAAATGACTTATCTGTATTTTTCTCATCAGCAGTATCTAACTCTGTATATAGTAAAGTAGATAGAATGTCTTATGGTGCTGAAAATAGAGAATCAGAATCAGCAGATTTCTTAGGATACAGTACAAAAGCAGGTGCTAACTTTAATATTGATGACGCACAAAATGTATTTGGTAATATTGGGTATTTCTCAAGAGCTCCAATTTTCGACAATATATTTGATAGTGACCAATCTGTAGAATTATATGACGGGGCATTAAATGAAAAAGTGTTTAGTGTAGAATTAGGTTACGGTTTTAAATCACAAATGTTTTCTGCAAACGTTAACTTATATAACACTTCTTGGTTAGATAGATTTATGACTTTTAGTCTTCCTGGTGCAGGCGGAGAAGTAATTACATCTAACGTAACAGGTTTAGACGCTTTACACCAAGGTTTAGAAATAGATTTCTTATTTAAGCCAATCGAAAAATTAGCTATTACAGGTATGGCTTCTTTAGGAAACTGGAGATGGAAAGACAATGCATCTGCAACTACGTTTGATGAAGCTACTGGAGACATTATATCTAGTGGAACAGTATATGCAAAAGACTTAAAAGTTTCTAATGCTGCACAAACAACATTTGCTTTAGGTCTTAAATATGATTTATTAGATAAAACTAGTGTTTCTTTAGATTATAATTATGCTGGAGACAACTATGCTACTATGAATGTTACATCTAGAACAGATGAGGCTGATAGCGGTATTGATACTTGGAAAATGCCTAACTTTCATTTATTTGATTTAGGACTTAGACATGGTTTCGAAATAGCTGGTTTATCTTCTACGTTAACTGCAAATGTGAATAACCTTTTTAATGTAGAATACATTTCAAATGCAAATAACGGTAATACTTCAGACTATGATACTGCACAAGTATATTACGGAGCAGGAAGAACATTTAGTTTAGGATTAAAAGTTAAATTTTAGAAAAATATAAAAATGAAAAAAATACTTTTATTATTAACAGTTTTTTCAATGGTTTTCACTTCTTGTGATCCATTAGAAGATATATATGAAGAAGTTGATGCTAATGCATCTGGAGTAGCAGGAGACGTAGTACTTACGCTTACGGATGAAGATTATGAAACTTTAGGTTTGTCTTATGGTAGTTTTAATTCAGAAGATGAAGCAAAAGAAGCTTTACCTGGTTTTTTATCAGATAAATACCCAGTTTGGGGAAATAGATCTACTGCATTAATTTCTTATGACTTATATGTAGGGAATGCATTTTCTGTTAAAAATTATACTTTAAGTTTAGAAGATTACGCAACTAGCGGAAGTACTTTATTAGGCTTTGAAGTTACTACTACGCCAGCAGACTACTTAACAGACATCATTGCAGGTGAATATGACGAGGCTAATGAAGGAGATTATGTATCTGCTTATTATGACCAATATACAGGTAGCGTATTTACGGTAACTCCAGAGGTTTCTTTAGATGAAAATTTAGATTACGGTACAGTTGCTGGAGATTTAACCACTGTTTCTGGTGGTTCTTGGGTTAGTCATTCAGGTGCTCCTAATGAATTAATGTATGTAGCTGATGGTTTAACAATGGCAGATTATCCATCTTCAAATGTTGGTGGAGCTTTAGAAATTTCTACTTCAGGTTCAGAAGATGTAAATACAGCTATTTCTCCAGAATTAACTTCAAATAAAGTTTACTCTAGTGCTTTAATTAAATTAAGTGAAGTAGGTGACGGAACTTATTTTTTCCATTTAATGGAAGAAGATGGGAGTTTTAACTTTTCAGCAAGAACAGGAGCTAAAAGCGATGGTAATGGAAAAGTATTATTTGGTATAGGTGCAAGTTCAAGTTCATTAACTTACGGAACAACAGCTTACGAATTAGATACTACTTACCTTATAGTAACTTCTTATGAAGTAGAAACAGGTATTGCAAATTTATATGTATTAACAGCAGTTTCAGATGTAGAACCAACAACTCCTGAAGCTACTAATACTGGAAACTCTGGTAATTCTGCAAAAAGAATTGGTATCCGTCAAGGAGGTGGTGGACCATCTGCAATAATTGATGGTTTCCGTGTTGCAAACACTTGGTCTTCTATTATGAGTAATGAAACTTTAGAAGATGAAACTGTAGGTGATAAAGAAACATATAATGCAATTTATACTTTTACTGAAGGAGCTTGGGTATTACCTTCTGGTAATGGTTATTATTCATTAACTGATGCAGATTTTGCTTCAATAGGTATCGAAAACTTTGGAAGTTCAACTTCTGCAGGTGATTATTTACCAGCATTCTTAAATCTTAAATATCCTTATGCATTAGAAGGAGATGTATTAAATGTATTGTATAAATATGTTTCTAGTTCAAGTGGAGAGCAAATACGTGGTGATGCATATACAAAAACAGCTGGTGTTTGGGTTGCACATGAGTCTACAGTAGTTGCTTCTTTACAATTAGAGCATGATGGTAGTAATTGGTTACCAGATAATACGATTAAATATGAATTAGTTGATGCTGATTATACATTAATTAAAGATACGTATGGAGAAAACCCAGATTTTGCAGCTGCTGTTGCAAACTTAGATACTTATGGAAACATCAGTACTTTTAACTGGACTGATGAGCAAATTGATACTGTAATTAATACAGTAATTAATAAGCACTTCTCTGGTATGGAAGAAGATCAAAAATTTGCAATTACAGTTTTTGTTTATAATGGTTCTTCTCAAAATGTAGTTTACAGATATATTTTAAAAGGAGATACTTACATAAGAAATTAATTTTTTCTTACATAAATTATTAAAACCACCTCAAATGAGGTGGTTTTTTTATTATTAAAATTAGTAACTTTACAGCTTTAAAAATCTATTAAAAAATATAATGAAAGACGTACATTCATATTGGGCTTATTTAGTATTAGCAATTTTAATCTTTACAGTATTTAATGCTATTACAGGTGTTATTAAAAAAAGAACATTTACAGATAAAGATTTAAGATTAGGGTTGTTTACCTTAATTCTATCTCATATACAATTATTAATTGGTTTAGGATGGTATTTTATGTCGCCTTGGTATAAAGCATTAAAAGCTAACGGAAGTGAAGTTATGGGAGACAAAGCAGCAAGACTTTTAGCAGTAGAACATCCTTTAATGATGGTTATTGCTATTGTGCTTATTACAATAGGTTGGTCTAAACATAAAAAGAAAACAGAAGACACAGCAAAATTTAAAACTTTTGCAATCTTTTACGGAATTGCTTTATTATTAATTCTTTCTAGAATACCTTGGAGTAACTGGTTTTAATAACTAACATTTCTGCCTAAGTAGAAACCTTTATTAGAGTTCAATGAAAATTTTAAGTTATATAGTATCACCAATTTTTATATTGGTGTTTTTTTTAAGTCTAGTTATATTTCATCCATTACAATGGTTGGGCTTAAAAATATTTGGATATAAAGGACATCAGTTGGTGGTAGATTATATGAACTGGTTTTTATCCAAAACACTATTAATTCTAGGAGTCGTTGTAAAGGTTAATAATCCACATAAATTACCAGAAAATTGTTCGCTTATTTTTGTGTCTAACCATCAAAGTATGTTTGATATTTCTCCAATTAGTTGGGCGTTTAGAAAGTATCAACCAAAATTTGTATCAAAAAAAGAGTTAGGTAAAGGCATACCAAGTATTTCATTTAACCTAAGACATGGCGGTGCCGCATTAATAGATAGAAAAGATCCAAAGCAAGCAATTTCTGCTTTAATAACCTTTTCCAAAAGAATTAAGGAAAATAAATGGGGAGCTGTTATATTCCCAGAGGGGACTAGGAGTAGAGACGGTAAGCCTAAGCAATTTGCAATAAACGGACTAAAAGTAATAACTAAAGTCAATAAAGAGGGGTATATTGTGCCGATTACCATAAATAATTCGTGGAAAATTTTTAAATACGGAAAATTTCCATTAGGTTTAGGTAGTCCAATTACATTTACAGTTCATCAACCCGTAAAAATAAACACTTTACCTTTTGATGAATTATTAGAAAAAACAGAATCAGTTATTAAAGAACACATAAAATAAAACCATGTCTATACACAACGTAAGAAAAGAAGTGATGCTAACTTTAGAAAAAAGTATGGATCGCTTTATGGAAAAATACTTAATCCCTGCAGAAAAAATCTGGCAGCCAACAGACTTTTTGCCTAATTCTCAAAAAGACTCTTTTATTACTGAGGTAGAAGAAATTAGAGAACTATCTAAAGAGTTGCATGACGATTTTTGGGTTGTACTTGTAGGAGATACCATTACAGAAGAAGCATTACCAACCTACGAATCTTGGTTATTAGATTTAGATGGAGTATGTCAAGATCCAGACAATAGTTGGGCAAAATGGGTAAGAACCTGGACAGCAGAAGAAAACAGACACGGAGACGTGTTAAATAAATACCTTTATTTATCAGGGCGCGTAAATATGCGTGAAGTAGAAATTTCTACACAACACTTAATTGCAGATGGTTTTGATATTGGTACATCAACAGATCCATATAAAAACTTTGTCTACACTAGTTTCCAAGAATTAGCAACCTATGTTTCACACAACAATGTAGCTAAAATTGCACGTAAAAAAGGACACAAAGCCTTGGCTAAAATGTCAAAGATTATTGCAGGAGACGAAATGCGTCACCACAAAGCATATACAGAATTCGTAAAAGAAATCTTTAAAATTGATCCGAGTGAAATGATGTTGGCTTTTCAACACATGATGAAATATAAAATTGTAATGCCTGCAATGCATTTAAGAGAATCTTTTGAAGAGAAAGGGACTTTGTTCGATGATTTTTCTATCGTTGCACAAAGAGTGGGCGTTTATACAGGTTTCGATTATGTAGACATTATAAGAAAGTTAAATGAAGCTTGGGAAATTGATAAAATTACAAATCTTACGCCAGAAGCAGAAAAGGCAAGAGATTATTTAATGAAGTTACCAGACAGAATGTACAGAATTACAGAAAGAATTGTAGTTCCTCAAACTGACTTTAAATTCAAGTGGATGTTAAATCCTAGTTAGTATTAGAAGCTATTTCCTGCTTTCCGTTATATCTTTTTGTGAAAAACAAAAAGGATGTCACTGCAATCAGGGCTAAACTAGTTTGCTTACTAAGGTCATTGCAAAGCAAATGTTTTGTATAATCTAGCAATCTTTTATAAGAAAGATCAGCCCCTTCAGGTTTCAAAAACCTAAAGGGGCTTTTTTATTTAATACAATTATGTTTTCTATTTTCTATCTGTTCAACTTTTTTTGATGTTTATTTGTAATTGCTCGCTTGCAAAGAATTCTAGTAAAGGAAATATAATTAGAGTTTTCATTGAACCCTCAAAATCTTTCACATCGAAGTATTGTGAAGTCTAATGACAGTGATAATGCCAAACTGTACGCAAAACAGATATTATATAAAAAGTTTTGCGAATTAATTAGTTGTTCTAAATAGGTTTCAGAACTTGATTCAATGAGTTAATAAAAAAAAATACACGCCATTTAGAGGAACAAAGCAATTTCACCTTCTAATTATATCTAATAATAAATCATTTACAGAAGAGTTCCTCTCATATATTAGAGTCTATGTTCTTGTTTTTTTTGTAAAATCTATATTAAAAGGATTATTCTAACACTCCGAGGATAATTAACCTAAGTACTTTTTTACAAAAAGAATCATACCAAGAACTATTATTGCGCCAGAAATGACGTAATTCTTAACTAACTGAACACATTTCAACCAAACTATTTCATAGAGCAACGCACATTTCAACAAGTCTCAAACAATAAAAAGGTCTATTTCCACTAAAATAAACCTTCCAACGACCTTATGTTTTCTCTGTTCCTCTGCGTTAAAAACAAGCATCCACTTCCAAAACCACCCTAAAACCTAAAACCTTCAAAATACCCTCAAAAAAACTTTCTTCATAAACTGCTAAAAACAAGTATCTTAAAACCTATTGTAAAATTAAATTAAAATAAAGGTAAAAAAATAGTTGTTAGATTAAAAATGAGTTGTAAGTTTGCACCCGCTAACAGTAATATCACACAGTTAGCAACGTTCATTGAGGAGTTGTAAGTAAGGTGATTATTAGTATTTTAATTAGATAAAATGTCAAAATTTTATTAAAAATAAAATAACAATTTCCTTAGGTTTATAATTAAAAAGAGTTGTGTGTTTGCAGTCCGAAATTTTCGGCAAAAACGTTCAAGGTTTTTTTAGTTTTAGAGCAAGCAAAAAGAAATTAAAAAAAAAGTTTAATTTTTTATTGTCAGATTAGAAATAGTTTGTATGTTTGCAGCCGCTAAGAATTACAGCGAAAACGATCAAAGAAAATTTGGAATGACTCTTAAACGAGTTAGTTAGTTCGAGTCTAACATTTCTACAAAGTTTTATTTAGGGAGTAGCTTTTAAGTTGCTTTTTAAGATTGAAGCAAAGTTCATTGAAAATATTGAAATTGACAGCGTAATTAAAGAGTAGAATAACCATGTTTAGATTTATTTAAACAAATTCTTTTGAAACTTATTCATTAAAATATTTAAAATATACAATGAAGAGTTTGATCCTGGCTCAGGATGAACGCTAGCGGCAGGCTTAACACATGCAAGTCGAGGGGTAACATTGTGCTTGCACAGATGACGACCGGCGCACGGGTGCGTAACGCGTATAGAACCTACCTTTTACTGAGGGATAGCCTTTAGAAATGAAGATTAATACCTCATAGTATTGAGACTCGGCATCGAGTTTTAATTAAAGATTTATTGGTAAAAGATGGCTATGCGTCCTATTAGTTAGATGGTAAGGTAACGGCTTACCATGACTTTGATAGGTAGGGGTCCTGAGAGGGAGATCCCCCACACTGGTACTGAGACACGGACCAGACTCCTACGGGAGGCAGCAGTGAGGAATATTGGGCAATGGAGGCAACTCTGACCCAGCCATGCCGCGTGAAGGATGACTGCCCTATGGGTTGTAAACTTCTTTTATACAGGAAGAAACACTGGTATGTATACCAGCTTGACGGTACTGTAAGAATAAGGACCGGCTAACTCCGTGCCAGCAGCCGCGGTAATACGGAGGGTCCGAGCGTTATCCGGAATCATTGGGTTTAAAGGGTCCGCAGGCGGTCGATTAAGTCAGAGGTGAAATCCCATAGCTCAACTATGGAACTGCCTTTGATACTGGTTGACTTGAGTCATATGGAAGTAGATAGAATGTGTAGTGTAGCGGTGAAATGCATAGATATTACACAGAATACCGATTGCGAAGGCAGTCTACTACGTATGTACTGACGCTGAGGGACGAAAGCGTGGGGAGCGAACAGGATTAGATACCCTGGTAGTCCACGCCGTAAACGATGGATACTAGTTGTTGGGCATTAGCTCAGTGACTAAGCGAAAGTGATAAGTATCCCACCTGGGGAGTACGGTCGCAAGACTGAAACTCAAAGGAATTGACGGGGGCCCGCACAAGCGGTGGAGCATGTGGTTTAATTCGATGATACGCGAGGAACCTTACCAGGGCTTAAATGTAGTCTGACAGCTTTAGAGATAGAGTTTTCTTCGGACAGATTACAAGGTGCTGCATGGTTGTCGTCAGCTCGTGCCGTGAGGTGTCAGGTTAAGTCCTATAACGAGCGCAACCCCTGTCGTTAGTTGCCATCAAGTAAAGTTGGGGACTCTAACGAGACTGCCTACGCAAGTAGTGAGGAAGGTGGGGATGACGTCAAATCATCACGGCCCTTACGTCCTGGGCCACACACGTGCTACAATGGTATGGACAATGAGCAGCCATCTGGCAACAGAGAGCGAATCTATAAACCATATCACAGTTCGGATCGGAGTCTGCAACTCGACTCCGTGAAGCTGGAATCGCTAGTAATCGGATATCAGCCATGATCCGGTGAATACGTTCCCGGGCCTTGTACACACCGCCCGTCAAGCCATGGAAGCTGGGAGTGCCTGAAGTCGGTCACCGCAAGGAGCCGCCTAGGGTAAAACTGGTAACTAGGGCTAAGTCGTAACAAGGTAGCCGTACCGGAAGGTGCGGCTGGAACACCTCCTTTCTAGAGAAAGATGGTGAGTTACAAAAAAAGGTCATTTTTACTCTTTGCTGTTAATTTTATAATATAAGTATTTTAAGCTATTATAGTCTCGTAGCTCAGCTGGTTAGAGCGCTACACTGATAATGTAGAGGTCGGCAGTTCGAGTCTGCCCGGGACTACAAAAAGCTAAAGTACTAAGGAAATTCTGGAAGTAAGAGGATTCTACATTCATAATTTAGGATTTATTCTGAATTTCATAATGGGGGATTAGCTCAGCTGGCTAGAGCGCTTGCCTTGCACGCAAGAGGTCATCGGTTCGACTCCGATATTCTCCACAACGGTCAATTTCAAGTAAATAGACCACAAGTTCATTGACATATTGGTAAAATGATATCGTAAGAATCAAATAGATAGAGAACAATTAGAATATTTATATTCTAATTAAATAATTTTTTTATAAAAATATAAAAGAGTTCATTATAGTATGGAAACATACTGTAGCAAAAAGTACAATAAGTTAAGTAAGGGCGTATGGCGGATGCCTAGGCTCTCAGAGACGACGAAGGACGTGATAAGCTGCGAAAAGCTACGGGGAGGGGCACATACCTTTTGATCCGTAGATATCCGAATGGGGCAACCCGGCATGTTGAAGACATGTCACCTAGCAATAGGGGTAAACCCGGTGAACTGAAACATCTAAGTAACCGGAGGAAGAGAAAACAATAGTGATTCCGTTAGTAGTGGCGAGCGAACGCGGATTAGCCCAAACCTATTTTGTTACGGCAAAATAGGGGTTGTAGGGCCACGATATTCGAAGATAAGTGAATTAGAACAGTTTGGAAAGACTGACCATAGAGGGTGATAGTCCCGTAAAAGTAAGCGAATTTAAGATAGTGGTACCCTGAGTAGTGCGGGACACGAGTAATCCTGTATGAATCCACCGGGACCATCCGGTAAGGCTAAATACTCCTGAGAGACCGATAGTGAACTAGTACCGTGAGGGAAAGGTGAAAAGAACCCTAAGTAAGGGAGTGAAATAGAACCTGAAACCGTACGCCTACAAGCGGTCGGAGCATCATTTATGATGTGACGGCGTGCCTTTTGCATAATGAGCCTACGAGTTACTGTTTCTAGCAAGGTTAATTGATTAAGTCAAGGAGCCGTAGCGAAAGCGAGTCTGAATAGGGCGCTTTAGTTAGTAGTAGTAGACGCGAAACCGAGTGATCTACCCATGGGCAGGTTGAAGCTGTGGTAACACACAGTGGAGGACCGAACCAGTTGACGTTGAAAAGTCTTTGGATGACCTGTGGGTAGGGGTGAAAGGCCAATCAAACTCGGAAATAGCTCGTACTCCCCGAAATGCATTTAGGTGCAGCGTTGAGTAAAAGTTTTATAGAGGTAGAGCTACTGATTGGATGCGGGGGCTTCACCGCCTACCAATTCCTGACAAACTCCGAATGCTATAAAATGTTTCTCAGCAGTGAGGGCATGGGTGCTAAGGTCCATGTCCGAGAGGGAAAGAACCCAGACCATCAGCTAAGGTCCCCAAATATATGTTAAGTTGAAAAAACGAGGTGAAATTGCTTAGACAGCTAGGATGTTGGCTTGGAAGCAGCCATTCATTTAAAGAGTGCGTAACAGCTCACTAGTCGAGCGATTTCGCATGGATAATAATCGGGCATAAACATATTACCGAAGCTATGGATTAACGTTGAAAGACACGTTAGTGGTAGGGGAGCATTGTAATCAGCGTAGAAGGTGTACTGTGAGGTATGCTGGAGTGTTTACAAAAGAAAATGTAGGCATAAGTAACGATAATGGGGGCGAGAAACCCCCACACCGAAAGACTAAGGTTTCCTCAGCGATGCTAATCAGCTGAGGGTTAGTCGGGTCCTAAGGCGAATCCGAAGGGAGTAGTCGATGGATAACAGGTTAATATTCCTGTACTTCTTATAATTGCGATGGGGTGACGGAGTAATGAAAGCACCGCGAACTGACGGAATAGTTCGTTGAAACATGTAGCTATTGGCACTGTAGGTAAATCCGCAGAGTTAGGTGAAATGTGATAGTACCAAGCGTCTTCGGACAATTGGATAGTGTGCCTAAGGGCTTCCAAGAAAAACCTCTAAGCTTCAGATTATAAGAACCCGTACCGTAAACCGACACAGGTAGTTGGGATGAGAATTCTAAGGTGCTCGAGAGATTCATGGCTAAGGAACTAGGCAAAATAGACCCGTAACTTCGGGAGAAGGGTCGCCCATCTTCGGATGGGCCGCAGTGAAAAGGTCCAGGCGACTGTTTATCAAAAACACAGGGCTTTGCTAAATTGAAAGATGATGTATAAGGCCTGACACCTGCCCGGTGCTGGAAGGTTAAGTGGAGGGTTTAGCTTCGGCGAAGATCTGAAATGAAGCCCCAGTAAACGGCGGCCGTAACTATAACGGTCCTAAGGTAGCGAAATTCCTTGTCGGGTAAGTTCCGACCTGCACGAATGGTGCAACGATCTGGACACTGTCTCAGCCATGAGCTCGGTGAAATTGTAGTATCGGTGAAGATGCCGATTACCCGCAGCGGGACGAAAAGACCCCGTGAACCTTTACTATAGCTTAGTATTGGCTTTGGATAAGTAATGTGTAGGATAGGTGGGAGACATTGAAGCGGCGTCGCTAGGCGTTGTGGAGTCGTCCTTGAAATACCACCCTTTGCTTATCTAGAGTCTAACTCAGAGATGAGGACAGTGCTTGGTGGGTAGTTTGACTGGGGTGGTCGCCTCCAAAAGAGTAACGGAGGCTTCTAAAGGTACCCTCAGTACGCTTGGTAACCGTACGTAGAGTGCAATGGCATAAGGGTGCTTGACTGAGAGACATACAGGTCGATCAGGTTGGAAACAAGAGCATAGTGATCCGGTGGTTCCGCATGGAAGGGCCATCGCTCAAAGGATAAAAGGTACTCCGGGGATAACAGGCTGATCTCCCCCAAGAGCTCATATCGACGGGGGGGTTTGGCACCTCGATGTCGGCTCGTCACATCCTGGGGCTGGAGAAGGTCCCAAGGGTTGGGCTGTTCGCCCATTAAAGTGGCACGCGAGCTGGGTTCAGAACGTCGTGAGACAGTTCGGTCTCTATCTGCTGTGGGCGTTAGAAATTTGCGTGGATCTGACTCTAGTACGAGAGGACCGAGTTGGACTGACCTCTAGTGTACCTGTTGTTTCGCCAGAAGCATAGCAGGGTAGCTACGTCGGGAAGGGATAAGCGCTGAAAGCATATAAGCGCGAAACCCACCACAAGATGAGATTTCTTTAAAGGGTCGTAGAAGATTACTACGTTGATAGGTCATAGGTGTAAAGGCAGTAATGTCATAGCCAAGTGATACTAATAACCCATAGACTTATGTACGCTTCCCGCCGAAAGGCGGGAGCAGAACCTCTTTATTTATTAGACGATTTAGATATTATTTTACCATATGTTAACTTATACAGTTAAAATTATTTAGCTGAAAATTTTAGGGTGGTTATAGCATTGGGGCTCACCTCTTCCCATCTCGAACAGAGAAGTTAAGCCCAATCGCGCCGATGGTACTGCATTTATGTGGGAGAGTAGGTCGCCGCCTTTCTTTAATCTTGAATATTCAAGATCCTAAACCTCAATTCTTATGAATTGAGGTTTTTTTTGTCCTAAACTCAAAGGTTTGTTATGGGGTTGCATGTACTCGTTACAAACGAGCACTAGCGAAATTTTAATCCTTGTTATTTTCTATTCTTAGATAGATTAATTTAAGTGACTTGAGATGTTTAAACAAGTTCAGTATGACTATGTTTGGTTTATTCTTTAGAACTGCAGTCTTATTTCTGAATTATATTCTTTTTTGCGTGAAGGATAGTAGTGTAAAGCCCACAGTGAGGTACGAGCGAGGACTTGTAGTGTATAGCCTGACCATTTTTACGCAATATGTTACCTATTATAAATTTTGTTTTTTAAAATGGGCACGCCCTAATCATTTACAAAATTATGGTGTACTATGTAGTTATAAAAGGATTAATTACTAAATGATTGATATAATAATTTTTTATAAGATTTAAGAAATCTCATTTCTACATTGAATTAAGCCTATTTTAGTTATTTGGTTGAACTTCTATTGTTCAATTTTAAACGCATCCATATCAATTAAAAAGCTCAATTTTTCTCGACCTTTAGTTTGTTTATCTTTGAATAAAGTAGCCTTTATAATTCCAACTTCATTCTTTTTTAAATTAGAAGATTCCTCACCTAAATAATCAATCAATAAAGAGTTTCCTGTGTATTGATAATTATTGGCGTCCTTTCCGGTTCTATTTACGCCAATAACATAACTCATGTTTTCTATTGCACGTGCTTTTAAAAGTGTTTTCCAAGCTTTAATTCGAATAGTTGGCCAATTTGCCATAAAAATTAAAAGGTCGTAATTTTCGGTATTTCTAGCCCAAACTGGGAATCGTAAATCATAACAAATTAATGGGCATATTTTCCATCCTTTGTAATTTACAATTAATTTTTCCGAGCCAGATGTATATACTTTATCTTCCCCAGCTAAAGTAAATGAATGTTTTTTATCATATATCTCTATTTTTCCGGATGGATGTACAAATACCAAACGATTGTAAAAGTTACCTTTTTGTGTAATCACTAAACTTCCACAAATAGCAAGATTCTTTTCTTTTGCCATTTTTAACATCCACGAAACGGACTTTCCGTCCATTTTTTCAGCAACGATTTCTGGTTTCATGGTAAAACCTGTAGTGAACATTTCTGGCAATACCACAAGATCTGTATCTTTAGAAAGTCGAATAATTTTTTCTTCAAAAAAGGCAAGATTTCTTTCTGGATTTTCCCAAATTAAATCAGCTTGAATGCCGACAACGTTTAATTCATTTTGCATCAAAAAATAATTTAATGTTTAAAGATGTATAAAAGTAAGTTTTTGTAATTTAGAAATCCAAAAAAAAGCTATGCAATCTTTTATTTCTACTACAATAGAGACTATTTTAAAAACAACAAAATCTTTTGAAGATGTCATTTTTGTACTTCCTTCTCAAAGAGCAAAAGTATTTGTAAAACAAACCTTTAAAGATAAAATTACCGTTGGTTTTTTACCAGAAATTATAAATGTTGAGCAGTTTATCAATAAAATTTCAGGAATAGAAAAAGCAGATAGCATTCAATTATTATTTCACTTTTACACTATTTATAAGGGGATAGAGAAGGAACCGGTAACTTTTGATGTCTTTGCATCTTGGGCTTTTACGGTTATTCAAGATTTTAACGAGATAGATCAACACTTAATAGAAACAAAAGATATCTTTCATTATTTAAGAGATATTCAGCGTTTAAAAAAATGGTCTGTAGAGGGAGAGTTTAAAGAAACAGAATTAATGAAGGATCATTATTTGTTTCTAGAAAAACTTAACACGTACTACAATGCATTTTACCAATTTTTAAAAGAAAATAATATAGGGTATCAAGGTTTAATTTATAGAGAATCTTGTAATAAAATAGATTACTTTTTAGAAGATAATGTAAATAAAAAGTTCTTTTTTATTGGTTTTAATGCTTTAAATGCTGCAGAGGAATTGTTATTTCAGAAAGTTTTAGAAGGTGGAAACTCAGAAATTTATTGGGATATTGATGAAGTTTTTTTTAAATCGAATCATCAAGCAGGTAAATTTATTAGAAGGTATAAGAAAGAGTGGAGATATTATGAGAAAAATGATATAAAATCCTTAGGAGAAACCTTTTCTGCGCCTAAAAATATTGAAGTTATTGGTGCTTCTAAAAATACCACTCAAATTAAATATGCAGGTGAGATTTTAGAGAAAATTACAGATTTTAAAAATACTGCTTTGGTGTTAGCAGATGAAACATTGTTGCCAATCACTTTAAATTCTTTGCCTAAAAACATCAATGCTATTAACATTACCATGGGATATCCGTTAAAAGATGTGCCTACAACAAACTTGCTATTCTCTATATTTCAACTATTTATTTCTCAAGATAAATTGCAGAAATCTATTGTGAATGAGTTTTATTATAAAGATGTAATTCGGTTTTTAAAGCACCAATCTATTTACAGGTTAATTCCCGAAATAGATGCCTTTTCAGACAATATAGCAAAACATAATCAGACGTTTATCAACCAGGATGATATTCATAAATTATTAGAAAATTCAGAAGTAGTATTAAAACAAGTGTTGGTTTCAATATTTAGTACTTACGCTTCCGTAGATGAATTTATAGACAGAATTTTAAACTTAATAAACTACCTAAAAGAAGATGTTAGCGATTTAGAAAAAGAATATTTATTTCGATTTTACACCACATTTACGCAGTTAAAAACATTGCAAAATGAGTTTAAATATTTTCCAGATTTAAAAACATTAGCACTGTTTTTTAGACAATTAATTTCTTCGGAAAGTTTATCATTTCAAGGAGAACCATTAAGAGGTTTGCAGTTAATGGGAATGTTAGAAACCCGTGTTTTAGATTTCGAAAACATCATTTTAGTTTCTACAAACGAAGGAGTTTTACCAGCTAGTAGTCAGCAAAATTCTTTTATTCCTTTTGATGTTAAAGTAGAGTTTGGCCTGCCAACCTATAGAGAAAAAGATGCTATTTTCTCATATCACTTTTTTAGATTAATGCAAAGAGCAAAAAACGTTTTTATCATTTATAATACAGAACACGACGTTTTAGGAAGTGGAGAAAAAAGTAGATTTGTTACGCAATTAGAAATGATGCGAACAGATGTAATTCAAAAAACGGTTGCTCCAAAAGTAGTGAATCAAAAAGTGGAATTGAAAGAAATTAAAAAGGATGAAACTGTTTTAGAAAAGCTGCAAGAATTGGCTGAAAAAGGAATTTCTCCATCTGCATTAACCAATTATTTATACAATCCGATTTCGTTTTATAAACAAAAAATAATAAAACTTAAAGAGTTTGAAGATGTAGAAGAAACCGTTGCCTATAATACGTTAGGTACTGTTGTTCACGAAACTTTGGATGAATTGTATACGCCCTTTGTAAATAAGTTTTTACAAGCGGAAGACATCGATTCAATGAACAAGAAGTCGAAAGATTTAGTAGTAAAGCATTTTAAAGAAGCATTTAAAAACGGAGATATTTCTACAGGTAGAAATCGTTTAATTTTTGAAGTAGCCAACCGATTTGTCAATAATTTCTTAGCACAAGAAAAAGAATTATTAAAAGATAAAAACAATCAATTAAAGATTCTTGCAACTGAAGAAAATTTATCCGCAGAAATAGAAATTGAAGGAATCGATTTTCCTATTAAAATTCACGGTCAAGTAGATCGAGTGGATGAGCTCAATGGTGTTTTGCGCATTATTGATTATAAAACGGGCATGGTTAGTAGCTCCGATTTACGCGTGGTAGAATTCGAAAAACTAAGAGAAAAAGAGCAACACAAAGCCATTCAGGTACTACTATATGCTTATTTGTACACTAAAAGTAAAAACTACGATTTTAAGAAACCTTTAGAAGGTGGTATTTATTCTTTTAAGAACTTAAATAGTGGTTTTTTATCAATTAATTTTTCATCGAATTATAGAAAGCCAGATGTAGAAATTACCGAAGATAAATTAGAAGAATTTATTGTTGAGATAAAAGCGTATATTAAAGAGATGTATACCTTAGATATAGATTTTATTGAACCCGCAGATTTAAAATATTAAAATATTTTTTTGGCGTTACCACAAGGGGCAGGTTTTCCGTTACAAGTCCTCGTTCCTACCTCACTGTGGGCTTTTCACTGCAATCCTTAACGCAAATGTAATTACCTTTGTAAAAAATAATTTTTTGAGCACAACTATTACTTTAAAGAAGATTAATAAGTTAGCAATTCCTGCTTTAATTGCAGGTATAGCAGAACCATTATTATCTATTACAGACACAGCAATTATTGGTAACATCTCTGAAAATGCAACAGAAAGTTTGGCCGCTGTGGGAATTGTAGGCGCATTCATTTCTATGTTAATTTGGGTTTTCGGACAAATCAGAAGTGCCATTTCTTCTATTCTTTCGCAATATGTTGGCGCCAACAAATTAGATGAAGTAAAAGGATTACCAGCGCAAGCAATTGCCATTGTAGTTTTTGGAAGTTTAATTATATTGGCAATTTCATATCCGTTTGCAAAACAAATTTTTGAATTTTATAATGCATCCGGAACTGTTTTAGAGTATTGTGTTACCTATTTTAAAATACGAATATTCGGATTCCCATTTTCACTTTTTGTATTTGCTGTATTTGGTGTTTTTAGAGGTTTACAAAACACTTATTATCCAATGATTATTGCAATTATAGGGGCTTTGTTAAATGTTTTTTTAGACATTATTCTAGTATACGGAATTGAAGGCTATATACCAGCTATGAATATAGAAGGTGCTGCATATGCAAGTATTATCGCTCAAATTACTATGGCTATTATTGCCTTAGTTATGTTGCTAAAAAAAACGTCTATATCCTTAAGAATTAGTTTTCCTTTTCATAATGAAGTGCCGCGTTTGTTAGGAATGATAGGAAATCTTTTTGTAAGAACTATTGCCTTAAATACCGCTTTATACTTTGCTACTTCCTATGCAACAGATTATGGTAAAGAATACATTGCTGCCTATACAATTGGTGTTAATATTTGGTTGTTAGGTGCTTTTATGGTAGATGGGTATGCTAGTGCAGGAAATATATTATCTGGAAAATTTTTAGGAGCAAAAGATTATACTTCTTTAGTAGAACTAAGTAATAAACTTTTAAAATATGGTTTGGCAATAGGGGTGCTTATTGGTCTGATTGGTTTTATTTTTTACAATTTCATCGGACAAATTTTTACGAAAGAACCTGCTGTTTTAGAACAGTTTTACAATGTTTTTTGGATTGTTTTATTAATGCAACCTATAAATGCCATCACTTTTATTTTTGATGGAATGTTTAAAGGAATGGGAGAAATGAAATATTTAAGAAACCTCTTACTTCTTTCTACTGCATTGGTTTTTATACCCACATTATTAGTTTTTGATTATTTTGATTTAAAATTAATTGCAATTTGGATTGCCTTTACACTTTGGATGATTGCAAGAGGATTGCCATTAATTATTAGGTTTAGATCTAAGTTTATACCATTAGTAATCAACGAATAATTTTTACGTGTCATTCCGAAATGAGCTTTTAGCGATTGAAGAATCTCTTTTTTAATTTCTTTGATTGAACTTCTGAATACTAAATAGTCTCATTTTGAAAAGACATTCAAAATAAAATCCACTATTTTTACAAAAAGATACATTTTATGAGCACTACAAGACAAAACGGAAGTTTATTTACGAGTATTCAAAATAAAATTGCAACTATAGAATTTGGACATCCTGCGAGCAATTCTTTCCCGAGTGAATTATTAGGGAGGTTAAGTAAAGAATTACTTTCAGTAGGAAATAATGAAGACGTTTCTGTTATTATTTTAAAGTCTGAAGGCGAAAAAGCTTTTTGTGCTGGTGCTTCTTTTGATGAGTTAGTCGCTATTTCTAATTTAGAAGAAGGTAAACAATTCTTTTCTGGTTTTGCAAACGTAATAAATGCCATGAGAACTTGTGGTAAATTAATTATTGGGAGTGTTCAAGGAAAAACTGTTGGTGGTGGAGTTGGTTTAGCTGCTGCTTGCGATTATGTCTTGGCAACTGAAAGTGCATCCATAAAATTATCTGAATTTACCATAGGAATTGGCCCTTTTGTAATTGAACCTGCTGTAACACGTAAAATTGGTGTTGCAGGAACGGCTGAATTAACATTAGATGCAACCAATTGGAAAAATGCGTATTGGGCAAAAGAAAAAGGCTTGTATGCTAGGGTTTTTGAATCTCAAAAAGAATTAGAGAAAGAAGTAGAATTGTTATCAGAAAAATTGGCTTCCTACAATCCTGTAGCTTTATCAGAAATGAAGAAAGCACTGTGGCAAGGAACTGAAAATTGGACTGATTTATTAGCCGAAAGAGCTGCTGTTTCTGGTGAATTGGTTTTATCTGAATTTACAAAAAGAGCATTAGAGAAATTTTAAAAATAATCTATAAGATTTTATATTTAAGAATGAAAATCATTTCAACAAATATTGGGGAACGAAAAGAAATAGACTATAAAGGTACCTTGGTTACTACGGGAATTTTTAAATACTCTGTAGATAAACCTATCTTTTTAGATATCGAAGATGTAAAGGGAGATGCTATTTGCGATAGAGAAAATCATGGTGGAGTTTTGCAAGCAGTTTACGGATATTCTCTAAAACATTATGAATATTGGGATGCTGTTTTTCCGAAAGTAGATTTTGAAATGGGAATCTTCGGAGAAAACTTAACGATTGATGATTTAGATGAAACAAAAATTCATCAAGGAGATACGTTTAAAGTAGGTGAAACCATTTTAGAAGCAACTGTACAAAGAGATCCTTGTTATAAATTAGGTGTTCGTTTTAACAATATGAAAATTGTAAAGAGGTTTTGGAAAACTACTTTTTGTGGTGCTTATTTTAAAGTTTTACAAACTGGTTTTGTAAAATCTGGTGATGAATTTATAAAAATAAAAAGTTGTCCAGAAAATCCAACTATTGCAGATTTGTTTGTTACAAAAAGAATTTTAAACGGAATTGACGCATAGTTTTACTATTTAAAAAGAGGCTTGTTTTAAGGGTATTAAAATAGCTAGCAAACAAGTTTAGCCCAGATTGAAACGGCATCCTTTTTTGAGGAACGATAAAAAGATATAGTGTAAAGCTGGAAATAGCTACGAAACCGTTTCTTCTTTTTTGTGTAAAAAACGAGTCAATTTCATGGATAAATCTAACAAAATAATCTTTGGATTTCCGTTTCTTTCTATGTGGTACATGGCATCATTTAGTTCTTTTTCGATGTTTAAAATATTGCCAGAATGAACAAAAGGTGCAAATTTAGAAAGATTGAATCCGGTTTTAGATTCCATAAAAACCAAGTGATCCGATTTATAATTTAGCAACAATGCTTGTCTAAAAAATTGTAAACAATAGTCTAAAAAACGTTTTTGAGTTTCACGTCCAGTTTTGGCAATGGTGTCCGACCATTCGATTAATTGTTGCACAACGGCAGCATTTCCTTTCGCTTTAAAAGCAGTTCTAATCCATGCAATAAACCATTCTTCAAAAACAAGATCGCTAGAATCGTTTTGTAACAGTTGTAATGCTTTGTTGAAATTTCCTTCTGCTTGATGTGCAATTTTAGTAGCATTATTTTCTGAAACTTGATGCTTTTCAACTAGCGCATTAGAAATATCTTGCTCACTTAAAACAGGAAAATGTAATGCCTGACAGCGAGATCTTATGGTATTTATAATCTGACCTTCATTTTCTGTAATTAAAATAAAGACCGTTTTTTCTGGTGGCTCTTCAATTAATTTTAGCAATTTATTGGCGGCAGCAATATTCATTTTTTCTGCCATCCAAATAATCATCACTTTAAAGCCACCTTCGTAACTTTTAAGACGAAGTTTTTTTACCACTTCTTCTGCTTCATCAACTCCAATAATTCCTTGTTTGTTTTCTACACCAATATGTTGCAGCCAATTAAATAAACTTCCGTAAGGTTGGGTTTCTATAAAACTTCTCCAATCTTCTAAAAACAAACTACTAACAGGATGTTTTTTTACGTTATCATTGGAAGTAACTGGGTAGGTGAAATGTAAATCTGGATGCTGTAATTTGTCGCATTTTAAGTTGCAGACATCAACATTATCAGAAAAATTACACAATAAAAACTGTGCGTACGCAATTGCCATAGGCAAAGTTCCGCTACCTTCTTTCCCTACAAATAATTGAGCATGTGGTATTCTGCCGTTTTCAGCAGATACTTTTAAGTGTTTTTTAATGTGTTCTTGTCCGATAATTTGGTTGAAAAGCATGGGCAAATATAAAATTTGTTTGGCATTAATCCATTAATTTTAGAAGGCAATCTTTTTAAAGATTAAATATTTGAAAAGCGCAGTATTTGGCTTCGCAAACGTTGTATTAAATTTAAGGTTTAACATTTCTAAAAGTTTAAATAATTCGGTATTTTTGTTGAAAATACATTAATAAAAGATGAAAACATTAAAAGATTTTAATTTCAAGAATAAGAAGGCGTTAATTCGTGTAGATTTTAACGTGCCTTTAAATGATAAATTTGAAGTAACAGATGCTACTAGAATTCAAGCTGCAAAATCTACGATTATAGATATTTTAGAGCAAGAAGGAAGCTGTATTTTAATGTCACATTTAGGGCGTCCAAAAGGATTTCAAGATGAATTTTCTTTAGGTCACATTGTAGAAAAAGCTACTGAAATTTTAGGAGTTAAAGTAAAGTTTGTTGCAGACTGTATTGGAGATAAAGTAGAAGAAGCTGTTGCAAATTTACAATCTGGAGAAATCTTGTTATTAGAAAACTTACGTTTCTACGAAGAAGAGAAAAAAGGAGATGTTGCTTTTGCAGAAAAATTATCTAAATTAGGTGATGTTTATGTAAACGATGCTTTTGGTACTGCACACAGAGCACATGCATCAACAACAATTATTGCACAATTTTTTCCAGAAAGCAAATGTTTTGGAAACTTATTAGCAAGAGAAATAGAAAGTATAGATAAAGTATTAAACAATTCTGAAAAACCAGTTTTAGCAATTTTAGGTGGTGCAAAAGTATCTTCTAAAATTACTGTTATTGAAAATATTTTAGACAAAGTAGATCACTTAATTATTGGTGGTGGAATGAGTTTTACTTTTATTAAAGCACAAGGAGGAAAGATTGGAAACTCTATCTGTGAAGATGATAAAATGGAATTAGCTTTAGATATTTTAAAGCAAGCAAAAGAAAAAGGAGTAGAAGTTCATATACCTGTAGATGTTATTGCTGCTGATGATTTTTCTAACGATGCAAATACACAAACTTTAGATATTGATGCAATTCCTGATGGTTGGGAAGGAGTAGATGCTGGACCAAAATCTAGAGAGATTTTTGATACTGTTGTAAATAAGTGTAAAACTATTTTATGGAACGGACCTTTAGGTGTTTTTGAAATGGAATCTTTTGCAGGCGGAACAATTGCATTAGGTCATTCTATTGACAAAGCAACCAAAAACGGAGCGTTTTCTTTAGTTGGTGGAGGAGACTCTGTTGCTGCTGTTAAACAATTTGGTTTTGCAGATAAAGTAAGTTATGTTTCTACTGGTGGTGGAGCAATGTTAGAAATGTTAGAAGGTAAAACTTTACCAGGAATTGAGGCTATCTTAAAATAATGGTTTAATAGATAATTCTATTTTCAATTAACATTTAAGATATCAAACTGAGCTTGTCTAAGTTTCGTATTAAAATATAAATTTATTAATAAGCGTGTAATTGTAAAATTACACGCTTATTGTTTTATATAAGAATATATTATAATTTCGCAGTAAGTTTTTGTATAGTTACACGATTAAATATTTACACAATTACACTTCATTTATATATGAAATACACAATATTACCAAATACAGATATTAAAGTTTCTAAGATTTGTTTAGGAACCATGACTTGGGGGAAACAAAACACGCAACAAGAAGGTTTTGAACAAATGGATTATGCTTTAGAGCAAGGTGTAAACTTTTTTGATACCGCAGAACTATATGCTGTTCCTGCAACTCCAGAAACGTATGGAACCACAGAAACTATTATTGGAAACTGGTTTAAAAAAACAGGAAACAGAGATAAAGTTGTTTTAGCAAGTAAAATTGCAGGTCCTGGTCCATATACGGCACATATTAGAAAAAACGGATTGGCTAAAGAAGCAATTATTGAGGCCGTAGAAGGTAGTCTTAAAAGACTGCAAACAGACTATATAGATTTGTATCAGTTGCATTGGCCAGAAAGAGGGGTTAATTGTTTTGGTACGAGAGATTATCCTTACAAAACCTCAAATGAAGAGGCAGAAAATCATGTAGAGATTTTAGAAACTTTAGATGCCTTAATAAAACAAGGAAAAATAAGACAAATTGGTTTGTCTAATGAAACTCCTTGGGGAACCATGCAGTATTTACAAGCTGCTAAGGAATTGAATTTACCAAGAATGGCAACGATTCAGAATTCATATTCATTAATACATAGAAGTTATGAATACGGAATGTCTGAAGTGTCTATGAGAGAAAATATAGGTTTATTAGCCTATTCTCCTTTGGCACAAGGTGTATTAACTGGTAAATATTTAAGAGGACAAAAACCTGCAGATGCAAGAGGAATTATATATCCTAATTATATTACTCGATATCAAACAGGTGCTTCTGAGCAAGCGGTTTTAAAGTATGAAGAGATTGCGTTAAAAAACAAATTGAGTTTAACGGAGTTGTCTTTGGCTTATATAAATCAATTGCCATTTGTAACGGGTAATATTATTGGTGCATCTAAAATGAGTCAGTTAAAAGAAAATATTGGAAGTATAAATATTGATTTATCAGAAGAAATTTTAACTGAAATTGAAGCAGTTCACAAATTAATACCGAATCCTGCACCTTAGGTTAGTATTCAGTCTTCAGTAGGCAGTATAAAAACAAATTGTCTTAAAAACAAATTTGTCATGCTGAACTTGCGTAACTTCAATAATCATAAGAGTCTGAAATAAATTCAGATTGATAAAAAAATCCGATGAAAATTATTTCATCGGATTTTTTATTTATTGTCATTCCTGCGAAAGCAGAAATCTGTTTTTACGTCTTAATTTTAAATATCTTGGTTCTTTTACTCAACCAGTTTAATATCACTTGCAAAAAAGCGTCCATTTTCTACAACACCAGTAATCTCTGCTTTTCTAATTGCGTTACAGAAGCCAATGTTTTCGTCATGCGCATCACCAAAATCATCAATCCCAAAACCATCAACAAAATAGGCTTTATCATCAAATCTAACGGCTAAACTACAACCTGCTTCAGAATCTAAATTAAGCTGACATTGACCACAAGAAATTTCTGCAACATGTTTCATTTCCTTCTTGCTGGTGCAAGAAGCGAATATTAATAAACTTAAAACAATTAATTTTTTCATCATTATAAATTTTAAATGAACATTCTATTTTAAAACACAACAGTGATAGCTGCTACTGAATACTGCCTACTTATTTCCCTCCCCAAGAATCTCTCAATCCAACAATTTTATTAAAAATTAAATTGTCTTTGGTTGTGTCATTATCAACATTAAAATATCCCATTCGCTGAAACTGGAAACGTTCTCCAATGGTAGCCGTTTTTAAACTAGGTTCTACAAAAGCAGTAATTACTTCTAAAGAATTTGGGTTAATAAACTCCATAAAATCTTTGTCTTTATGGCTATCTGGCGCTTCATCTAAAAACAATCTGTCATAGGCTCTTACTTCTACTTTTGCAGCATGTTTTACAGAAACCCAATGCAAAGTACCTTTTACTTTACGTTTGCTTTCTTCGGTATCCATTCCAGATTTTGTTAACGGATCATACGTACATTGTATTTCAGTAATATTTCCATCAGCATCTTTAGTACAACTAGTGGCTGTAATAAAATAAGCGTTTTTTAAACGGACCTCTTTCCCTAATTTTAAACGGAAGAACTTTTTATTTGCTTCCTCTCTAAAATCTTCACGTTCTATATAAATCTCTCTAGAAAAAGGAACCTCTCTGCTACCAAAACCATCTTCATAGTCGTTATAGTTGGCGTCTAACATTTCTTCTTTTCCTTCAGGATAATTTGTAATTACCACTTTAACAGGATCTAAAACTCCCATCACTCTCTTGGCAGTTTTATTTAAATCCTCACGAATTTTAAACTCTAAAAGAGCTACGTCAATTACGTTTTCACGTTTAGAAACACCAACAGTCTCAATAAAACTTTTTATAGATTCCGGAGTATAACCACGTCTTCTTAAACCAGAAATTGTAGGCATTCTAGGGTCGTCCCAACCAGCAACAATTCCTTGTTCAACCAAAGTTAACAATTTACGTTTACTCATTATGGTATAACTCAAATTTAAACGAGAAAACTCACGTTGTTTTGGCGGGTTTGGGTATTCAGATTTGCTAAAATCGTACACATTATCTCTAAACCAATTGTACAATTCTCTGTGAGGTTTAAACTCTAAAGAACACAAAGAATGCGAAATTTGCTCAATATAATCACTCTCACCATGCGTCCAATCGTACATTGGGTAAATGCACCAATCAGAACCAGTCCTATGGTGATCTTTGTACATAATTCTATACATTAAAGGATCACGCATTAACATATTTGGGTTTTCCATGTCAATTTTTGCACGCAAAGTATGTTCACCTTCCTTAAATTTTCCATCCTTCATTCCTTGGAATAATTCCAAGTTTTCTTCAACAGAACGATTTCTAAAAGGACTATTAGTCCCAACCTGAGTTGGTGTACCTTTTTGCGCTCTCATATCTTCCGAAGATTGAGAATCTACATATGCTTTTCCATCTTTTATCAACAAAACTGCCCAATCGAACAATTGCTGAAAATAGTCTGATGAATAACACTCATTTGCCCAAGAATAGCCCAACCAAGAAATATCTTTCTTAATTGCATCTACATATTCTTGCTCTTCTTTTGCTGGATTTGTATCATCAAAACGCAAATTTACAGGTGCATTATAAGTCTCACCCAAACCGAAACTAATTCCGATTGCTTTTGTGTGACCAATATGTAAATACCCATTTGGTTCTGGCGGAAAACGAAAACGTAAATTTTCTTTTGGCATTCCGTTTGTTAAATCCTCTTCAATAATATGCTCTAAAAAATTGAGCGATTTTTTCTCTTCAGACATCTGTTTCGGTACAAAATTAAGCTCCAAAATTACGTAAAATAACTCATTTTTCAGATCTTTTTTTGGGTGTTTCCCTGCGGGTCGTGCTTTACACTGTAGTTTTTTATAGTTTCCAAAAAAAAACTATAAAAAAGCTGCCGTTTCAATCACTAACACAAGTAGTAGAAAGTCTATAAAAATCGGTTAATAACGCTATATTTGTTCTTTTAAATTACAAAATGGGAATAATACAAGTAAACAAGATTAAACTCTATGCTTTTCATGGATGTTTAGACGAAGAAGCAAAAATAGGATCTGAATACACTGTAGATTTAGAAATTAAGGCGAATTTAAAAAAATCATCTAGAACAGATGAATTGGCAGATACGGTAGATTATGTGCACTTAAACCTTATTGTAAAAGAAGAAATGGCTATTCGTTCTAAACTGTTAGAAGAAGTGGCGCAGAGAATCTTAGATAGAATATTTAAAGAAATTTCTAGAGTAAAAAAAGCGAAGGTTTCTGTAGCTAAGATTAATCCACCAATTGGTGGAAACGTAGAAGAAGTAGTAATTATTCTTACAGAAAAAAGATAAATTTTACGCAGATAAAAAGAGGGTAATTTGTTTTAAAATCTTAAAATTTATTTGTTTTGAGTATTAATTAAAAAAAATGCTTGTAATCTTTGTAAAATTGCGTAAATTTGCAATCCTTAAAAATAGATTTACATCTTGCTTTAAGATAAAAGGTGTCTTGGCCGAGTGGCTAGGCAATGGTTTGCAAAACCATGTACAGCGGTTCGAATCCGCTAGACACCTCCAAAAACTCCAGTCATTCCGATTGGGGTTTTTTTATTTGGAATTTTTGCTGGAATATATAGTCTTTGGGATTTATGTAAAAATCTTGACTAAGGTTTTAGTAATAAAAAGCTCTTATCCTTAAAAGAAGAAAAGAGTTAATAACCATTTTTCACGAATACTAAATAAACCATAGCGAATACTAAATAGTCTTACTTAAGCTCAAAGGGAATCCTTATTTTTGAGCTGTGTTTATAAATACAATTACT
Organism: Polaribacter sp. HaHaR_3_91; assembly: GCF_019278525.1. NCBI lineage: Bacteria > Pseudomonadati > Bacteroidota > Flavobacteriia > Flavobacteriales > Flavobacteriaceae > Polaribacter > Polaribacter sp. HaHaR_3_91. The sequence continues at coordinate 446,787 of NZ_CP058986.1, forward strand.
ATGAAAAAGAAAAATCTACTTTTAACAATCTCAATCTTTTTACTTATCCTTTCTTGTAAGAAAGAAGAAGTTAAAACAGATAACATTTTTAAGTTTAAAGAATATATAAGTTACACTACTTCTGGAGTGGTTTCTGTAGCAAATAATATAGAAATAAACCTAGCCAAAGAAGTAGAAGGGTGGGAAGCAAATAAAGAGATTTCAACTGAAATTATTTCTGTGAAACCGCATGTAAGTGGTACTGTTAAAACAGTAAATAAACATGCTTTTGTATTTATACCGGATGAAATCTTAAATGCAGATACAGAATATAGTGTTTCTGTAAATCTAGAAGAAATTTATAAAGACACGCCTCATGACTTCGAAACTTATACTTTTCAGTTTAAAACAATTGCGCCAAATTTTAATATTCAGACCAATAATTTACAATCCTACTCTAAAGAATTTCAATATTTAGAAGGTGTTGTAAAATCTGCAGATATTATTTTATTAGAAAATGCTAAAAAATTAATAAGTGCTTCTCAAAATGGAACATCAAAAAACATCGTTTGGAATGAATCCTACAAAAACGGAAAGGTTTTCGAATTTAAAGTTGATAGTATTCAGCGTTTTGTAGAAGACTCTCAATTAGACATTTCTTGGGATGGAAAAGCAATAAATGCTGAATCTAAAGGTGAAAATGAAGTTCTAATTCCTGGTAAAAATAATTTTAAAGTACTTAGTTTAAAAGTTAACAATACATCCGAGCAGTATATTTCCATTAATTTTTCTGATCAACTTAAAAAACAACAAAATTTTGACGGCTTGGTAACTATTCAAAATGAAAAAAATCCACGTTTTATTGTCAACGGGAATGAGTTAAAAGTGTTTTCAGAAAATAAGTTTCAAGGCGATGTTTTAGTTTCTGTTTTTCAGGGAATTAAAAACTCTTATGATTATAAATTGAAAGAATCTTTTAAGGAAACCATTACTTTCGAGCAAAAGAAACCAGCAATAAGAGCGATAAGTAGCGGAGCTATTTTACCAAATTCTAAAGATTTAAAATTCAATTTTGAAGCCATCAACGTAAAAGAAGTAGATGTTAGAATTATAAAAATTTACGAAGATAATGTGCTTCAGTTTTTGCAAGAAAACAGTATGAATAGTGATAATGAATACCAAATTAAACGAGTTGGTAGGCGTGTTGCTAAGCAAACCATTTCCTTAATTGACGGCAAGACAATTAATACTCAAAAATGGAAGGCGTATAGTGTAGATTTGGCTAAATTAATAGATGCTGAACCTGGAGCTATTTATAGAGTAGAGTTGAGTTTTAATAAAAGTCAGGCACTTTATGATTGTTCAGGAAATCAAAGTTTAAACTCTGATTTCGAAGAGGAAACGTATGATGAATTAAGTAAAATAGAAGACGAAGAAGCGAGAGAAGAATTGTATTGGGATAATAAATTATACGATTATAAAGACCGTAATTATAATTGGCAAGAAAGAGACAACCCTTGTTCAGATTCTTTTTATTACTATAAAGAAGTAACTCAAAATTTATTAGCCTCAAACTTAGGGGTTATCGCAAAAAAAGGAGAAAATAACTCTTATTTCTTTGCCGTAACAGATATTTTAAGCACAAAACCTCAGGCTGGAGCAACTATTAAATTATTTAATTTTCAGCAACAAGAAATTGTAACCACCAAAACAGATTCAGAAGGATTTGCTAATATAGAAACCTCTAAAACAGCGGCTTTTGCAGTTGTTTCTAAAGGGAATAATAAAGGGTACATTAGATTGTTCGACGGGAATTCTTTGTCTTTAAGTAAGTTTGATGTTGCTGGTAGCAAAACAGAAAAAGGCTTAAAAGGATATATTTATGGAGAACGCGGAGTTTGGCGCCCTGGAGACAATGTGTATTTAACGTTTTTACTAAATGATGCAGATAATAAGTTGCCAAAAAATCACCCTGTTAAGCTAGAAGTTACAGACCCTAGTGGAAAATTGGTGTATAAAAAAGTAACTTCAGAAAACGTAAATAACTTTTACAACTTTATATTTTCAACTACTCAAGAAGCAAAAACAGGAAACTACAATGCAAAAATTTCTGTAGGTGGTGCAAAGTTTTACAAGTCACTAAAAATAGAAACGGTAAAACCAAATCGTTTAAAAATTAAGGTCGATTTTGATGATGAAGTTTTAACAGCCAACAAACCTATTAATGGAACTTTAGAGGTAAAATGGTTGCATGGAACTCCTGCAAAAAACCTAAAGGCAGAAATTAAAGCAAAAGTTTCTACGGCAAATTATGGTTTTGAAGATTACAAAGACTATGTTTTTACAGATCCATCAAGAGAGTTTTCATCTGAAGAAATAAATATTTTTGATGGAAAATTAGATGAGAATGGATTCGCAAAAATTGATAGTAAACTAGCTATTGGTAAAAATGCTCCCGGAATGTTAAATGTTCAGTTTTTAGTAAGAGCTTTTGAAAACGGAGGAGATTTTTCTATAGATGCTTTCACTAAAAAATATGCGCCATTTGCCTCTTTTGTAGGTTTAAAATCGCCAGAAGGAAATAGATATGATTCTTTCTTTACAGATGAAAGTCAGACTTTTTCTGTGGTTTCGGTTGATGAAAAAGGAAGTCCAGTAAAAAGAGATGAAATAGAGGTTGAAGTTTATAAAATTGAGTGGCGTTGGTGGTGGAGTTCTTCGGATGATAACTTGTCTAGATATACTTCTAGCACGTATAATAAACCATATAAAACTTTAAAAATTAGCACGAACTCTAAAGGAAATGGAAGTTTCAATTTAAATATTCCAGAAAGAGATAGAGGTCGTTTCTTAATAAGAGTGATCGATAAGAAAAGTGGTCACGCAACTGGTAGAACAGCTTATTTCTATAAGAATTGGTGGGAAAATTCTGGTTCTGATAATAAAGAAGCTGCAAAAATGTTAGTGTTTTCTGCGGATAAAGAAAAGTATAATGTTGGTGAAACTGCTAAAATTACATTTCCTTCAGGCAGTGAAGGTCATGCGTTAATTAGTATAGAGAATGGTACAAAAGTATTAGAAACAAAATGGATAAAAACTACAAAAGGGAATACTTCTGTAGAAATTCCTATCAACAAAAATATGGCGCCAAATGTGTTTGTAAACATTTCATTATTACAACCACACCAAGTCTCAGAAAATGATTTACCAATAAGATTATTTGGTGTAATTCCGCTTTTGGTAGAAGATGAAAGTACCAAATTAGAGCCTCAAATTTCGATGCCAGAAGAGTTGCAACCAGAAAAAGAATTTACTGTAAAAGTTTCTGAAAAAAACAACAAAGCCATGACGTATACTTTGGCTGTTGTAGAAGAAGGGCTGTTAGATTTAACACGTTTTAAAACTCCGAATGCATTTGATGTTTTCTATGCAAGAGAAGGTTTAGGTGTAAAAACTTGGGATATTTTTGATGATGTAATTGGTGCCTATTCGGGTAGTGTAGATCAGGTTTTCGCAATTGGTGGAGATGGAAGTGCTGCTGCTGCAAAAAATAGAAAAGCCAACAGATTTAAACCAGTTGTAAAATTTATTGGTCCGTTTTATCTTAAAAAAGGAAAAACAGCATCACATAAAATTACGTTGCCAAATTATATTGGCTCTGTAAGAACCATGGTAGTTGCGGGTGATGTTACTAATGAAGCTTTTGGAAATGCAGAAAAAGCAGTACCTGTTAAAAAGCCTTTAATGGTGTTGGCTACGTTGCCAAGAAAATTATCGCCAAAGGAAAAAGTTACGTTGCCAATTACCATTTTTGCAATGGATAAAAAAGTGAAAAATGTAACGGTAGAGGTAAAAACATCTAACGGAATTGCAGTGATTGGTCATAAAACTCAAAAACTTAATTTTGAGAAGCCAGATGAAAAAATGGTGTATTTTGAAATGGATGTATTAAAAGCAAACGGCATCAATACCGTTGAAATTATTGCATCAGGAAACGGAGAGAAAGCAACCTATAAAGTAGAGTTGGATGTTGTAAATCCGAATCCAATTACCTCTAAAATAGTAGAGGCAACTGTAGAAGGTAATCAGAATCAAACTATTAATTTTGATACATTTGGAGTTGAAGGATCAAATACCGCAATGTTAGAAATCTCTACCATTCCTCACATTAACTTTTCAGGAAGATTAGAGTATTTAATTCAGTATCCGCATGGTTGCGTAGAGCAAACTACATCAGGTGTTTTTCCACAATTATTTTTGAATGATATTTTTGATTTAACAGCGGATAAAAAACGTCGGGTTCAGGAAAATATAGAAAACGGAATTAAACGATTAGGTAACTTTCAGCAAGCAAATGGAGGTTTGAGTTATTGGATGGGAGAAAGTGAGACAGATGATTGGGGAACAACATATGCTGGTCATTTTATGTTAGAAGCTGCCAAAAAAGGATTTGTTTTACCGTTAACTTTTAAAAGCAACTTTATTAGTTATCAGAAAAAAGCAGCAAGAAATTGGAGGCCAGATTACAGAAATAATTATACAGATTTAGCACAAGCTTATCGTTTATACACATTGGCTTTAGCTGGTAGTCCAGATTTGTCTGCGATGAACAGAATGCGAGAGTTTAAACAAATTTCTAATGATGCAAAATGGCGTTTGGCTGCAGCGTATGCTTTGGCAGGACAAAAAGAAGCGAGTTTAGAAATTATGAGTACTGCAAACATTAATTTTACTACTTCTAAATACAATTATTATTCTTACGGTTCTGTAGATAGAAACCGAGCAATGGCCTTAGAAACCATGTTAATAACTGATCATAAGGACATAAGAGAGGTGGCGAAATCTATTGCAAAAGAATTGTCTGGTAGTAAATGGATGAGTACACAATCTACTGCATATAGTTTATTAGCAATTGGTAAAATGGTAGTTAAAAACGGAGGGAAAGCTATCAACTTAAAATATACTAATAATGGCAAAAAGGTTGCTGTAGAAACGCAAAGTTCTATGGTGCAAAGAACCGTTCAGGTTAAAAATGGTGCAAACTCCATCACTATAGAAAATGAGAATAACAATGTTGTCTTTGCAAGAATTATCAATTCAGGACAATTGCCATTGGGTGATGAAATTACAGAAAGTAGAGGCTTAAGTGCAACTGTTCAGTATGTAGATTTACAAGGGAAATCCATTGATATCAACAATTTAAAACAAGGTCAGGATTTTGTAGCAAAAATAATTGTGAGCAACCCTAAAAATGAAAATGTAAAAGACATTGCTTTAACGCAAGTTTTTCCTTCTGGATGGGAAATTGTGAACACTCGTTTTACAGATTTTGGAACCACTACAAAAAGTGAAGCTCGTTATACAGATATTAGAGATGACAGCGTTAATTTTTATTTCGACCTAAATGAACGGTCTAAAAAAGCAGAAACAAAAACTTTTACTGTTTTATTGAATGCAGCGTATTTAGGGAATTATTATTTACCAGGAATTCAGGTGGAAGCGATGTATGATCATGACTATTTGTTAAGAACAAAAGGACGTTGGATTGAAGTGATTAAGTAATACAATCCAAAAAATAAGAGTGTCATTTCGACGATAGGAGAAATCTCATAATGAGAAGAGTATAAATATGAGATTTCTCAATCGCCTGAAAAAGTCTCATTTCGAAATGATAATTAAACCTTAAAAGAAATAAATAAGCAAAAAATTGAAAATAACAAACTACATAAAACGTCATAAAAAGAAAACAATATTTATTGTTGTTCTGCTTATTTTTTATGTGTTTTGTTTGCCAAGTCAGTTGTTTACCAAGCCAACATCAACTGTAATTACAAGTAATAATAATGAGTTATTGGGGGCATTAATTGCAGAAGACGGACAATGGCGTTTTCCTCATAAAGACTCCGTTCCTGAGAAATTTAAAACCTGTTTAATTCAGTTTGAAGACGAGCATTTTTATATGCATCCTGGGTTTAATCCAGTTTCCATTTTTAAAGCCTTAAAACAAAATTTACAAGCAGGAAGTGTAAAAAGAGGTGGAAGTACCATTACACAACAAGTTATTCGTTTGAGTAGAGATAACAAACCTAGAACTTATTTTGAAAAAGTAAAAGAATTAATTTTAGCAACACGTTTAGAGTTTAGAGCATCCAAAGAAAAGATTATTACCTATTGGAGTTCTAATGCGCCTTTCGGAGGAAATGTTGTAGGCTTAGATGCTGCTTCTTGGCGCTATTATAATAGACAAGCATCCGATTTATCTTGGGCAGAATCTGCCACTTTAGCTGTTTTACCCAATGCTCCAAATTTGATTTATCCAGGGAGAAATCAACATAGATTGTTGGTGAAAAGAAATAGATTGTTAAAAAAGTTACTGAATAAGAATATCATTGACTCGATAACGTATGAATTATCAGTTTTAGAAGAATTACCACAAAAACCGTATCCACTTCCTCAAATTACACCACATTTATTACAGAAAATCAATAAAAAAAATAAAGGAAAGTTTGTAAAAACGACCATAAATAAAAAGTTGCAGAATCAAACAAATTTAATTGTAAATAATCATTATAATCAATTAAAAAACAATGAGATATTTAATATTTCTGTTTTGGTTTTAGATGTGAATACTAGGCAAGTTTTAACCTATGTTGGCAACTCTAAAACGACTAAAATTAATCAGAAAGATGTAGATGTTATAGACAAACCTAGAAGTACCGGAAGTATTTTAAAACCATTTTTATATACAGCCATGTTAGATAGTGGAGATTTGTTGCCAAATATGTTGGTTGCAGATGTGCCTACAAACTTTGGAAGTTATCATCCAGAAAATTTTGATAAAAAATATGCTGGAGCAATTTCTGCAAAGTTAGCACTGTCTAGATCTTTAAATGTGCCCATCGTTAGAATGTTGCAAAGTTTTGGGTTGGAGAAATTTCATGATTATTTACAAAAATTAAAACTGAGAGATTTAAAGAAAGATCCTAATTATTATGGACTAACACTGGCTTTGGGTGGTGCAGAAAGTAATTTGTGGGATTTATGCAAAAGTTATGCTTCCATGGCATCTACAGTAAATCATTATTCAGAAAACTCTAGTAGGTATTTTAAAAACGAATTTTGTGAACCTACTTTTTATGCGGATCATAAAATAGATTTTGGAGAAAAATCATCAGAAAAAATGATTTTTGATGCCGCTTCTATTTATCTCACTTTTGAGAGTTTAAAAGATGTAAATAGACCCAATGCAGATCAAAATTGGGAGTTTTTTGATGCTTCTAAACAAATTGCTTGGAAAACAGGTACAAGTTTTGGTTTTAGAGATGCTTGGGCAATAGGGACCACTAAAGATTATGTAGTAGGAGTTTGGGTTGGGAATGCAGATGGAGAAGGAAGACCTGGTTTGGTTGGTGTGCAAGCTGCAGCTCCTATTTTATTTGATGTTTTTGATAAATTACCAAATTCAGCATGGTTTGAGAAGCCTTTTGATGAAATGACTGAAATCGAAATTTGTGCACAAAGTGGTTATAGAGCAACTCAAAATTGTGAAGAAACATCATTAGAATTTGTACAAAATGCAGGTTTAAAAACAGCACCTTGTCCGTTTCATGTTTTGGTAAATGTAGATGCTTCAGAAAATTATCAGGTAAATACTTCTTGTGAACAACTAGAAAACATCAAACAAAAATCTTGGTTTGTGTTGCCTCCTTTAATGGAATATTATTACAAGGATAAAAACCCGTTTTATAAACCGCTACCAAAATTTAGAAATGATTGTTTAGGTGCGGCAAAAAACGCGATGAAATTTATTTATCCAACGGAAAAAAGCACCATTTTTTTACCAAAGAATTTCGATGGAAAGAAGAATGAACTTGTTTTAAAAGTAGCTCATGCCAACAATGAAGCTGTTTTATATTGGTATGTTGATAGCAAATATTTAGGGAGCACAAAAGAACTGCATGAGTTTGGAGTGGATTTAAATACTGGAAACTATCTTATTTCGGCTACGGATAATTTTGGAAATGAAATTCATCAGCAAATAACAGTAAAAGAATAATTTACTTAAAGTAGATTAAGTGCATGTCAACGTAAGAAAAGGGTTTTTTATCGAAGAACAAGAGGTATGCGCTTAATTTTATAGATTTTTGATATAACTAAACCGAACTCCTTATTATGATGTTACAAATCTCTACTCCAATTAATGGGGAAACTTCCTCGTCATTCTTAGACAATCAATTATTGTTTGTTATTTTGGGATTGATTGCTTTGGTATTTGTAATTATTAGAGTGGCTAAGTTTCTAAGTGAAATGGATTCTAGTAGGGCTTCTAAATAATTCTAATTTTATTCATGATTTTTTAGTTTTCCTTTTTCGATTCAGAAAAAATAATTAGAATTTATTGGGCAATCATTTTTAAATTGTTTTAGTGTAATCTTTAGACTTTCTTAACAAAAAACTATCTTATTTTCTTCATCTTTGCTTTCTGTATACTTTTAAGAAGTATTATGAATATATTGAATTCTAATTGATTATTTTTATAGTCAATTTTTTTTATGATTTTAATCTATACAGAATGAAAATATACCCTATAGAAACTGGAAATTTTAAATTAGACGGAGGTGCAATGTTTGGTGTTGTACCAAAAACTATTTGGCAAAAAACGAACCCTGCAGACGCTAATAACTTGATAGATATGAGCATGAGAAGTATGCTTATAGAAGATGGAGATCGTTTAATTTTAGTTGATACAGGCCTAGGAGAAAAACAATCAAATAAATTTTATAGTTATTATTACCTTTTTGGAGATTTTTCTTTGGATTCTTCTTTAGCAAAACATGGTTTTCATAGAGATGATATTACAGATGTTTTTTTAACACATTTACATTTTGATCATTGTGGAGGTGCTATAGAGTGGAATGCACAAAGAACCATTTTACAACCAGCTTTTAAAAATGCCAAATTCTGGTCTAATGATAAACATTGGAAATGGGCAACCGAGCCAAACCCAAGAGAAAAGGCTTCTTTCTTTAAAGAAAATATCAATCCTATTAAAGAAAGCGGACAATTAAATTTTATACATAGTAATTATAAAGACCAAATAGGTTTCGATGTCCTTTTTATGGATGGTCATACAGAAAAACAAATGCTACCAATGCTATCTTATCAAGGCAAAACAATTGTTTTTGTAGCAGATTTATTACCTACAATTGGGCACATTCCTTTGGCTTATGTTATGGGATATGATACAAGACCTTTGTTAACTTTAAAAGAAAAAGCAGCTTTCTTAAACCAAGCAGCAGATAAAGAATATTACCTTTTTTTAGAACATGATGCTTATAATGAACTTTGTACTGTTCAGCATACAGAAAAAGGAGTTAGATTAAAGAACACACACAAATTTATAGATATATTTAATTAATATTATGAGAGTTTTAAAACCAATTTTATATACAGCTTTTGCTGGACTTGTTTTTACAGGTTGTAAATCAATTTCTAACCTTCCAGTTCCAAATGGTTCTGATGTAGCAATAATAGCAGTAGCTAAAAAAGCACCATTAACAGAAGCACAAAAAAATACTTGGGGACATTTAGATTTGGTAAAAGATTCTATTCCTGGAATGTCTGTAGACAAGGCGTATGATTTTTTACAAGGTAAAAAAAGTGTAACGGTTGTAGTAGGTGTTGTAGATTCTGGAACAGATTTGGGTCATGAAGATTTAAAAGATGTGGCTTGGGTAAATGAAAAAGAAGTTGCTGGTAACGGAATTGATGATGATAAAAATGGTTATGTAGATGATATTAATGGTTGGAACTTTTTAGGCGATGCTTATAAAGAAAACTTGGAGTCAGCTAGAATTTTACACAATCCTTCTTTAGAAAGTCCAGAAATTGTTGCAGAGATTCAGGCAGCGCACGACATTAAAGTTGGGAATGCTGAAAAGACAAAAACTAGATTTGAGCAAATGTTAAGCGGTGTTAAAGGTGCAGATGAAAATTTAGCTAGACACTTTGGTAAAGACGATTATAGTGCTATAGAAGTTGCGGCAATTACAACCGAAGATCCTTCTTTATTACAGAGCATTGCAATTGCAAAACAAATGTTTGGTTTTGGTTTGCCTTCTTTAAGCCAAGCACAAGAAGAAATTAAAAAAGAATTAGACAAATCGATTGCTTTATTAAATAACGAATATACTAATTATAGAATAGGAGATAACCCAGAAGATATTAATGACTCTCCAGGTTATGGAAATGGAAATCCAGGGGTTTCAACTAAAAGTGAAGCACATGGTACTCATGTTTCTGGAATTATTGGAGCATCTAGAAATAATGGAAAAGGAGTTAATGGTGTAGCAGATAATGTAAAAATTATGGCTGTACGTTCTGTACCAGATGGAGATGAGTATGATAAAGATGTTGCTTTAGGTTTACGTTATGCAGTAGATAATGGCGCAAAAGTAATTAACACTAGTTTTGGTAAAGGATACTCACCTCATAAAGAATGGGTGTATGAAGCAATTCAATATGCAGCAAAGCACGATGTATTAATTATAAATGCAGCAGGAAACGATGGTAAGGATATTGATGTAGAAAGAACGTACCCAAACGATTCTAAAGATTTAATAACAGAGGTTTCAGATAACGTATTAACAATTGGAGCAATGAGCTCTAGTTATAATGAAAACCTACCAGCTAATTTTTCTAATTATGGTAAAAAAAATGTAGATATTTTTGCTCCTGGAGTTCAAATTTATTCTACAACTCCAGAAAATGAATATAAACACTTTAGTGGAACATCTATGGCTGCACCTTCTGCAGTAGGAGTAGCTGCTTTGGTACGTTCTTATTATCCTAAATTAACAGCAAGTCAGGTAAAGCATATTTTAATGAATTCTGGTGTAAAAATAGATTTAGAGGTAATTAAACCAGGATCTCAGTCTAGAGAAAATCCTAAAGGAGAGTTAGTTCCTTTTGCAGATTTATCAGTTACTGGTAGAGTTGTTAATGCTTACAATGCATTACAAATGGCAGACAGAATGGTAAACGGAAAAAAATAATTTATTAAACTTAAAAAGCAGCATTTTAAAAATGCTGCTTTTTTTTTGAACATTAATTAATATAAATATGAGAAAAATTTATTTTTTAGGATTGTCACTAATAATGCTAACCTCTTGTAAGGTTATAAAAGATACAACCAATGTGGCTAAAGAAACTTATTGGCAGCAACATGTAGACTATACAATGGATGTTGATGTAGATGTAAACAACTATCAATACAAAGGAAAGCAGACGTTAGTTTATACAAACAATTCTCCCGACGATCTAGATAAAGTATTTTATCACTTATACTTTAATGCGTTTCAACCTGGTTCTCAAATGGATGTGAGGTCGTTAAACATTAAAGATCCAGACAGAAGAGTTAGAGATAGAATTAGCAAATTACAGCCAAATGAAATTGGGTATATTAAAGTTGGTTCTTTAAAACAAAACGGCGTAGCAGTTTCTCATGAAACTGTGGGGACTATTTTAGAAGTTCAACTAAATAAACCAATTAAATCTGGAGAAACGGTTACTTTAGAAATGGATTTTGATGCTCAGGTTCCTGTGCAAATTCGTCGTTCTGGAAGAAATAGTGCAGAAGGAGTTGCATTATCTATGTCTCAATGGTATCCTAAATTAGCAGAATACGATTTTCAAGGTTGGCACACGCCACCATATATTGCAAGAGAGTTTCAAGGTGTTTGGGGAGATTTTGATGTAACCATTCATATTGATAAGAACTATACTGTAGGTGGTACTGGTTATTTACAAAATCCACAAGAAATTGGTCATGGTTATCAAGATGATTCAAAAGAATTGAACTTGCCTAAAGGCGATAAATTATCATGGAATTTTAAAGCACCAAATGTGCATGATTTTATGTGGGCAGCAGATCCAGAATACATTCACGATGTTTTAAAAATGGAAAATGGAATCGATTTGCATTTTTTATACAAGAAAACATTAGAAGCAGAATATTTAAAAAACTGGAAAGATTTACAGCCTAAAACGGCTGAATTAATGACGTATTTTAGTGAGCAAGTTGGTCAATATCCATATAAACAATACTCTGTAATACAAGGTGGAGATGGTGGAATGGAGTATGCAATGTCTACTTTAATTACAGGAAAACGTAAATTTGGTAGTCTTTTTGGAGTTACAGCACATGAAATGGCACACACTTGGTTTCAGTTCCTATTAGCATCAAACGAAAGTTTACATCCTTGGATGGATGAAGGTTTTACTTCTTATATTTCTAACAAAGCAGAAAACGAAATTTTAAAAGAAAACAAAGAAAACCCACATGCAGGTTCTTATCGAGGTTATAGATCTATTGTTACAAAAGGGTATGAAGAATCGTTATCTACACATGCAGACAGATACCATACAAATTGGGCGTACAGTACTGCAAGTTATTCTAAAGGAAATATTTTCTTAAGTCAATTAGAATATGTTATTGGTAAAGAGAATGTAGCAAACGGATTAAAGAAATATTTTAACGATTTCAGTTTTAAACATCCAACACCAAATGATATTAAACGATCTATGGAAAAAACTGCTGGATTGGATTTAGGTTGGTATTTAAATGAATGGACAGAAACTACACATACCATAGATTATGGTGTAAAATCTGTTGATGAGAAAACAATTACTTTAGAGAGAATTGGGCAAATGCCAATGCCAATGGATGTTGATGTAACTTATGCAGATGGAACATCAGAAAGTTTTAACATTCCATTAGAAATGATGAGAGGTACTAAGCCAACAATAGCAACCATTTTAAAAGATTGGGGTTGGGCAATGCCAACATATTCTTTTACAGTTTCTAAAGCTGTAAAATCTGTTACTATTGATAAAAGCGGATTAATGGCTGATATTAATTTAGAGAATAATGTTCTAGAAGTAAAGTAAGAATGTTAAAAGATTATGAAAAACCTCTCCTACTTGGAGAGGTTTTTTTTATTGGTTACTTTTGTAATTGGTAACATCAATAGATGATCAATATTGTTTTTTTTTCGGGTAAAATAGATACAATGTTGTCGTGTTCTAAGATTTATATTTATCAAGAAATTAATTTTATTAAAATATACATAATTGAAAAATCACCTCTCCATACGTCTAAATTTTAGTAATTTTTTTTATCTCTATCTTTTTTTCTTTGTTTTATTAAGCACTTCTTTTTCTTCGAGTGCGCAACATGCTGTAGCCGCTGTTTATGGTGATAATGGAGGTTTTTATACTTCTACAACGGCTACACAAGTTACTTATGATGATTCTAATAATTTATTAGGGTTTAGTGTAGATGGTGATACGTATTCTACTGGTGTTAATGATGCAATTTTAACAGCAAATAATATAACATTTACAAGCGGAAGTTTTGTCTCATTTCCAATGCCTGCTTCTATTGATTATAAATCGGAAGAATTAATTGGTATTGGAACTAATTGGGGGGGAGTTTCTCAAAATAATAGTGCAACAGATTATATAAAAACATTTAGCCCTATTGTTCCTTCATTTTTTGTTAGAGATGGTAGTAGTGGTTTAGAATTAGCTACCAATTTTTTTAATATAAAAAGTCAAGTAATCATATACGATGCCATTGTAATAAATCAAGCAGTAAGTATAAACGATGCATTGCCAGACATTATTGTTACCCAAACAGGGTCTCCTGGTAATACCGATAAGTTTAAATTTATAGACAGTGCAGGGAATATAGTAGGTACAGAAATAAACGTTTCCTTTGGAAATGTTGCTGTTGTTGGAGGAACAGATTGGACTATTTATAGAATCAACCCTTCTACAGGTTTGGTTAAAAGTACATTTGGCATAGATACCTATAGAGATTTAAGAGTTCTATCTATCAATTTAAGCGATTTTGGCATAACAACGAGTAATTTTAACCAGATAACTAATTTTGTACACACTACATCTGGTAATACAGATATAGCTTTTACGGCATATAATTCTGATGCGATAAAAATATTGCTACCAGCAACAGATTTAGAAGTATCAAATTTAATGATTTCTGCAGATGATTTTTGTGCGCCTACTACGGCTACTTTTACAACAACGATAACTAATTTATCTGCTACCGAATTATCAAAAGATTTTGAGGTAGATTTTACAATACCAGTTGGTATGACAGCAACAAGTAACTCCGCAGTTTTTTCTGAATCAGGTGTTTCTCCTTTATCAGCAAGTTTTAATAATACGAATAATACCTGGACTATTGATAATTTATCAGTAGGAGAAAGTGTTACGTTAACGGTTAATACTTCTGTAAGTACGGCTTCATTTCCTATCAGTTTTACAACTACAGCAACGGGGGTGTTTCAACCAGATAGTGATCCAAGTAATAATACACAAACAATATCTGAAGCCGGTGAAGACAATGATTGTGATGGTGTAAAAGATACGGATGATTTAGATGATGATAATGATGGTATTTTAGATACTATTGAAGGAACTGGAGATTTTGATGGAGACGGAATTGCTAATTATTTAGATTTAGATAGTGATGGAGACGGTTGTCCGGATGCTTTAGAAGCAACAGGTACTGTTAAGCAAACGGATTTAGATGCTAGTTTTGTAATTATCGGAACAGTAAATGCACAAGGGATACCAACTTTAACAGAAGCTGGTGCTGGAGCAGGACAAGATATTGGTGATAGCCAAAATGGAAGTGTTTTAGCTTGTGATACTACTGATACTGATTTAGATGGAGTTATTGATATTATTGACTTAGATGACGATAACGATGGTGTTTTAGATACTGCAGAAAATGCATATAGCGGAAACCCAATTGCAGATACAAATAAAAACGGAATTATAGATTACAAAGATCCAAGTCTTAGTGGTTTCGTAGACTCTAATTCAGATGATATAGATGATCGATATGATCTCGATTTAGACGGAATTATAGATCAATTTGATGTGGATGCAGATGGAGATGGTTGTCCGGATGCTTTAGAAGGTGGTGCTACTTTTACTTTTGCAGATGTAGATGGTAACAATCGATTAAAAGGAGATGTAGATGAAAAAGGTATTCCTGTTGTAGCAACTAGTAATGGTCAATTATTAGGAAGTAGTCAAGATGATTTAGTACAAGATTCAAGTTGTAGTTTGCTGCCTGTAATTATTAGTCAAGTTTATCAAACGGCGTCAGGTAACGCCATTGAATTAACAAATATTGGAACAACAACTGTAACTAATATCAGTTTAGTTTTATTTAAAGATTTAGGGATTACTTCTGCAAGTGCTATTTCGCCTACGGCAGATTTAACAATAACAAGTATACCTGCAGGTGGCTCTGTTGTTATAAAATCTGTTGCATCACTTCCGGAAGTTACTTTTATAAATAATCCTATAGAAATAACAGATGCTAGTATTGCGGATTTAGCAGATGGAGACGACACTTTAATCCTTTCAAAAACCATAAATGAATCTGCTTGGGAAAATAGATATGATGTTGTTAAGAATATTAGTAACACAACATCTTTGGTTCGTATCGATGAAATAACGAAAGCAAATACCACTTTTACTGTGGCAGAATGGCTTTCTTTTGTAGATGATTCAATAGAAGTTGTTGGAGATACAAAACCAATTCCTACAATTGTAAGACATGCAAATGCGCCGCTTTTATCAGAAGTAAAAACACCAATTAATGAAACAAATTGTGGTTTAGGTTTGCATAGAATAAGTCCAACTATTCGTACAGGAGCTGCGTGGAGTAATGGTTTTCCAGATAAGTCTAGAAGTGTAATTGTTAGAGAAACGTATACGCATGCTACAGGTAATTTAAATGCAAGAATATTAGATGTGCAAGGTAGTAATGTGTTAAGTGTTAGTAATAATGCGTTAATTGTTTTAAACAACACGAATATTAATTTAAATGCACAGATTAGAATTTTAGGTACTGGACAGTTTGTGCAAGTACACGATGGTAATCGTAATGTAACCGGTAATGGAAAACTATTAATAGATCAAAAAAGCCAGGTTCCTAATGTGTTCAGGTATAATTATTGGTCATCACCTGTGGTAGAGTTTATTGGCGGAAATACGTATAGAGTTTCAGAAATTATGAAAGATGCTGGTGGTGAGCTTACTGCTACTTCAACAATTACAGATATTAATTTTGTTGGTGGTTACGATGGAGCTGTTGCGAGTCCTATACAAATAGCTAGTTATTGGATTTGGGCTTACTTTAATAGTACAGGAAATAACGATTGGGTGCAATTAAAAGAAACGGGTTACTTATCTAAGGGTTTAGGATATATTATGAAAGGTACAGGTGCTAATGCACAATATTTTACATTTTCTGGAAGTCCATTAGATGGAGATATTTCATTTAACTTATCTGCAGATACCAATAGTCTTTTAGGAAACCCATATGCAGGTACTTTAGATGGAAAAGCATTTATATTAAATAATGAAGACACTATTGATGGGACGCTTTATTTTTGGGAACATTCTGGGGAAGCAACAGATCAAGGGCACATAAAAGCGGGTTATGAAGGTGGTTATGCACAATTAACTTTTTCTATGGCAACAGCTGCTACAAGTGTTGTTGGTACAAACGGATTGACAGATTCTTATACATATACTACACCAACAAGATACATTGCTTTAGGTCAGGGATTTTTTGTTTTTTCAGATGCAGATGGAGGAACCATTAATTTTAATAACAAACAAAGAAGTTATCAGGTAACTGAACCTCATTTCTTTAAAGCAGAAGAGAAGAAAACAGCTAATAGTTCGCTTCCTATTTTAAAACTAGGGTTAGACTTTACAAATAAAGACTATCTAAAGCTTCATAGGCAAATAGGTATTTCATTTAATGAAAATCATTCTTATGGTTTTGATTATGGTTATGAAAGTGTAATGATAGATGTCCAGTCGTCTGATGTCTATTGGGATTTTGATGAAATGGATCATAAGAAATTAGCTATTGCAGGAGTTGAGAGCATAAATGATGCTTTAAAAGTGCCACTTACAATTCTTGTTGATTCTGATGAACCTCTTTTTATAAGAATAGATGAATTAGAAAATATTGACCGTAAAATTTACTTATTAGATGCTTTAGAAAATACCACTAAAGAATTAAAAACTGATGAGGTAGTTGAATTAGAATTGTCTAAAGGGATTTATGAAAACAGGTTTTTTATCACCTTTAATGAAGCTAAAGTTTTATCTGTAACGGATGAGATTTTAAGTTCTAATTTAGAAGTTTATATGGATGATAATTCAAATAAAATATCGATATTTAATAAGACTAGTTTATTTATAGAAAAAGTAGAACTATTTAATGTATTAGGTCAACAAATTAAAAGTTGGACACCAAATGTTTCTAATGAAAAGATTGACTTAAAGTTGGGTAATTTACCAACATCTATATACATTGTTAATGTAAAAACAAACCAAGGTATATTTACGAATAAGGTCTTAAAAAAATAAAAAATTAGCTATTGTATTATAAAAAACCTTTCTTAATAAGAAAGGTTTTTTTGTTATGTAACAAATCTTACAAAACTGTACTTTAAAATCAATTATATTTGTGGTTATGAATGAAAACCTAAATCCTGAAAACGACAACTTATCTAATGAAGATTTAGACGTAGAAAAAAAATTACGTCCACTTTCTTTTGATGATTTTACAGGACAAGATCAGGCCATAGATAACCTAAAAATATTTGTGGAAGCAGCAAATCAAAGAGGAGAAGCTTTAGATCATACACTTTTTCACGGACCTCCAGGTTTAGGGAAAACAACTTTAGCACATATTTTAGCAAATGAATTAGAAGTAGGGATAAAAGTTACTTCTGGTCCTGTTTTAGACAAGCCTGGAGATTTGGCGGGTTTATTAACAAACCTAGATGAACGTGATGTTTTATTTATTGATGAAATTCATAGATTAAGTCCTATTGTAGAAGAATATTTATACTCTGCAATGGAAGATTATAAAATTGATATTATGATAGAATCTGGCCCAAATGCCAGAACAGTTCAAATAAATTTAGAACCTTTTACTTTAATTGGAGCAACAACTAGATCTGGTTTGTTAACCGCTCCAATGAGGGCTCGTTTTGGAATAAGCAGTAGATTACATTATTACAAAACAGAATTGTTAACCACAATTATTCAAAGAAGTTCACACATTTTAGGAGTTCCTATTTCTATGGAATCTGCAATAGAAATTGCAGGTAGAAGTAGAGGGACACCAAGAATTGCAAATGCTTTATTAAGAAGAGTTCGAGATTTTGCACAAATCAAAGGAGATGGAAGTATTACCATAGAAATTGCAAAATATGCCTTAAAAGCATTAAATGTAGATGCACACGGTTTAGATGAAATGGATAATAAGATTCTAATGACCATTATCGATAAGTTTAAAGGAGGACCAGTTGGGTTAAGTACCATTGCAACGGCAGTTTCCGAAAATACAGAAACTATTGAAGAAGTGTACGAACCTTTTTTAATTCAGCAAGGTTTTATCATGAGAACTCCAAGAGGAAGAGAAGTAACTGAATTAGCATATACACATTTAGGAAGAGTTAAAGGAAAAAGTCAAGGGGAATTGTTTTAGTATTTAGACAAAAGATAAAAAAATAAGAATTCCTTCCATTTTGGGAGGTTAGTATGGGCTAATGAATATAAAAAAGATAATACCAATTTTAGAATGGTTACCAAACTACAATACATCTCTTTTTAAGGGAGATTTATTGGCTGGTATAACTGTTGGTATTATTTTAATTCCGCAAGGAATTGCATATGCTTTAATTGCAGGTTTACCACCAATTTACGGTTTGTATTGTGCTTTGGTACCCCAAGTTATGTATGCTGTTTTTGGATCATCAAGGCAAGTAGCCATTGGTCCTGTAGCAATGGATTCTTTAATTGTGGCAACAGGAGTATCTACCCTAGCTTTGGCAGGTTCTGAGAGTTACATTGCAATAGCTGTTTTGTTAGCTTTAATGGTTGGGGCAATCCAATTTTTAATGGGAGTTTTTAGTTTGGGGTTTATTGTAAACTTTCTATCAAAGCCCGTTATTACTGGTTTTACATCCGCGGTAGCGTTAATTATTGGGTTCAATCAATTTCGGAATTTATTTGGAGTAGATTTTGTGCAAAGTGATCAATTGCAGTATGTTGTAGCAGATGTTTTTGGTAGGATTAACAATTTTAATCACCCAACAACTATTATCGGATTAATTTCTGTCGTGATTATTATCATCCTCAGAAAAATCAATAAAAAAATACCAAGCGCCTTAATAGTTGTTATTTTAGGAATTGTAGTGCTAAAGTATTTTGGAGCTTCTTTTGGTGATGTTTCTATTGTAAAAGACATTCCTTCTGGGTTGCCGATTTTCGGAATTCCAGAGTTTGATATTGACTTAATAAGAGAGTTATTACCAATTGCATTTACGTTGGTAATGGTTGGCTATTTAGAAACCATTTCTATAGGAAAATCGTTAGAAGCAAAACAAGATGAATATAGAATAAGACCCAATCAAGAATTAATAGCTTTAGGAATTAGTAATATGGTGGGGTCGCTGTTTAAAGCATATCCAACTACTTCTAGTTTTTCTCGTTCTGCAATTAACCAAGAAAGTGGAGCAAGAACAGGTATGGCAGCTTTAATTTCTGTTGTAATGGTTGTTATTACGCTATTATTTTTAACACCGTTATTTTATCATTTACCAAAAACAGTCTTGGCAGCAATTATTATAGTAGCCGTTTTTAATTTGGTAAATATTAAAGAAGCAGCTTTTTTATGGAGAGCAAATCATTTAGATTTCTGGTTGATGTTAGCCACATTTATTGGTACGTTATTATTAGGAATCGAATTTGGAATTATTGTTGGCGTAGGGTTGTCTTTAATAGTGTTAATTTATAGAACCTCTAGACCTTATGTGGCGGAATTAGGGAAAGTACCCAACTCTAATTTTTACAGAAATAGAAGTCGTTTTGAAGAAGTTATTATTGAAGACGATGTCTTAATTTTTAGATTTGATGCACAAATATTTTACGCAAATTCTAGCTATTTTAGAGACAAATTAGATGAAATGGCATATAGAAAAGGAGATGCTTTAAAATTGATAGTTTTAGATGCAGAAAGCATAAACAGAGTAGATAGTACAGGAGTAGAAATGCTAAAAGAGCGTATTAAATACTATAAAAAGAAAGGGATTACTTTTTTACTAGCAGGCGTAAAAGGTCCAGTAAGAGACGACTTATTTAGAAGCGGAATTTTATCAATTATAGATATCAATCACTTTTTTATGCGCTCTAATGATGCCGTAAAATTCTACAAAACTGGAGATAGAAAACAACAAGAAAAATATGCGAAATACATACATCAAGCATATCATTAAAAATAATTAGTAACTAAGTCTATAAGTAAAATTTTTGAAGTGAATTCAGAATTTTAAAACCTTGTAGGTGTTAAAAATATAAAAATGATCATAGAACAAATTTATACAGGTTGTTTAGCTCAAGGGGCTTACTACATAGAAAGTAATGGCGAAGTTGCTATTATAGATCCATTAAGAGAAGTACAAGATTATATAGATAGCGCAGCTAAAAACGATGCAAAAATTAAATATATTTTCGAAACGCATTTTCATGCAGATTTTGTGAGCGGACACGTTACATTGGCAGAAAAAACGGGTGCACAAATTGTATTTGGTCCAACAGCAACAACTAATTTCGATGCAATTATAGCAGAAGATAACCAGGTTTTTAAAGTAGGAGATATTACCATTACGGTATTACACACACCTGGTCATACAATGGAAAGCTCTTGTTATTTATTAAAGGATGAAAACGGTAAAGACCATGCGCTTTTTAGTGGTGATACCTTGTTTTTAGGTGATGTTGGTCGTCCAGACTTGGCTCAAAAAAGTGATGTAACAGAAAAAGATTTAGCAGGTTTTTTATTTGATAGTTTGCGTACTAAAGTAATGACTTTAGCTGATGAGGTTATTGTATATCCTGCACACGGGGCGGGTTCTGCTTGTGGTAAAAACTTAAGCAAAGAAACGGTTGGTACTATTGGTAATCAAAAAGAAACCAATTACGCTTTAAGAGCAAACATGACTAAAGAAGAGTTTATAAAAGAAGTAACTGATGGTTTGTTGCCTCCTCCAGCTTATTTTCCTTTAAATGTAAAGTTGAATAAAGAAGGCTATAAAAGTATTGATGATGTTATTAAAAACAGTGAAAAGCCATTGTCTGTTAAAGATTTTGAAATCATTGCAAATGAAACTGGTGCAATTGTTTTAGACGTTCGTCATCAAACAGAGTTTGTAAAAGGATTCATTCCGCAATCTATTTTTATTGGTATCGATGGCGGTTTTGCTCCTTGGGTTGGTGCATTGATTAAAGATATTCAACAACCAATTTTATTAGTTGCTCCAGAAGGAAGAGAAGAAGATACCATTACCCGTTTGTCTAGAGTTGGTTTCGATAATGTTTTAGGATATTTAGAAGGTAGTTTTGATGCTTGGCAAAAAGCAGGTAAAGAAATAGATACCTTAACGTCTGTTTCTGTTGATGTTTTAGAAAATAAAATTAAAGAAAATGCAGTAGTTTTTGATGCTAGAAAACCAGGTGAATTTGCAAGTGAACATGCAGTTGTGGCAAAAAATACACCGTTAGATTTTTTAAATGATCATATTTCTGAGTTTCCAGAAAAAGGAGATTTTTATGTGTATTGTGGTGGAGGTTACCGCTCTGTAATTGCTGCTTCTATTTTAAAAGCAAGAGGTATTCACAATGTAATTGATGTTGCTGGCGGTTATGCTGCCATACGAAATTCTAATATAGAAAGAACAGCAGCTGTTTGTCCATCAACTTTAAAATAAAAAATGATGAAAAATGTTTTATGCCTTTTATTCATGAGCTTCTTTTTTATAAATTGTAATTCACAAGAAGATGTTAAGTCTGTTTCTACACAAGAATTAAAAGAGTTACTTTCTAAAGAAAAAATTCAACTAATGGATGTTAGAACACCTGCAGAAATAAATGAGGGTACTATAGAAACAGCGATTTTTGCAAATTATTTTGATGCTGATTTTAAAGAAAAAGCTTCAGATAAATTAGACAAATCTAAACCAGTTTATTTATACTGTAGAAGTGGAAAAAGAAGTGTAAAAGCCTCTAAAATTCTTAAAGAAAATGGTTATGAAGTCTACAATGTTTTAGGTGGATATAACAAATGGAAACAAGAAAACTAAATTTAATTTGAAAATTTCTACACGAGGATGTCTAGAAATGATAATAAAAAATACGATTGTACACAAAGCAAAATCTTTTGTGAATTGTGCGGTTGGTAGAATTGATTCCTAACGTTAAAAAACACATAAAAAAGAGAGAACAAGCACCTAAATTCAGGTTTTTGTTCTCTCTTTTTTGTATTTTAGATTTATAAAAATAAACAAGGTTGAGCATTTATAAATCCGTTTTTATTGCATTTTTTTTATTGTTTGTAACAAGCTTAAATGCTCAGTTTTCTGCTGAATTTTTAAAGTATCATAAACTACATCCAGAAGATGCAAGAGTTCGTTTGCAGCAAGAAACTATTATTACAATAACGGTTGTTAATGATAGTTTACAAATACATCAAGAGTTTATTGAAGAAGATTTGTATTTAAACGATGCTGCAACTTACAACTCTAAAAACACCTTAAATTTCTCTGCTTTTTTCGAATTAAAGAACATAGAAGCTTCTTCTTTTTCTTATGAAGATAATGGGTATGTAGAAAATAAAGTAGATAAATTTACAGAAAAAGATGAGTTGAATCAGTCTTTTCATGATGATTCTACATTGTTAAACTTTGTATATCCAAATTTAAAAAAAGGATCAAAATCTAGGTTAAAATATAGTCAAGAAATTAAAAACCCTCGTTTTTTAATGCCTTTTTATTTTGGTGATTATTTTCCTGTTGAACAAAACAAGGTAACCATTATTGCCGATGAAAATGTAACACTAGAATTTAAGGAGTTTAATATTTCTGATGTTCAAATTACATTCAGTAAAGAGAAAAAAGGAGGGAAGGATATTTATAGTTGGACAATAAACAATCAACCGAAATATGAATTTGAGTCGAATACACCAAGTTATAAAACCATCTTGCCTCACATTGTTCCAATTATTACTTCTTATAAAATTAAGAACAAGCATAAAAGGTTATTAGGTGAAGTTGCAGATTTGTATAATTGGTATTATTCGATGGTAGAAAATGTAAATACAGAGGCTCCAAGTACAGAGCTAGTCGCTTTGGTCTCTAAAATTACTGCGGATAAAAAAACAGAATTAGAAAAGGTAAAAGCTATTTATTATTGGACGCAACAAAACATAAAATACATTGCTTTTGAGTATGCTTTAGGCGGATTTATACCCAGAGAATCGAATGATGTTTTTAGAAAAAAGTATGGAGATTGTAAAGACAATTCGAGCATTTTATACAGAATGTTAGAAATTGCAGGCGTAAAAGGAAATTTAACATGGATTGGTACCAGAAGTATTCCTTATACTTATAAAGAAGTTCCAACGCCAGTTGTAGACAACCACATGATTCTTTCTTATGAAAATAATGGGGAAACGTATTATTTAGATGCTACGGGTAGGTATATTAAGTTCGGAATGCCAACTTCTTTTATTCAGGGAAAAGAAGCATTGGTAGGTTATGGAAAAGATTTTAAGATTAAAAAGGTACCAATTATAGCTGCTAAAGAAAATGCAATTATAGATGTAACCAATTTCAAAATTGAAAACGGCAGGGTTATTGGGTCTTCTGAAATAACGATTTCTGGATATCCAAAAATTGATATTTTTCACAAGTTAGAATCTGGAAATTCAGAGACGAAGTTGAAGAAATTCTACAAAAGTGTCTTTGGGAAAGGGAATAACACATTTCAAATCAATAATTTT
This sequence comes from Polaribacter sp. HaHaR_3_91, assembly GCF_019278525.1. Taxonomy (NCBI): domain Bacteria; kingdom Pseudomonadati; phylum Bacteroidota; class Flavobacteriia; order Flavobacteriales; family Flavobacteriaceae; genus Polaribacter; species Polaribacter sp. HaHaR_3_91. The sequence goes on from NZ_CP058986.1 coordinate 470,734, forward strand.
AAAGAAAAGAATAAGTATCATTACGACAATGATTTTATCGTCGATTACGATTTCGAAATTAAAAATTATGCTAAAAATTTAGGTGATGAGATTTACATCAACCTAAATTTGAATAAAGAGATTTCTTCTTATAAAACGGATAAAAATAGAGAAAATGCGATTGAATACGAGTATCAAAGATATTATAATTATACCACTAAGTTAGAAATTCCTAAAGGTTATAAAGTAGATTATTTACCAGAATCTTTAACCGTTTCGAATGACTTATTAGTTTCTAAAATTACATACCAAGTAAAAGGAAACGAGGTGATTTACAATCATGAAATTGAATTAAACTTTTTAGTTTTATCGACAGAGCAACAAAAAGAAGTAAATAAAGAGATTCAGAAAATTGAAAGAAATTATAAAGAAATTGTAGTTTTAAAAAAAGAATAATAACAAAACGAATTGACCAATAATCATGATGTGTCATTCTGAATTTATTTCAGAATCTCATATAACAACTTCTTATTTTAAGACCCTGAAATAAATTTAGGGAGACAGTTAAGACATGGTTTTAAATAAACGAATGATGAAGAACAAAATTTACCTATTAATAGCCTTCTTATGTATTTTTCAGATTGTAACCGCACAAGAAAAACCTTTTTTTGAAAGTTACGATTGGGAGGTAAAACCAAAGTATAAAGTAGATAAAGAAATTTCTGAAGACATGATTGCTGTTAAAGAAAAGACAGTGACAGAGTTTTATTTTCAGAATGAAGATTTAGTGGAGTTTTATTTAGAACACAAAGTTTTATGGCTAAATTCTGATGATGCAATTGAGGAGTATAACAAAATCTACTTACCGTTTTCATCGGAAGCAGAAACACAAGTAAATAAAGCAAGAGTGATTACTCCCGATGGAAAAATTATCAATTTAGATAAATCTAAAATACTAACTGCAGAAGACGAAGAAACCGGTAATACGTATACATATTTTGCTTTAGAAGGCATTACAAAAGGCAGTTTTATTGAGTACATGTATGTGGTAAAAAGGCCGCCAAGTTATACAGGTAAACAGTTTTACATTCAAGATGGGTACTATAAAGATCAAGTAGAATTCGATTTGTTCTCGCCAAGTAATTTGTTGTTTAAATTTAAGAGTTATAATAATTTACCAGATGTAGAAAGAGATACCATAAGTACAGATAAAATACATTATAAATTACATGTTTCTAAGGTAGAAAAATTAGAAAACGAATACCAAGCACCTTACAATGCTTCAAGAGGTTTCATCGTTTATAAAATGGATAAAAATATCGATAATATGGACGAAGATATTATCTCTTACAGAAATATTGCACTAAATGTGTATGCTTCTTATTATCCTGAATATTCAGAAAAAACTAAAGGTTTACTGGATGATTTTATAAAGGAATTAGCGTTACCAAAAAATGCAGATCAAGAAAGTAGTATCAGAAAATTAGATTTTTATATAAAATCAACGGTGTATTCGCAAGATACTTATAATGATGACTTAGAAGATTTAGACCTTATTTTAAAGACGCAAGTAGCCAATGAAAGTGGAGTTATCAAACTATATATTGCTGTTTTAAGAACTTTAAATATTGAGCACGAATTGGTGATAACAACTGATAGAAATGAAATTAAGTTCGACCCAGAATTTGAAGCAACAAATTTTTTAACCGACTTTTTACTGTATTTTCCTACTTCTAACAAATATTTATCTCCAAATGCATCCGGAACAAGATATGGTTTTCCAATACCTTATGTAACGGATAATTACGGACTATTTTTAAAAGAAGGAGTTGTTGGAGATCAAAAAACGGTTACCGGAAGAATTAAATATATAGAACCTGTAAAAGTGGATGAGGTTTTGGATGTAATGAATGTAACCATCGATTTTAATAAGGATAATTTAACCGAAAACAGCGTTCATTTAGATAGAGCTTTTAGCGGATATTACGCAATGAACATACAGCCTTTTATGCATTTAATTCAGGGTAAAGATGCTAGAAATGACTTGGTAGATAGTTTTGTAGAAAGCATGACATATGATTTTGATGTAGAAAAAAGAGAGTTAATAAATGCCGATGCAGAATTGTTCGGAATAAAGCCTTTACAGATAAAAGTAGATTTTACCACGGAAGGTTTTGTAGAAAAAGCAGGAAGAAAGTATTTGTTTAAGTTGGGTGATTTAATTGGACAACAAATAGAAATGTACCAAGAAAAAGAAAGAGTTTTACCGTTAGAAGGACAGTTTCATAGAGGGTATAATAGAACTTTAACACTTCATATTCCTGATGGTTATAAAATCACCAATTTAGATGATATTAATATTAACAATTCCTATGTGAAAGACGGAAAAGAATTGTTCTTTTTTAAATCTTCTTATCAATTAAAAGGAAATATCTTAACGGTAACAGCCAACGAATATTACAAAGAAAATATTATTGAAGTTGCTATGTATGAAGAGTACAGAACAGTCATTAATAGTGCAGCAGATTTTAATAAAATTGTATTGTTGTTGGAAGCTGAGTAGCTTTTTTATAGGGATTAGTTAATGTTTATGTGTATAGGGAGTTGCGTTTTTGTGTACGAGGATTTTTCGCCGGAAAATCGGACGTAACAGAGGTGTACGGATTCTTGATAAAGCACTAAACTAATCATTATTTTTATAGATTAGATAAGTCTTTTAGTAAGTGTTAAAAACTTGTTTATAGTGTTTGTAAGTAAATATTAAAGCGTTGATAATAAAGGCTATATTTGCTGTAGTAAAAGAACAAAGAGTATAACTAGCGACGACTCAAAACCAAAATGGATATAATTATTCAACTTGGCATACCGCTAGTATGTCTTATTTTTAAAAAGTTCCTTGATGGAATTTCATCTTCAAAATTCAAAAAAAAGTGTAAGAAATTATTTAAATCGTTTAAAAAGTTTCTTAAGAAATTAATTTTTGTTTTACTTGTATTATACTTTTCCGTAACTCTGTTGTTATTTTATTTAATTTATGTGTTTTATTATGTTGAGTGAGTAATGTTTGCTAACTCATTCTGATATTCGCTGTTTTAATAACTTATATCAATCGTTATCTAAATTACATTTTTAGGATAAGGTTTTCAAGAGGGAAAATACTTATTTTAACCAAAAAAAATCTCAAGCTTTTGCTTGAGATTTTAAAAAGTAATTTCATTAAGGAAGCAAATGGTTTACCCTAAATATGTTTTTAAAAGATGTGTTTTGGATTGATGTTGTAAGCGTCTAATAGCTTTTTGCTTTACTTGGCGGACTCTCTCTCTAGATAAATCAATAGTTGCCCCAATTTCGGTTAAGCTATAAGGACTCGGAAGATTAATGCCGTAAAACATTTTTATCACTTTTGCTTCCTTGTTAGAAAGTGTATCTAAAGCTCTGTTTATTTCAATGGATAAAGATTGACTCATTAAGTTTTTGTCGGGTCTTGGAGACTCGTCAGACTGTAAGACATTGTATAAATTAGAATCTTCACCTTCCTTAAACGGTGCATCCATAGATATATGTCTACCAGAATTTTTTAAAGATTGCTCAACCTCATCCTCTGTCATGTCTAACTGTTTCGCAATTTCCTTGTTGGTAGGCATACGCTGTTCTCCTTGTTCTAAACGAGCATATATTTTTCGTATTTTATTGATGCTACCAATCTTATTTAAAGGCAAGCGTACAATACGAGATTGTTCTGCTAAAGCAGACATAATAGATTGACGAATCCACCAAACGGCATAAGAAATAAATTTAAAACCTCTTGTCTCATCAAAACGTTTTGCTGCTTTTACAAGTCCTAAATTGCCTTCATTAATTAAGTCAGATAGCTTTAAACCCTGACCTTGATATTGTTTAGCAACAGAAACTACAAACCTTAAATTTGCTTTTACAAGTTTATCCAATGCTCTGTTGTCTCCTTTCTTTATTTCTAAAGCTAATTCTACTTCTTCATCAGCAGTAATTAACCCAATTTTACTAATTTCTTGAAAATATTTTTCTAAAGATTTGGCGTCACGATTGGTTACTTGTTTTACAATTTTAAGTTGTCTCATATATTGTTTCGGTTTTTTAAAGATTAATTTTAAATAAATAAATTGCAATCATCACACGTTTTCACTTCTCCATAATACGTTTCTCGATATTCATGGATGGTTTTAATAGGAATTCCTAAAAAATATTTTTTAATATAAGTTACTCTAGAATTTAAAGTTCCCATTGCAGAGGAATAGTATTTTTGATATTTAGTTTTTCTTTGTATTTTAATTATTTTCATATGTACAGTTTTAAATAAGTGTAAGAACACTTAATATGAAGTTGAAGATTAATACGGATTTAATTTTCTTAAAAAATTAAGGAATAGAAAAACTAGAAAGCGGGTGCAATTGATTTATTAGAATGACCTTTTAAATCGTAAAAAGCGAGACTATAAATGCTTGTGTTATTATTAATGTATAAAAATGAATTTTTCATAATTTTCAATATACGAAAAAACGAGCGATTTTCAATAGAAAATGCTCGTTTTGTTTGTTTTTTGCGTTATTTTTAATCAAAAAAGACTAAAAATGATGTTTTTTAAAACTTTAAAGTAACCCCAACTAAGAAGTTTCTAGTGGCTTGTGGGTAATAACCGGCACCGTCTAGAGTTGTAATTTGGTTTGGATCAGACCAAGTATCATCATACGTGTAATAATAACCTCTGTCTACATATTCTGTATTAAAAATGTTATTTATTAAAGCAGAAAATACAATAGATTTAAAGATCTTATTTGGGTTTATTTCATAAACAATATTTAAGTCAGATGTAAAATAATCATCTAAAACATCATTGTTAGAAATTTTACTACTAAAGTTGCTCATAAATTGTTTACCAACATATTTCGATAAAAATGAAATCTGTAAGTTCTCTATAGGCTTGTATATAAACATGTTTCCTGCAACAACTTCCGGAGAAAAAGATAAGTCTGTATTTCCTAAACTTTCTGGTGTATCAATTCCGTTTCTTGTTATAAAAAAGTCTTCGTTTTTATTAGAACTAAATGCAGCATTTGGTTTTATAGAAAAATGATCGCTTAAAGTAATGTCTGCATCAATTTCTAAACCTAAACGATAACTGTTACCAGAAGTTGCTCTTACTGGCGCACCAACATCATCTAAAGCACCTGTTAAAACCAACTGATTTTTATAATCCATATAATAGATGTTGGTATTTAATTTAAAGCTTTCCTTTTTTAAACGCCATCCAAATTCAAAATCATTTAAAGTTTCGTGTGTTGTAACTCCGCCTTCAAAATCATTTCTATTAGGTTCTCTATTTGCTACCGCAAAAGAAGTGTATAAGTTATTATCGTTATTAATCTTATAAGTTAATCCAACCTTTGGGTTAAAGAAATTAAAATTAGCATCAACATTAATAGCAGCAATGTCAGAAGTAATTCCTTTTGTTTGGTAACCAACAAAACGTCCTTGTAAATCTGCATAACCAGACAATTTCTCGCTAATATCAAAAGTAGCTTTTGCAAAGATTGAAAAGTCTGTTTTCTTTGCATCAGAAAAATAATAACGATCTCTAATATTTACATTTGGCGCTAAATCTTCTCCCCAAATTACTTCACCAAAATGATCTCCAGTATAATTAGAATACGAAATTCCAGAAATAAAATTAAGTTTATCTGTTTTGTAATTGGTATTAAAGTTTACTACATAAAAATCATTTTCTAACCAACGTCTTACAATTACATCTGTTCCATCAACAATTAAATTTCCATAATCTGCTGCATCTCTTTCTTCTTTAAATTGCTCAAAAAAACCAGCACCTTTTGTGTAGTTTAAACCTAAGGTTGTAGACCAATTTTCATTCAATTTTTCATTCCAATGTAATTGATAATGGTTTTGGTCATAGTCATCTACTTCATTCTCGTACGTATACGGGTTTTGTCTTCTATCTTCCTTTAATTGATCTGCAGTTAAACCTTCCCAAGCTTGGTAAGTAACTTCTTTACCTCCAAAAGTAATTGCTTTTATCAACGTGTTTTCATCCGTATAACTTGCTTGTAAATAGTAAGATTTTAAATCGGCAGAAGCTCTATCTACATAACCATCAGATTTAATGTTAGACAAACGTCCGGCAACTTCAAAGTGCTCATTAATTTTACCAGTACTAAATTTTACAGTATGTTTTCTTGTTCCGTAAGAACCAAAAGAGTTCGATATTTCTGCAGAAGCCTCTTCAGAAACCGCATCCGTTAAAATATTTAAACTTGCACCAAAAGCACCAGAACCATTTGTAGAGGTTCCAACACCACGTTGTAATTGTAAATTCTGAGTAGAAGAAGCAAAATCGCTTAAATTTACCCAAAAAGAACCGTGACTTTCGGCATCGTTATAAGGTATTCCGTTTACGGTAACATTAATTCGCTCTCCGTTAGAACCACGAACGCTCATATAAGTGTAACCAACACCTGCACCAGCATCACTAGAAGAAACCACAGAAGGCATGTAATTTAGTAAAATAGGAATATCCTGACCTAAATTACGGGTTGCAATTTCTTTTTTAGATAAGTTAGAAAAAGTTACAGGCACATCTGCATTTACACGAACAGCAGAAACCAAAACCTCTTCTAAAACTGTTGAATTTGGTACTAAAGAAAACGCAATTGTATTATTTTGTGATAAAGAAATTTCTTTAGAAACTGTTTTGTAACCCATAAATGAAACCTGAATGGTATAAGCTCCTTTAAGAAGATCTACACTAAACTTTCCATCAAAATCCGTAGCGGTTCCTTTTTTAGTTTCTTGTACCAAAATAGTTGCTCCTGGCAAAGAATTATTATTTTCATCTACTACTTTTCCGTTAAGTGTAAATGTCTGGGAGTTTACAAGAATGCTTGTAAACAAGAATAAAAAAAATGTGATTTTTTTCATTTTAAAAAATTTAAAACGAATAAAAAGAGGTAATTATTCTTGTGATTTATGTTGAATAATTAATTATTGAAGCTTCTACTTCTGCACCTATAAAAAGCTTTTACACTTTTTTAAAGTACTAGTTTCCTAAACAGCATTACCTGTTCTAGGTTCAATGGGTATGATCTCAGCTTTTTAAAGCACCCCTTTATGAGAACGCTGCAAAATTACCTCAGTTTTTTGACATAGAGAATAACAAAAGCACTTTTTTTAGAAGCTATTTCCTGCTTTTCGCTATATCTTTTTTTTGAAAAAACAAAAAAAAGGATGCCGCTGCTATCAGGGCTAAGTTTAGTTACCAATTTCAGTATTTTGTAAAAGCAATTACATTTCCTAAAATAAAATTTAAACTCAAAAATGATTTATCTAAAAACGAGTAACTTAGCTGTTAAATATTATTTTAGCTTTTGTAATTTGCTTTATATAATTACGACTGTTAGATTTTAAAATAGATTTTTGATAGATTTAAAACATTCTAAAACTGCAATTCTTATTTTTTCGCTTTCGCAAGAAGCCGAAAATTTACGTAAGCCTTTCCTTCAAAAAAAGGATACGGTTAGCAAACTGAATGCTCTTATTAAAGAAAAAGTTAGTTCTTTAGGTGTAGACTATTTTCATTACACAGAGAAAGATCAAAAAGGAAATAATTTTGGAGAACGTTATGTAAATACTGTTTCAGACCTTTTTAAAAAAGGATATGATAATGTTATAACGGTTGGTAATGATACTTTAAGTTTAGAAAAAAAACATCTTCGTACTGCGTTAAATGCAGTTGGGAACAAAGAGGTGCCTATTGGTCCTTCTTACGATGGTGGTTTCTATCTTTTAGGTTTACGTAAAGACCAATTTAATGCAGCAGATTTTCTTTCGCTTTCTTGGGAATCATCAACATTATATAAAGAGTTAAAAACACTTTTATCAGAAAAAGAAATAACAACAGCTACACTTCCTTATTTATATGATTTAGATGAAGAGTTAGATATTTCTAAAAACATTGCGTCACTTTCTTTTCTAAAAATAGAAGCACTTAAATTATTACAAAACTTACAAGTAGTAATTTTAAAAGTAAGCAAATTCATTCTACAAAAATTTAAAGAAGCTTCTTTAAACCACCTATACAATAAAGGACCTCCATTGGTTTGTAATTAATTATAAGTACAATTTTCTGTAAAAACAGGACTTATTATTTTACATACATTTTTAACTCAAACTAATGAAGAATTTATTTTTCGGCTTACTTGTGCTATTTACTATTAGCCTAAGCGCCCAAGGAGATCTTGTGGTTTATGCCATAGATTATAATACCAAAGTACCAATTAAAAATATAAGCGTTACGCTTGTTAACGATCAACAAGGTTATGAAGTAAAAAATACCACAAACGAATTAGGTAAAGCTTCTTTTAACTCCATTCCCGTTTTAAATGGTTATCAAGTTATTTTTGATGGAAATAAAACATACGGAACCACTATTTCAGATATGGTAGATGTTCGTTCTAATGAAGAGTCGGTGGTAAAATTGCTATTGTTTCCGGCTTCATTTCAGCAAGAAACTTTAAACGAAGTTGTAATTACTGCTTTAGGAATTAAAAGAGAAAAACAATCTTTAGTTTCTTCCGTAACCACTATAAAACCTGCTGCTCTTACAGAAGTTACGCTTACGAACGTGGTAAATAGCCTTGCCGGACAAGTTGCTGGTGTAAAAGTAACCAATGGTTCTTCTGGTGTAGGATCTTCTTCTCGTATTGTTATTCGTGGAGAGAACTCTTTAAGTAGCTCTAACCAACCTTTATTTGTTGTTGATGGTGTGCCTATTAGTAATGAGCAAATTACAAGTGATTTAGTAAATGATGGCTCATTACAAGAAGTAGATTATGGTAACGGAGCTTCTGAAATTAGTCCAGATGATATTGCTTCTATCTCTATTTTAAAAGGAGCAGGTTCTGCTGCTTTATATGGTGCAAGAGCCGCTAACGGAGTGGTATTAATCACTACTAAAAGAGGTAAAAAGAAAAAAGGTCTAGGTGTTAGTATTAATAGCTCTTTAACCTTAGAAACTTTATTAACCTTACCAGATTATCAAAATGTATATGGTGGTGGTTCTAATGGTCAATATTCATTTCAAAATGGTGCTGGCGCTGGCGTTAACGATGGTGGTTTAAGTAGTTATGGCCCACGTTTAGATCAAGGTTTTTTAATCAACCAGTTTGATAGTCCATCTGTAGATATTAACGGAAACACGGTTCGTGCTGGAGACGTTATTGCAAGAACACAAGCAGACGGAACTTTAACGCCTATTACACCTACTGCTTGGGTTTCTAACCCTAATAACGTACGTAATTTTTTTAAAACCGGAATTACTAAGCAAAATAATATTGCTATTAGCTCTTCTGGCGATAAAGGAAGTAGTAGGTTTTCGTATAGTAATTTAATAAACGAAGGAATTGTACCTAATACCAATTTAAAAAGAGATGGTATCTCTTTAAGTTTAAACCAAGAAGTACACGAAAAGTTACATGTAAATGCTTTTGTTAATTATATTAATACAAGAAGTGGTAACCGTCCTAATTTAGGATACGGGTACGAAAACCCTCTTTATGGTTTTAATTGGACAGGTAGACAAGCAAATATTAATTCCTTTAAAAATTATTGGCAAGCAGGACAAGAAGGTTCTCAACATTTTGATATAAACTACAACTGGTTAACAAACCCTTATTTAACTGTTTTTGAAAACACCAATAGTTTTAATAAAAACAGATTTTTAGGAAACGCCGCTGCCGTTTACAATATTACAGACAAATTAACTGCAACGGTACGTACTGGTTTAGATACATATAATGATAAACGAGCGTTTAGGCGTGCTGTAAGTACCAATGCTAATCTAGAAGGTTCTTACAGAGAAGACAATGTGTTTTTTAAAGAATTAAATACAGATGTATTAATCTCTTATGATGATGTAATTAATGAAAATTGGAAATATAATGTAAGTGCAGGTGCTAACCGTTTTGATCAAGAAATTGAATACAGTTATACTTTAGCACCTCAACTAGCTATTCCAGATATTTTTACACTTGCAAACTCCAAAGCTGCTTTGGTTGCAGAAAGTAATACGTTTACTAAAAGAATAAATAGTGTATATGCAACTGGTAATTTAAACTATAAAGATGCTCTTTATTTTGATGTTTCGTATAGAAATGATTGGAGTAGTACTTTACCTGCCAATAACAATTCTTTTGGATATTATTCTGCAGGAGTAAGTGCTGTAATTAGTAAGTTAGTGACATTACCAGAAGCAATCTCTTTCTTAAAACTTCGTTTTAGTGGCGCTAGTGTTGGTAATGATACAGATCCTTATCAAAACAATCAGAACTTTTTATTAAATCAAAATTACGGAACCAATTTTCGTGTAACTAATGAGAATGTACTAAAGAACTCTAATTTAAAACCAGAAAGATTAAATGCTCTAGAAACTGGTATTGAAGCTTGGTTTTTAAACAACCGTTTGCAAGTAGATGTTTCTGCTTATCAAAATACTAGTGTAGATCAAATTATATCTAGTCCTATTTCTCAAGCGAGTGGTTTCGGTAATTTTAATATAAACGGAGGTGAAGTTCGTACTAGAGGATTAGAAGTTTTATTGAGTAGTATTCTAATTAAAAAGAAAGATTTTAAATGGGAAAGTTCTGTAAATTTTTCTACTTCTAGAAGTATTGTTACAGAATTACCCGAAGGAGTAGATCAATTTGTAACAGGTTCCGCAGACGTATTTTCTGGTTCTGGCGGATCTAATAGTGTTTTTTATATTGCCCAAGAAGGTGGTCGTGTTGGAGATATGTTTGGTACTGGTTTTGTAGAAATTGATGGAGAAATTCTTCATGATGCTAATGGTTTACCTGTACAAGATCCTAATTTACGCTTATTAGGAAATTATAATCCAGACTTTCAAGTAGGTTTTAATAATAATTTCACCTATAAAAATATAAACCTATCCTTTTTATTCGACTGGAGACAAGGAGGAACAATCGTTTCAAGAACTAAAGCTTTAGGAAGCACTTCTGGTGTATTACAAGAAACTTTAATAGGTAGAGAAACCGGTATTGTAGGTAACGGTGTAGTTAATATAGGTACAGATACAGCACCACAGTATGTTGCAAACACTACTAATGTTTCTGCACAAACATACAATAATAGCTTTTTTGATCGTGGTAATGAAGCAAGTGCATTATATGATGCTTCTTATTTAAAATTAAGACAATTAAGTATTTATTATAAGTTTAATAAAAGCTTAGTCAATAGAATTGGTTTCCAAAAAATAAAAATTGGGCTAACAGGTAGTAATTTATTCTTATTTACAGAAAACCCTCACTTTGACCCTGAACTAAATGCTTTACAAGGACAAAGTACAACACAGGGTGTAGAAGATTTCTCATACCCATCTACAAGAAGTTTAGGAATTAGTATTAAAACTGAATTTTAAGAAAATGAAAAATTATAAAAATATATTTTTAGGAGTCTTCGTTTTTAGTACATTTTTTACTGCGTGTACTAAAGATTTCGAAGAAATTAATACAAATAACAATAACCCAGAATCCGTTGCTCCGCAATTTTTATTAACCAATGTTCTTTCGGTTTCTTCAGATTTAAATGCGTACGACCAAGGTTTCAGACAAGCTAATTATTTAGCTCAATTTTCTGCTAGTATTGAGTTTGAACGTATAGATCGTTATGAAATGGGATCTAATAGCGAGTATTGGAACGCTATTTTTGGTTTGCTTTCTGACATAGAATCGATACAAAATTCAGAAACCACAAACAGTGCTTATAATGCAGTTGGTGATATTATGAAAAGTTATTTATTCTCTCAACTTACCGATTTATGGAATGATGTTCCATATACAGCAGCTTTAGGAGCTATTGATGGTGTTTTTTCGCCTAAATATGACACGCAAGAAAGTATTTATACAGATCCTGAAACAGGTATTTTGGCTACTTTAAAAAATGCTGTCGCAACATTAGAAAACAACAATGCTATTATTGAAGGTGATGTTTTATTTAATGGCGATTTAAGTAAATGGATAAAATTTGCCAACTCTTTGCAAGTCCGTTATTTAGTGCGTATTAGTAAACGTTTAAGTGATTTTTCAGATTTACAAGCTTTGGCAGATTCCGGTAACATTATGCAGTCTAACAACGATAATGCTGTTCTTCCTTATTTAAGTACATCACCAAATCAGTTTCCTTTATTTAATGCAGCTTCTGGTATTAATAATGAACATACCATGACGATTACTGTAGAAGAAATTTTAAAATCTTGGAACGATCCTAGAATGGCAGTTTTATATAAACCTACAAATGCAACTGCTAATACAACTGTAGAATTTCATGGTTTATTAAACGGACAATCTAGTAATAGTATTGCCGCTAGTGGTGTAGACTTAAATAATATTTCTTTATTCGGAACTATTTTTAGAGATACTCCTAATGGCGTAGATGCACAATACATGCAATATTCCGAAACTCAATTTGCTTTGGCAGAAGCTGTTGTAAAAGGTTTTATTTCTGGTGATGCAAATACGTATTACCAAAACGGAATTGCAGCTAGTTTTGATTATTACAATACAGAAATTCCTACAGATTATTTTACAAGAACTGCTATTGCTTTAGATGGAAGTGAAGAAGATATCACAAAAATTATGACTCAAAAATGGTTGAGTTTAATTTCTGTAGGTCATGAAGCTTGGTTTAATATTCGTAGAACAGGAATTCCTAATTTAGTAGCTGGTCCAGATAATCTTAATCAAGGCCGTTACCCAGTTCGTTATTTGTATCCAGAGTCAGAACAAGCTTCTAACAACGCTAATTATAAAGAAGCTGCAGAAAGAATTGGTGGAGACAATATTAATAGTAAAGGTTGGTGGGAGAAAGATTAATTTATTTAATTTTTAAATTAGAAATAAAGATATGTAATCCTATAATTTTCGACATATAAAACTTTAGGTTATCATCTTAAAATTAAACATCATATATAATAATGACCAATTACATGAAAACGATATATATATTCATAACTTTTTTATTTGTTACAGCTTTTGCAGAAGCACAACAAAAACCGATACATTTAATTATAGATGCAGACACAGCAAATGAGGTTGATGACCTTTTTGCGTTGGTTCGTGCAATAGATGAACCTGTATTTAATCTTTTAGGTATTACTTCTGCACAGTTTCATACATCACCACAAGCAACAGAAAATACGGTTGGTGAAAGTCAGGCTATTAATGAGCAAATCATTAAAGTGATGAACCACCCAGAGATTAAATTGCCTTTAGGTAGTAACGTTCCGTTAGCATCTATGACAACGCCTTCTCCTTCGGAAGCTTCTAAATTTATTATAGAAAAAGCACACGAAATGAAAGGTAACGAAAAGTTAGATTTGGTTATTTTGGGATCTTGTACCAATGTTGCTTCTGCAGTTTTAGAAGATCCTTCTATCATTTCTAAAATCCGTGTAAATTATCTTGGTTTTTGGCACACGGTAAAAACAAACACGTATAACAAAAAAGAATTCAATTCGGGTAATGATCCACTTGCAGTGGATGTACTTTTAAATACGGTTAATTTAGAGTTTAATGTAATGACGGCAACTACTTCTCAGCATTTAGTTTTTAAAAAGAAAACGATAGATAAGCAGTTAAAAGGAAAAGGCGGCATTAAAGACATCTTAGTAGATCGTTGGGATACTTACAATCGTTGGTGGACAAAAAAAGATCCTAAAAAGAAAAAATGGGTAATGTGGGACGTTGCTCTTATTGAGGCTTTAATTAATCCGGAATATGCAACGATAACGCCTTTACAAACACCAAAAGAAAACACAAAAAGAACTATTGGTGTGTACACAGATTTAGATAAAAAAGCAATGGAAAAAGCTTTTTGGAAACACCTTAATAAATTATAATATGAAGTATATTGATATACATACAGATTTAAAAATCATCAAAGAATTTCTATTAGAAATCAATTTTTTAAAGGAGTCTGAAGAAATTTTATCCGCAGAAAAACCAGGAGAAGGTAATATGAATGTGGTGTTGCGTGTAACAACAAATCAACGTTCTTTTATTGTAAAACAATCGCGTCCTTTTGTACAGAAGTATCAAGATATTCCTGCGCCAGAAGACCGAATTGATGTAGAATATCAGTTTTATAAAGCTATTGAAAGTCCTGCAATAACTTGTCATATTCCTAAAGTTCTTGCTTATGATGCAAAAAATTATGTATTAATTTTAGAAGATTTAGGAAATTGCGAAGACATGAGTTTTCTTTATAAAAACCGTGTTATTGAAACGGAATCAATTCAACTTTTGGTGGATATACTTTCTAATATCCATAAAAGTGAAGTTTCTAATACGTATCCAGAAAACAAAGAATTACGCGCTTTAAATCATCAACATATATTTGTTTTACCTTTTGCTGTTGATAATGGTTTTTCTTTAGATACCATTCAAGATGGATTAGAAGCAGTATCACAAGCTTATAAAAATGATGAAAAATTAAAAGAACAAATTACTTTAGTCGGAGAACGTTATTTATCAGAAGGAACAACTCTTTTACATGGAGACTATTATCCGGGTAGTTGGATGACCAAAGAAGATGAGGTGTATGTAATTGACCCCGAATTTAGTTTTAAAGGTTTTGCTGAATTTGATTTGGGTGTTATGGCAGCGCATATGGTGATGGCAACTGGAAATAAATTAATGATTTCTAGAATAAAACAGGCGTATAAATTAAAGTTAGATGAGCCTCTTTTTTTGCAAATAACAGGTATTGAAATAATGAGAAGGTTAATTGGTTTAGCCCAACTTCCGTTAGAAAGAACTTTAGAAGAAAAGAAAGAATTGCTAGAAATAGCAAGGTTGTTAATTATTGATTAATGACCTAGTTTTAATCTAACCCAGGTTTCTTTCTCAATGCTTTTTTTACAGAAGTTCTTTTTTTCTTTTCAGCATTTTTACGAACAGAAGATTTACTTGGTTTTGTAGGTCTTCTTTTTTTCGGACGAATTAAATTTACGCGTAATAATTCTAAAAATCGTTTGATAGCTAAATCTTTATTTCTATGTTGAGAACGAGATTCATCACAAAATAAAATTAAGGTGTTTTCTTTTGTTAGTTTATTAGAAAGCTTGGTTTTTAAAAGCTCTTTTTCGTTCTCAGAAAGAAAAAGAGAGTTTTCTAAATCGAAAGTCAACTCAATCTTAGAAGATACTTTATTTACATGCTGCCCGCCAGCACCAGAACTCCTAATGCCTTTAAAATTAAGTTCTTTTAAGATGTTTTCTTTGTTCATTTGTTCTAAAAATAAAGTCTATAAAAAGTAAAATAGTAGCGTTTTTAGATAAATATTCGATAGTTTTATCACTTATCACTTATCACTTATTCTGTTATTTAATACTCAAACGGAGTGCCAAAATCACCCGTATTTTGATGTAGAAAATGCATGTCTACATCTTGTAAGGAATCAGAAAACGAATGTAAATTTTCTTTATCAGCAATTATTTTATCAATAGCTGCTGTGGCATTCCTTAAGCGAGTTTCTTTATCGCCTTTTAATAAAATATAAGGTCTGTTATGGTCTATTAAAGATTTTTCAAAAGCATTAAACATTTCTAAACGTAGCTCTGGTCTGTCTCGTAAATCATCTTCTTCCCAAGGTGTGTCTATATACGTTAATAAGTACAAGTTGTATGTGTTTTCATCTGCAGCTTCATCTAATTTTTCATCTACAAAACCACCATAAAACTCTTCGGAATATACTTTGGTTTCTAGTAAGTCGGTATCACAAATTAAAATTTTATCAGCTTTTTTAGCCAAAGCATTTTCTAATTTCATTTGTCCGACTGCAATAGGAAGTAAATCTTCTTTTTCGCAAGTTTTACGTTCGTTATTCCATTTTTCTTGTAAATATTCACGCGCAAATTCTGGCGCCCAAACCGTATTATAATAACGTGCTAAATGACGAGAAAGTGTTGTTTTACCTGAAGATTCTGGCCCGAATAAAACAACTTTTACGATGTTAATCGGGTCTTGTTTAAGTTCTTTTTCCATGCTAAATAACCAGATATGGCTATAAAAGTAAATATTAAATATTGAATACTAGTAAAAGTAAATCCTTTATAAAAATACAAAGGAGTAGAAATGATGTCTCCAACAATCCAATAAATCCAATTTTCTATTTTTCGTTTTGCCATTAGCCACATACCCACAAAGAAAATTGCCGTTGTAAAAGTATCTACATAAGCGGTCCAACTAGTCCATTTTTCGAAATACGTATAGACTCCATACACAAAAATTAATGTGGCAATGAAGATAAGTACACTTAGTTTTTTTTCTTTTAAAGTGGTCCTAGAAATTGGCGTTTCATGCTCACCATCATTTTTATAAGTCCAGATATACCAGCCATAAATACTCATTACAAAATAGTAGGCATTAATCATCATGTCCCCCAAAAGTTCCCACTTATAAAGTAGGTACACAAAAATAAGTGTGCTAATCATTCCTGTAGGGAAAACCCAAATTTTATTCTGTTTAGAGTACCATACCGATAAAAAACCGAAAATTATGGCAACAACCTCTAAAACAATATCAATAGTAGAATAGGTTTTGTATTGTCCGAAAAGGAAATCGATAATTTCTGACATTTAATTTTATTTGAAGTTGTAAATGTAATCTTTTCAGTTTTTATTAGTAAATGCAAAAAGTATAATTCATTTAAAATTACTTAAAAAATAGAATCTTGTCATTTCGACCTTTGGGGAGAAATCACATAAATCTTGGTTGTTATTATGTTATCACTGTTATGAGATTTCTCAATACTTCGAAATGACAAGTTTATGCTTCAATGTTATGGAGTCTAATGTTATGAGATTTCTACTCGCGTAGAAATGACAATTGTTGAGGTTTCTTTTTGTTCAGTTTATGCTATACACAATTTTGTCATTTCGACCTTTTGGGAGAAATCACATAAGGTTTGGTTGTTGTTGTATAACTGTTATGAGATTTCTCAATACTTCGAAATGACAAGTTTGTAGTTCAGTGTTGTGGGATCAATGTTATAGGACATCTTCTTCTTCTCCTTGCGTAGAAATGACAAACTGAGAGGAAAAATTGTAGTGTATTATTTTTTAAGTTGATTAAAAAAAGCTTCATCTTTTTCAAAAGCAGTACCAATAACCACTATATCTGCCCCTGCATTAAAAGCTATTTCTAATTGTTTTTTAGTTCTAATACCGCCACCAACAATTAAAGGAATCGACAAATTATTATTCACAACATTGATAATATTTGTGTCCACAGGTATTTTGGCGCCACTTCCTGCTTCTAAATAAATCAATTTTTTTCCAGAAAACTCTCCAGCTAAAGCGGTGTTTAAAATGAGTTCGGTATTTTCTTGAGAAATTGGTTTTGTATTGCTTACTTTTTGAGTAGCTGTATTTTTTTGACCGTCAATTAAAATGTAACCCGTTGGTAAAATTTCTAAAGATGAATCCTTTAAAAACGGAACACTTTTTATTTGTTGTTCAATTAAATATTCAGGATTTCTGCCAGAAAGTAAACTTAAAAATAGAATTCCGTCTGCTTTTTGTGATATTTGAGAAACATCACCTGGAAAAAGAACAACAGGCAAATGTGTTGTTTTTTTAATTGCAGTAACAACTGTATTCGTTACGTTGTCTTTATCTGTACTACCACCAACAAAAATATGCGTAGCAATAGATTGATGTACTTTTTCAAAAAAAGTAGCAATATTATCTAGGTCTATTTTTTCAGGATCGATTAAAACGGCAAGTAATTTTTTGCCCTCTTTTTTTGCTAATAAAATGTTTTGATAAATATTCACAACTGCGAAAATACAAATTTATCTATTCTGATTATGTATCTTGTTACATCTAGTGATTTTTTAATTACTTAATTGTTTTGAAATCTCAACAAGCTCATTAGACATAAACTTTTTTAAGGCAACAGTTCTAATCAACCAAATTATTAAAATAGGTGTTGTAATAAGAAAGAGTGAGAGTAAAAGAGAAGCGTTCCATATTTTCCAAGTAATAAGTATGCCAAATATCCATAGAATTATCCAAAAAATGAATTGTTTTCTAAGGTTCATCATAAATAATATAGAAGTATCGTTTACAATAAAGTATCCAGAATCCTTAAAATTCAATTGTTTATGAGTTACTTCTCTATTGTTTGCAGAAGCATAATTATATATTTTTCTAATGTTTAATCTCGAATTAGAAACCCTTGTAGTTTTATAATTCTTAGATAATTGCAATTCGATGATGGAAAAAATAGCATGGGCAGATACATCTCTTGGTTTATCTATTTGTTTTTTCATCATTCTTTAATATTTTTAGATCGCTTTTTAAAAAGCATACACACAAGTAAAACCTTCAAACTCTAAAAACTCAATATGATAGGCGGTAGTTTTACCATCATATCTAATTTCTCCAGTCGTTTTTGCGTCTTTAAAATCAAAATCTTCAATATAAATATTTTCTAAAAAGCGTAATTTTTTCTTTCCGAAGATTTTATACAAACTCTCTTTTCCACCCCAAACAATGGTTAGTTTGCTAATTAAAGCATCGTGGTTTGCAATGGTTACATACTCTTTAACATGCGTAAATTTGTGTGCAATTTTCAGAATTTTATCACGTTGCATTTCAATATCAATACCAACATGTAAATTTTCAGAAATTATCAACCCAGAAAAAGTGAAGGAATGTGTAATAGAAATAAATTTTCCATCTTTTAAGTGTGGTTTTCCAAATTCATCATAAACTAAATCCGAATCAGAATAACCAGCTTCTTTTAATAAATGACGCACACTTAAAAATCCTCTTTGGTGTAAGTCAGATTTCATTCCGTCTAAACGAGCTTGACTTTTATCAGTAAGTAAAACGTTTGTATTTAAATCGTTAAAGGTTTCTTCAATTTTCCAAATGAATACTTTAGTGTTTTTGTTAATCGTTAAACTTTTGTAAAGAGGCATACTTTTTTAAAATGGATGTCGTAACTTTGCAGTTCGAAAAATTAGAATATAAATATACATAATATGAGCACAAAAATAGCTTACGTACCAAACAAAGTTAAAGATATTTCTCTTGCAGCTTGGGGAAGAAAAGAAATTTTATTGGCAGAGGCAGAAATGCCAGGTTTAATGTCTTTAAGAGAAGAATACAAAAACGAGCAACCTTTAAAAGGAGCTAGAATTGCAGGTTGTCTTCACATGACAATTCAAACAGCAGTTTTAATAGAAACGTTACAAGCTTTAGGTGCAGAAGTAACTTGGAGTTCTTGTAATATTTTTTCTACACAAGACCAAGCAGCAGCAGCAATTGCAGAAGCAGGTACAGCCGTTTATGCTTGGAAAGGATTAACTGAAGAAGAATTTGACTGGTGTATAGAGCAAACTTTATTCTTTGGTGAAGATAGAAAACCATTAAACATGATTTTAGATGATGGTGGGGATTTAACGAACATGGTTTTAGATAAATATCCAGAATTAGCTGCAGGAATTAACGGTTTATCAGAAGAAACTACAACTGGAGTTCATAGACTTTACGAAAGAGTAAAAGCCGGAACTTTACCAATGCCAGCAATTAATGTAAACGATTCTGTTACAAAATCTAAATTTGATAATAAATATGGTTGTAAAGAATCTGCAGTAGATGCAATTCGTAGAGCAACAGATATTATGTTAGCAGGTAAACGTGTTACTGTTTGTGGTTATGGAGATGTAGGTAAAGGTACAGCAGCATCATTTAAAGGAGCTGGTTCTATTGTAACGGTTACAGAAATCGATCCTATTTGTGCTTTACAAGCTGCAATGGACGGTTTTGAAGTTAAAAAATTAGAAACTGTTGTTGGTAATTCAGACATTATTATTACAACTACAGGAAACAAAGATATTATTCAAGGTCGTCATTTTGAGGCTATGAAAGACAAAGTTATTGTATGTAACATTGGGCACTTTGATAATGAAATTGACATGGCTTGGTTAAACAAAAACCATGGTAATACAAAAGATACTATCAAACCTCAGGTTGATAAATATAATATCAACGGAAATGATATTATTTTATTAGCAGAAGGACGTTTAGTAAACTTAGGTTGTGCAACAGGTCACCCAAGTTTTGTAATGTCTAACTCATTTACAAACCAAACTTTAGCGCAAATCGAATTATGGAAAAACGCTGATGCTTACGGAAATGATGTATACATGTTACCAAAACATTTAGATGAAAAAGTAGCAAAATTACACCTTGCAAAAATAGGAGTAGAGCTTACAGAATTACGCGAAGAGCAAGCATCTTATATTGGTGTAACAGTAGATGGTCCTTATAAACCAGAACACTATAGATACTAAAACTATTTGTCACTGCGAGGAAGTAATGACGCGGCAATCTTGTTTTTTAGATTGCAAAATATACAAAACCCTTTCATTAATTTGAGAGGGTTTTTCTTTGCTTCTAATTTCCGTTTTTTTTACACCTTGTCATTCCGAAATGAGCCTTTTTAGGCGATTGAGGAATCTCATAATAATTATGCTTTTTTTGGGCGTTTTAACAGGCTTTCACTACTCGCTTTTTTTATGAAAAATAAAAAAGAGCTCAAACAGACCGCTCAATCCTTAACGCGAAATTTTAGGATTAAAAAAAGAATACTATTTTAAAGAACAGTTCTTAGTAACACTATTGTCATTTTCTCTTTCTGTCATTCCGAAATGAGCCTTTTTAGGAGATTGAGGAATCTCATATGATTTATGAAGTGTATTAACTTTATCTTTATTCATACCTTTACAACTTAAAATAATCACCTTGAAAAGAAAACAAGTACTATCCATAATAGCCATTATCATTTTAGTAGCTGTTTTAGGTTCTGAAGAACTATTAGATGCTCAAAAAGAAAAAAGTATCATAGAAAATGGTAAAACACCAAAAGCAACTACCAACCAGTATTTTTTGCCAACAAGTACTACAAACCAAGTGGTACATCATCAAAATTATTCATTATCCTATAGCGAAAAACACGAACAAGCAGAATGGGTTGCGTATGAGTTAAAAGCATCCGATTTAAGTAGCACCAATTACAAAAGACCTTATTTTGAAATTGACAACGCAGTAAAAACCAAAGCTGCACATTGGCGTAATTATAAAAAGTCTGGTTATGATAAAGGGCATTTATGTCCTGCAGCAGACAGACGTTTTTCTAAAGTTGCGCACGACGAAACTTTTTTAACAAGTAATATCAGTCCGCAAGAACACAAATTTAACGCAGGTGTTTGGAATCGCTTAGAACAGAAAGTACGTTATTGGGCAAAGAAAAACGATGGTGTATTTGTAATTACTGGAGGCGTTTTAGAAAATAATTTAAAAACAATTGGTAGTGAAGCTGTTGCTGTACCAAATCAGTTTTATAAAGTAATCTTAGATAAAACAAACGGAAAAATTAAAATGTTGGCATTTTTGATGCCTCATAAAGAATCGAATTTGCCTTTGTACAAATTTGTGGTTTCGGTAGATAAAGTAGAAGCTTTAACAGGTATCGACTTTTTTAAAGAATTAGATGATACTATCGAAGAACAATTAGAGAGCTCTAGTAGTTATAAAAATTGGAGTTTTTAATTTCTCTAAATAATTTAAGAAAACCCTTTCATTAATATGAAAGGGTTTTTATTTTTTTAATAGTTGTTGCTTTATTTATCAGCAGAAAGCTGGATTTTATTTTTTTTAATACTAGAAGTATTATCACTTTTTTTAGAAACTACATTTCTTTTTATTTTAATGAATACTGGGTACAAAATTCCGATAAAGAAGAGTGTTGTGCCTAATATTAAAATGTTATCTATATTGGTAAAAGTATTACCAGTTGTTAATATTCCTAAAATTAATAAAACTGAAATAGGCAAAGAAAGTGCTAAAATTGATAAGGCAAAATTAATATCAAAAGTTTTTTCTAGGGTATTTTCTTTTTTCTCTTTTAGGTTTATGGCAGAAATATGTGCAAAAGGCCAAAAACTAGCAGAGCTTAAAGCAAAAGCAATCATTACTAAAATATCTTTTTTGATTGTTATATCTGCAAATAAAATAATTCCAGCAATTAAAAGCAATGTAAAAGCAGCTCTTAAAAGGAGTAAAGAAAACAATTGAAGAAATTGTTCTTTTTTAATTTTTACAGCTAAACCAATAAAA
The DNA here is from genome assembly GCF_019278525.1 of Polaribacter sp. HaHaR_3_91. NCBI lineage: Bacteria > Pseudomonadati > Bacteroidota > Flavobacteriia > Flavobacteriales > Flavobacteriaceae > Polaribacter > Polaribacter sp. HaHaR_3_91. The sequence goes on from NZ_CP058986.1 coordinate 492,962, forward strand.
AGTAAGACTAAAGGCGTCATTATATAGCTCAACCTTGTTAAGGTGATTGATAAATAACCAGGAATTTTGTCTAGTGTAATTCCAAATGAAACCAATACCAATGCTGCAATTATAAATAAGTTTACAGGCTCGTAAAGTAATGCTTTAAAAAGTCCTTTTAATTTTGTTTTTAGCGAATTTGCTTCAAAATCTGCATTTTTATAATGCCATTTTAAGGCTACTAAATAGAGTAAAAAAAGCACAAAAAACTTGTTACCTAAATCTGCCATTGCAGCTTTTGCCAAAGAACCATCACCTAAAAATTCTAATATAAAAGCAAAACAAGATAAACCCGGAGCTAAAGAAGGTATTAGTAGTTTGGCACTTCTACCTTTATCTGAATTTATATCAATACCAATAATTTTTAATAATATAGGTGTAACCGCAAAAAGTATTACATTAAAACCTAAAGCTAAAATTGGAAATAGAATTAAATTTCCATCAACTTTTACTTTTAATAAAGCAATAAATATAGTTGCAGGTAATGCAAGTGTTAGAATTAAACTTTTTAATCCGTTAGTTTGTTCTCCGGTAGATATTTTCTTTTTTAAGAGAACTCCTATTAAAATAAATAGGATAAATGAAATTGATTTTTCTAAAGCGCCATCCATAAATTATGCAAAAATTTCTGTCATAGCATTCGTAAATAATTTCATTTCATCCATGGTACCAATACTTACTCTACACCAATTTTTATCCCAAAATTTAAAAGATTTTACAGCCACATTTTTAGCGTAAATTTTCTTTAAAAACTCTTTTCCTTCCATAGGGATTTCAAAAATTATAAAATTTGTTTCAGACGGTAAACAAGAAAAATTCTTTTCTTTTAAATAACCCATTGTATATGTTCTAGCATCTGCAATTTTGGTTTTACAAGAATCTAAAAACTCGATATTTTCTAAACTAGTAATTGCTGCGGCTATTGATGGACCTGTAATTCCCATTCCGCCACGTGTAATTTCGCTTATAATATCTAAAGTTTCTTTTTTACCAATAGCGTACCCAACTCTTAAGCCAGCCATTCCATGAATTTTAGAAAACGTTCTTGCTACTATTACATTTTTACCTTCTGCAACTAAAGAGTTCATAGAGTCTTTAATTCCGTTTTTAGATAGCTCAATATAAGCTTCATCAACAAAAACAGGTACCTTTTCTGACACTCTGCTACAAAATTCTTTTAACTTTTTAGCGTCTGTAATTGAACCTGTTGGGTTGTTAGGGTTACATATGTATACTAATTTTGTGTTTTCATCAATTCCTGCTTCCATAGCATCTAAATCGTGTTGAGAATCTTCTAATAATTTATAAGATTTCCAATTACCACCTACAGATTTTGCAACTACAATTAAAGACATATAACTAGGGTCTGCACTAATTACATTACCACCTTCTTGAAAGAAAACCATGGCTACTTTTTCTAACAAATCTGAAGAACCAGGGCCCATTAAAATTTGGTTAGTGTTAATGCCTTCGTTTTTGGCTATTTTAGTTTTTAGATCGTTTAAAGATTCCCAAGCATATCTATTTCCTTTAAAAACTTCATCTTGAAAAGCTTTTGCTGCTTTTGGTGGTGGTCCGTAAGGGTTTTCATTAGATCTTAAAATGGTTAATGTACTTTCCTCTTCTATTATAGGAGGTGTAAATTCATTAAAATAGTTGTTAGAATTGTATAAGAAAGTTCTGCCTTCTTTTTGAGCGGTTAGTACGTTGCTACTCCATATATCATGAGGTACTAAAGCCATTGCACCTAGGGTTAATGCTCCTTTTTTTAACCACTCACGTCTATTAAAATTTGTTGTTTTCATCTATTAGAATTTTATAAGAATTTACATCAACTAAATTATAAAACTATTTATTTTTTACAGTATGAAAAATTTAATAATACGTATGTTTGTTTATTTATTTTACAATAATAAGGTGTTAAAATGTGTTATTGATATTGAAAATTTAGTAAAATTAACTTTTTACTGATAATAATGTATTTTGGTTATTTGTTTTTATATTTATTGACTTAATAATTATAAAATGTCTTTTTTATGGTATTTTTGATGATTATTAAATACTTTTTAAGTAGTAAATTTTTCTTCTTTATGAAAAGCTCAACAGCCATTTTTTACATGATTTTTAGTGTCATAGCATTTTCGTTAATGAATGCAGTTGTAAAATATTTAGGTGCTTTTGATGCGTATCAAATTGTGTTTTTTAGATCTATTGGTACGCTGTTATTCACTATTCCATTAATTATAAAAGCGAAGATTCCTATTTTAGGAAATAACAAAAAACTATTGTTTCTAAGGGGCCTTTTTGGAGTTATTTCTCTAACCTGTTTTTTTATGTCTTTAAATTATCTTTCTTTAGGAACCGCGGTTTCTTTAAGATATACATCACCTATTTTTGGGGCTATTTTTGCATTATTTTTCTTAAAAGAGAAGATTAAATCAGTTCAATGGGTCTTATTTTTAATCGCTTTTATTGGAGTTTTAGTTATTAAGGGTTTTGGGGCAGATGTTAATTCTTTGGGAGTAATTTTTGCGATTTTATCTGCAATTTTTTTAGGGTTGATATTTATTGTAATTAGAAAACTAGGAGATTCAGAAAATCCTCTAGTGATTATAAATTATTTTATGATTTTAGCATTTTCATTTGGCGGAATTATGTCTATAAAATATTGGAAAACGCCTAATTTAACAGAGTGGTTACTTTTATTAAGTTTAGGATTTTTTGGGTATGTTGGTCAGTTATACATGACAAAATCATTACAATCTGGAGAAACAAACGTAGTTGTACCTTTAAAATATTTAGAAGTTATTTTTATGATTGTAATTGGTGCTTTTTGGTTTGATGAAATTTATAATTTATGGACTTTATTAGGTGTCTGTTTAATTATGTTTGGTCTACTTTATAATATTTATTTGAAAAGAAAGCGTAGCTAAATTTAGTGAAAATTCATTGCTTTTTCAGAAACAAAGCTCATCATTTAGTAAAAAAAACAAACAGATTATTAACTGTAATTCTCTGCGAATTTGCGTTTAGAAAAATTAATTTTATCCCAGCCAACCATCTCTATCTAAACTTCTATATTGTATGGCTTCTGCAATATGATCTGGAGAAATGTCTTTAGAATTTGCTAAATCTGCAATAGTTCTAGATACTTTTAATATTCGATCATAGGCTCTTGCGGAAAGGTTTAATTTTTCCATTGCAGTTTTTAAAAGTGATAAACTTTCTGGTGATAATTTACAGAATTCGCGAATCTGTTTTACACTCATTTGTGCATTATAATGTACGTTTTCGAAATCTTTAAAACGTTCAGATTGTATTTCTCTAGAAGCAGTAACTCGTTCTCTAATTGCTACACTAGATTCTCCTTTGCGTTCTTCAGATAGTTTTGCAAAGGGAACAGGAGTTACTTCTATATGAATATCGATCCTGTCTAATAATGGTCCTGAAATTTTACTTAAATAACGTTGCATTTCTTGTGGAGAAGAGGTCATTGGGCTGTTTGGATCATTAAAAAAACCACTCGGACTCGGGTTCATACTTGCCACTAACATAAAACTACTTGGGTAAGTAACTGTAAATTTTGCTCTAGAAATAGTAACTTCTCTATCTTCTAAAGGTTGACGCATAACTTCTAAAACATCTCTTTTAAACTCTGGTAATTCATCTAAAAATAAAACACCATTATGAGATAACGAAATTTCTCCAGGTCTTGGGTATTGTCCGCCGCCAACCAAAGCTACATTCGAAATTGTGTGATGTGGGCTTCTAAAAGGACGTTGGTATAATAAGCCTTCCTTTTTAATTTTACCAACTACAGAATGAATCTTTGTAGTCTCTAATGCTTCATGTAAGGTCATTGGTGGTAAAATAGATGGTAATCTTTTTGCTAACATTGTTTTTCCTGATCCTGGAGGACCAATTAAAATAATATTATGTCCGCCAGCAGCGGCAATTTCCATACATCGTTTTATAGATTCTTGTCCTTTTACATCAGAAAAATCGAACTCTGGGAAATCTATGTTTTTATAAAACTCAGCTCTTGTATCAACAATGGTTGGTTCAATTTTTTTATCATCATTAAAATGATTGATGACTTCTAATATATTTTCGACACCTAAAACTTCTAAATCATCTACAATGGCAGCTTCTTTAGCATTTTCTTTCGGAAGAATTAAATACTTATAACCTTCTTCTCTTGCTTTTATGGCAATTGGTAAGGCGCCTCTTATGGGTTGTAAGCTTCCGTCTAGAGAAAGTTCGCCCATAATAATGTATTCATGAATAGCTTCAGATTTTATTTGAGCTGATGCGGCTAAAATTCCAACAGCCAAAGTTAAATCATAAGAAGCACCTTCTTTTCTAATATCGGCGGGAGCCATATTAATAATGATTTTCTTTCCAGGAAGTTTGTAGTTATTATTGTTAAGTGCAGCAGAAATTCGATAAGAACTTTCTCGAACGGCATTGTCTGGTAAGCCTACCAAATGGTAGCCAATTCCTTTATCAATATTTACTTCTACGGTAATTGTGGTTGCCTCAATACCAAAAACAGCAGAGCCATAGACTTTTACAAGCATTCTTTTTCTTTTTTCTAAAGATAAAGAAAATTAATTAAGGTTTGGTTTTGGGTATTTTTTTATATATTGATTTTTTTAACATTAGTTATGTATGAGAGTAATTATTATTATTAGTATAATGGTCATATTTTTTGGATGCAAAACTAAAACCAAACTTAAAAATATAGAAACGGAATTAACTTTGGTAATTAATCAAGATATTGCGTTTAATAGACAATTTGATACAAGGAGAATTTTTTCATTGAATGAAAAGTTTCCAGAATATTATAATAAACAATTAGAACTATCTAAATTTAAAAAAGACGATTCTATTATAATTTCTACACTTTATACTGATTATCGAAAATTTTATTTTGAAATGTATCAGAAAGGATACTTGAATAGAGATGAGTTTATTAAAAAAAATATTGATAGTACTATAGAAATTAAAAAACCAGAACAAAAACTATTATTAACAGCAATAAAATTTACTAAAACCAAACAAGTTATTATTGTTGATGATAATAATAATAGTGATTTTTCGGATGATAATCCTATATACTTTGATAATAACTTCAGAATAGACGCAGATGATTCTTTAGCGATAAGAAATATACCTTTAATAAATTTCAATTATTGGAATTTTAAAGATTCTCAAATAAATAATTTTAAACGAAAAGCTATCGTTTATCCATCTTTAAATGATTATCAGTTCTCATATTCAAATAATGATATTTTAAAGAAGTCAAGATTAATTATTAAACTAAAAGATTATTGGTCAGGATCTTTAGAGGTTGATAAACAAAAATATAACATAGCAATACAAGGGTATTATAATTCTTGGCTAACAGTTTTAATAAAACCAGATTCTTTAAAGTTTAATAAAAATGATTTTACTGTTAATGGTAATTTTGAATATCGAATTAAAGACTCAATTAAGCTAGCAAATAAAATTTATGTTATTGATAGTATTACTAATAATGTTTCTAAATTAATACTTAGAGTAACTAATAAAAAAGAAATTTATGGATTTAGAACAGGACAAACAATAAACAATTTAAAAATTGTAGATCTAAATGGAGATGAAACTAAATTGTATATCTTCTCTAAAAATAAAAAATATACTTTATTAGATTTTTGGGGTACTTGGTGTAAACCATGTAAAGATGCAATTCCAGAACTTAAATCTTTCTATTCTAAAAATGCCAAAAATGTGAATTTATTAAGTATTTCTTATGATAAAGAGGTTACAAAGGTGAAAGATTTTGTTCATGAAAATGACATGAAATGGAATCATTTCTTTGTAAAAAGATCAAGAATGGGTGCTGGAATTATAAGGGATTTGAATATCAAATACTATCCAACATTAATATTAATAGATTCTAATAATAAAATTGTTTATAGAGGTAGTGGTACAAGTGCTCTAAAAGAAATAAATGATATTATTTTAAATAATTAAAAAAAATATTAAAGAAAATTAATTAAGCTTCTGTGATGTAAAGTTGATAGGATCCCATCTTGTAGGATCGTGTTTTTGTAAAAAGCCTTTTAATAAGTTTTCATCTCTATAACTTTTATAATCGTCATAGATAAATTTAGTGGCTTTTGTAGTAAGGTTTTCAGTAGAAATTAAAAATTGGTTATCATCAACTTCTTCAAAAGAAACCGTTGAAAATTTATATTGTTTTTTAAAATTTAAGTCCTTGTTTATGGAAGAATAAGAAGGAGTATCATCAGCTTTGAGCTGAAAAGAAGTAGTGTAAATACTAACAGGAATAAAATTATTGTTGGTAGTTTGTTGTTGTGAAAAACAAAAACTACCAACAAATAAAGTTAAAAGTAAGAAAGCGTATTTTTTCATGGTACGTAATTTTACTTTATAAATATACTATAATTATTTGATAAATAAGTTTTTAAGCAGAGTTTCTACTTGCATTAATATTACCAAATAAAGAACGCATTACCATTTTTTCATACACTTCAATTTCTTCTGCGCTTCCGCCAGTTTTTTGAAGTTCTTGAATTTTCTTTAAAGCAAATTGTTGTATTGTTAATAAAGGCAATACAATTTGTTCTCTAATTTCTATAGATGCTTTTCCTACAGGGAAATTTTCCATTAATTCAGATTCTCCGGTAAGTTTTAAAAGCAGTCTTTTAGTAGTTTCGTACTCAGTGAATATTAGAGTCCAAAATTCACCAAATTCTTCATCATCTGACATATAAGAAGTTAAACCAAAGAAAGATTTGGTTAAACTCATCATACTATTTTCTAACAAAGTTCTAAAGAAATCTGAAGCGTGATAAAACTCTTTTACTTCTTCAAATCTACCAGCATCTTCGTATTTTTTAAGTGCAGTACCTACACCAAAGAAACCTGGTACGTTTTGTTTTAACTGACTCCAGCTACCAACAAAAGGAATTGCTCTTAATGCAGAAAAGTCTAACTTGTCAGAGCCACCACGTTTACTTGGTCTACTTCCAATATTTGTTTTTGCATAGTATTTTAACGTACTCATTTTTTCTAAATACGATAAAAATTTAGGATGATTTTTAAAATCTACATACTTTTGGTAACTTGTAGCAGCCATGTCGTTTATCAATTCTCTATGGCTATCATTTAATTGATCTTTGGTAAAAACATCATTTTTAATACCAGAACTTAATAATTGTTCTAAGTTGTATTGAGATGAGTTTTGTGTACCAAAATTAGAACTAATTGTTTGTCCTTGTATGGTTAATTGTATTTCTTTATCCTCAATTGTTGGGCCTAAAGAAGCATAAAATTGGTGTGTTTTTCCTCCTCCACGAGCTGGTGGTCCACCACGTCCGTCAAAGAAAATTACTTCAATATCAAATTCTCTAGAGATTCTTGTTAAAGCTTCTTTTGCCTTAAAAATACCCCAGTTAGCCATTAAATAGCCACCATCTTTTGTTCCATCAGAAAAACCTAACATAATCGTTTGTTTGTTTTTCCTTTTGGCAACATGGTGTCTATATACTTTATTAGAGTATAAAGTTCTCATTACATCTTCTGCATTTTCTAAATCTTCTACTGTTTCAAAAAGAGGAATTACATCTACTGGTAATTCATTTTCAAAACCACATAAGTTTAACATTGCAAAAGTTTGCATTACGTGTAAAGCACTTTGGTTGTTACTAATAATGTAACGGTTTGCTCCACGTTCTCCATTTCTTTGCTGAATTTCTTTTAAAGCATAAATAGACTCTATGGTTTTAACAGAAGTTTCATCCGTTAAAATACTTGGGTCAATACTTCCTTTTACAACAGATAAAATTTCAACTTGTTCTTCATCAGAAAGATTTAAATAGTTTTTAGGAAAAGTAGTATCTCCTGTTTTAAGTAAATCTTCTACAATTTGTGTAAATGCTTGGTGATGCACTCTACTGTCTTGTCTAATATCTAAAGTTGCAAAGTGAAAACCGAAAATTCTAACTTTATTGATAACATCATTCAATTCTTCTACAAATAAAGATTGATGATCATTTACAATAATTTCTCTGGCAGCATATAGCTCATCTAATAAGATTTTTTGAGAAAAGTTAACTTTTGTATAGCTTCTTACAACATGCTTGTAAAGTCTTTTTTCTAACCTTGCAAAGATTTCTTGCACACCATCAAAAGTATAACGTCTTTTTAAACGTCTAATGTCTCTATAATAATTTCTTAAAATTGTTTGACGCAATCTTTCTGCAACATCTAAAGTAATTTTAGTAGTAACAAATGGGTTTCCATCTCTATCTCCACCTGGCCAAAAACCAAGTTCAATAATTTCATTTTCTATCGGTTCACCATCATAAATATGATGTTGAATGTAGTTGTATATTTTAGGAACAGAATGATAAAATACGTGTTCTAAATACCAAATTAAACTTACAGCTTCATCAAAAGGAGAGGGCTTTTCTTTTTTATAGAAAGGTGTTTTCCCTAATTGAGCTAATAGTTTTCTAATGAGTAGTAAATCATCATTTTGTATTGCCTTGTCTAAATCTGTAATGATACCTAAAACAGACCCAGGGTAAAATTGCGTTGGGTGTGCCGTTAATACAATACGTACTTTAAAATCTTCTAAATGCTTTTTTAGTTCGTCTTTTTTATTGCTTAAAAGCGCTAGTTCCTTAGAGTTTCTTAACGTTCCAAAACCATCCATATTATTTACAATAGGATATGCAGCATCTTCTACAGCATCAAATAAAACTACTTGACGTTCTATAAATTGAATAAAACGAAAAAGTAAATCAGATTTTTCTTTTTCTGAAGGTTCGTCTTGGTATTTATTAAAAAAGTGTTCTACAATTTCTGTAGGGTTTTTTTCTAATTTAAAACCTTTGTTACAAACTTTATGTAAAAGAGGTAATAAAACCCCAGTATCGTCTATGGTGTCAAAAGGTAGCGTTGAGAAAATACTGTTATAAATTTGATATTTAGACAGTACGTTTTCATTAAATCTATCTAGCTTAGGTAAATTGTTCATTTTCTTATGATTTTACGGGATTAAAATTACGAAAAAGGGAAATGATTAAGTGTGCTTTTTAATGAATAATCATGTTTTTATTTGCGAAAACGATATAAATTTGATTCCTTTTTAGTGAATTGTTTATTTTCTATTACTTATGAAGTTTTTTATTTTTATTTGAGCAAAAATATTTTGATATATCTGTACGACGAATAGCTTCTTTTTTTAATAAATTGTATCGTATAGTTTTTAATCTTTATAATTCTAAAGATTGTAGCGTTTCAACTAATTTTTGGTCAGACGGTCTTGGTGCATTTGCGTTTACAATATTTCCGTTTGGGTCAATTAATATAAAACGTGGAATCCCTTTTATTAGGTATTCTTCTACAAATTTAGATTCCCAATTATTATCTGCAAATAACTGTATTCCTTTTAGATCTTTATCAACAATCATTTTTTTCCATTTTTCATGGTCTTTCATTTTGTCGATAGAAATACTAATGAATTCAATGTTTTTACCATGATACTCTTTTTCTAGTTTCTTTAAAGAAGGTATTTCTGCAATACAAGGTCCGCACCAAGTTGCCCAAATATCTAAATATAAATATTTTCCTTTTAAGTCGTCTAGAGAAGTGGTTCCGCCTGCATTGTTTTCATAATCTATAAATTTTGGAGACGGACTTCCTTTAGCCAAAGCCTTTAGTTTGTTGTAAGCCGTTGTTATTTCTTTGTTGTTTTCTTGGTTAGTAGAATTGTTAGTAAAGAGCGTATAAAATTCTTCTAAATTGTCTGTATAAGTAATTCCGTATTTAGCGGCATCATACAATAATTTATTTTTTATTTTATCATTTTTTATTTTCGCAGTCAATTTTAAATAGGCAATATCATCTGCTATAGAATCTTTTTTTGCTAATGCTGTAGCATTGGTTGCTAATGCATTATCAACAAGACCTCTATATCCTGGAGAAAAAAGATAGTCGTTTTCATTTTCTAAATCGATATTTTTTAATTCATCTAAAAAGTTTTCTGATGCTTTAAAACTTTTGTCTTTAGTGTAATATCCGTGATAAGGAGCGTAATTCTGTAAAGTAGATAAATAACTGTAATTAATGTTTTTAAGTTCCTTATTTTTAAATTCTTCAGAAATATCATTTGTTTTTATTAATAAATCTTCTTCTGCTTTTTTTATATTTAATAAATGTGCTTTAAAGCTTGCTTCATCTTTTAGATACATTTCTTTTTGATCTCCAGTTGTAGCTGCTATAACCTTATTTTTTTCTGATAAGTATTTATTAATAGTGCTATTACTACCTGATAATTGTAGCGTAGAGTCTTTTTTTTCTGAATCGTATTCAATTTTTAAAACGCTTCCTTTAGTAATATATAAATTTGTGAAATCTTTATCTTGACGCAGTGCGTAAAAATCGGTAGATATCTTTAAAGTGTCTCTAAAAGTACCATCTTCTGCAATCGTTATATCAGCAACTTTACCCATTGTATATTGATCGTAAATGATTACTTTTTTAGAATCTGTATTTTCAATTTTACCAGAAATAATGGCATAGTCTACAGTTTCTTCAGGTTTTGGTTTACAAGATAATATGGTTGTAAAGGCAATTAAAACTAGTAACTTCTTCATAATTCTATTGGTTTAAATTTATATTGAAATTTTTAAGAGTGTATTGTTTTTTTTGTTTGTATCAAAACGATTGTCTTTTCTACATCCTATAACCCAGATAATGGCATTGTCATAATTACAAAGCAGCCATGTATTTTGTTTTTGTAAAAGCGAGAATTTTTCGTCTTTAAAATATTTGCTTAACTTCTTTTTTCCTTTCATTCCAGAAGGGTAAAAGAAATCTCCATCTTGCCACTTTCTAAGCTTTAAAGGGAATTGTAAGTTTTGTTTATCAACATAAATGGTTTGTTTGTTTTCTGTCGATTTTTCTTGTACTTCTTCAAGTTTTAAATGGATAGGTTCTGTAATTATACTTGTGTTTTCGTCTATCTCCGTTGTCGTTTCGAGCGCAGTAGAGAAATCTTTTTTAGAAAGTAATAAAAAACCTCTATCTTTTAATAATGTATGTGTTTTAGAGATAATTTGCTTTCCAGACTGTGCAGAAATTAGATCGGCAGCATCATTCCACTCCGTAAAATTATAGTCTTTTAGAAGCTGATATAAATAAGCCTTCGGGTTCGATAATTTTTCGATTTTAGAAATATCAATTTTTAAAATATTGTTTTCTGTTGCGATCGTTTCTGCTGATATTTCATCAATTTTATCTTCAATTATTTGCTGACTTTCTTTTAAATGTGCCGTTGTTTTTTCAAAAGTTTCTAACAAACTAGGGTTTATTTCCTTTAAAACAGGAAGAATTTGATGTCTAATTTTATTTCTGATGTATTTTGTAGATGCATTGCTTTTATCTTCTCGCCAAGAAATATTATTTTCTTTTACAAAAGTTAAGATCTCTTCTCTAGAAAATTTTAAAAGTGGACGCACAATATTTCCATTAATTTCTGGAATACCCGTTAATCCATCTAAACCAGCACCACGCGTTAAATTAATTAGAAAAGTTTCTAAGTTATCATCTGCATGATGAGCTGTTAAAATGTAGTCAAATTGGTGTTTTTCTATCAGTTCATTAAACCAATTATATCGTAAGTTTCTTGCAGCAATTTGTGTAGATTGTTTGTTTTCTTTGGCAAATTCTGTTGTATTGAAATGAATTGTAAAAACTTTGGTGTTTAGATTCTTTCCTAAATTTTTTACAAACTCCTCGTCTATATCACATTCAATTGGTCTTAAATTAAAGTTGCAGTGTGCAAGAGAAATATTAAATTTTAATGTTGATAAAAGATGTGCTAAAACTACAGAATCTACTCCGCCAGAAATGGCGATTAATAACTTTTTATCCTTTAAAAAAGAAAGGTTCTGGTTGATGTGGTTCTCTAGTTTTTTTAGCATTATACCTCAAAAATAACAATTTTAAATGTGATAGTGTTATTTAATTTGAAGAGTATTGTATATCGTCTTTTGTATTTAATTTTCCATCTCCTCCTAAAGAAGTCAATTGGTAATTTTGTCCATCTTTAGATGGAATATATACAAAAGTAGATTTCCAATAATCCATTGTTAAATTGCTTCTTAACGGGTTATTTCTAATAATGTCTTTTAATGCTGAAGGGTATTTTCTAAATTGTTTCTTTTCTGCTTCTAAAAGTTTAGAAATTTCCAGCATTCTTTTTGTTGTCTTTCTCTGATTCTCATTTTTGAAAATGAAGAATGAAAATAGGAAGATAACAGGAGTAATAATGATAAAGAAAATAAACAATGGTTTTGTCATTGGGTGCCAAACAATACTTTTTGGTAGGTTGTTTTCTTTTTCATACTTCCTCCTTCTTTTTGTATCAAACCAATGTTTGATGTCTAAATAGGTGTCTAAAATACATCCTATAAAATTAAACATTTTATTGTTTATTTAACCAAGCACGAATCTCTTTTCTGATAGAAACTTCTGGTTTTGGCAACGGAATAGTTCTACCAAATTGTTTACTTCTGTTAAATTTAGAGAAGGTAATTTTTAAATCTTTCCATTCCTTTGGGTATAACTTTAAAAACATGTTAAACATATTTTGTTCTGTTGGTTTTTCGTCTAAACTATCTAAAGTTTTTTGAAAAAGTTCGTCTTGATTTGGTATCATCATGTAAATTTAGATAAAATTATTGATTGTCTTTTATTGCTTTATAAAACACCTGCTGCAGCTTTGGTCTTATATTTAGATTGTATATATTTCTATGATTTCTATTGGGATATACTCTGTTTGATAAGAATATAAAAACCAAATTATTTGCTGGATCTGCCCAAACAAAAGTTCCTGTAAAACCACTATGCCCAAAACTCTCTGGACTCACTTCTGGTGCAGGGTAAGCTTCTTTTATAGATAATGTAGCATTGTCAATTAACGGTTTATCAAAACCTAAACCTCTTCTGTTTTCGTTTTCTGGATATTGAATTTTGGTAAACTCTCTTACCGTGTTTTCAGAAATATATATTTTACCATCATAAACTCCGTAATTGGCATACATTTGCATAATTTTAGCCAAATCTAGGGAAGTACCAAACAAACCTGCGTTACCTGAAATTCCGCCTAAAAGAGCTGCGTTTTCATCATGAACCCAGTTTTTTGTAAGTCCTTTTCTAAAAAGATCATCTACTTCTGTTGGTACAATTAAGTTGTTAAAGTTTTTAGATTTTGGTCTGTAGCTTAAAGTGGTTGCTTCTAATGGGGCATAAAAATTGGTTTGCAGATATTCCGTATAATCTTCTTTAGTAATTTCTGAAATTAAGTCCGGATAAATTAAAAAACTTAAACCAGAATATTTGTATTTTTTTACATCAGAAACTTTAGATCTGTTAATTTGTCTAAAGACCTTATTTTTAAATCGATTCTTAACATAAAGTCCTTCGTAAGCTTCATTTTTAAATCTTTTACTGGCTTTACTTTTGATAAAACGAGTTTTGATTTTACCATTTTTCTTTAAAACTTCATTTAAGAAAATAATGTACGGATTCAACCCTGCTTGATGCGCTAAAATTTCTCTAACAGTAAGCTCTTTTTTGTCTTTCCTTTTTTTCCAAGGTTTCCAGTAATTGCTAAAAGGACTGTCTAAATCTAGCTTTCCTTCAGAATGAAGTTTCATTAATGCAGGTAAAGGTCCTGTAATTTTTGTTACAGAAGCTAAATCGTAAATATCATCTAAACTTACTGCTTGAATGCTATCATACGTATGAAAACCGTAGGCTTTATTAAAAATGATTTTACTGTCTTTTACAACTAAAATTTGTGCACCAGGAAATGCTTCTTCTTGTATTCCAACATTCATTATGGAGTCTACTTTGGTGTAAATGTAGAGTGAATCCATACCCACTTCAGACGGATTTCCATAAGTGATTTTTTCATTTTGAGCAAAAGTAAAAAGTGAAAGAAACAAGAACCCAATTAGTAGTAAAGTAGCTGTTTTTTTTAATGTTGTCATATTTATTGATAATTATTTTATGATTACTGTTTACTTAGAATTCAATAAAGCAAACTTCATTGCTTTTGCTTTTAGCAAGCATTCTTCGTACTCCTTTTCTACTACAGATTGTGCTGTAATGGCACCACCAACAGAGTAAGAGATGTATTTTTCTGCTTCATTATATAAGATACTTCTTATAATTACATTAAAGTCGAAATTGTTTTCAGGGGTAAAATAACCAATCGTTCCAGAGTATAAACCACGTTTGGTTTCTTCTAAATCTTCAATAATTTTCATAGCAGAAACTTTTGGAGCTCCGGTCATACTTCCCATCGGAAAGGTACTTTGTAGTACGTCTATTGGGTGTGTATTTTCTTCCACTTCAGAAACTACTGTAGAAATTAATTGATGCACCTGTTTAAAAGAATATACTTTGCAGAGTTCTTCTACTTTTACAGAGCCTATTTTGGCTGTTTTAGACAGGTCGTTTCTTACCAAGTCTACAATCATTACATTTTCTGCACGTTCCTTTTCGTCTCGCGTTAAATCTAAAGCTAATTGTGCGTCATCAAATTCGCTAACCAATCTTTTTGCAGTTCCTTTTATAGGTTGAGAAATTATTTTTGTGCCTTCTTTTTTAATATATCTTTCTGGTGATGCGCACAAGGCGTATTGATTATCTAACTTTAAAAAAGAGGCAAAAGGAGGTTCGGAAATTTGGTTGAGGTGTTTATACACTTCAATCGGATTTATAGTGGCGTTTTCTGCATAAAATTCTTGACAAAAATTAGCTTCGTAAATATCACCTCTTTTTATATGCTCTAAAACTTCGGTTACTTTTGCATGGTATTCATCCTTGTGAATTCGTAGTTTTATTTTGATGTCACTTTTAGATTGCTGGATTGCTGGATTTTTAGATTTAAGAATCTCATCAAAATCACTGTCAATTTCATCGTCAACCATTCTTAAATACTGAAACTCTACAGAGTTTCCTTTGATAAAAACAAGCTTTTTAGGTTGAAAAAAATACAAGTCAGCAAAATCTAAACCATCAAAATTTTTGGAAGAAAGTTGCTCAACATCATTTTTAACATCATAGGTGATGTAACCAAAAATGTAATCTTTGGTAATGGTTTGGTATTCCTTTAATTTCTCAAAAGCGTTGTAATAATCTGTTTTTATAGACGTAAAATCGTCTGCAGCTAAAGCAGCATCGAAACTAGAGTATTTTTGATGGTAGTTATTAGAATCTAACCAAATAACAGTTTCAAATTGTTGTGCCCAAGACAATAAATTATCTTTAAATTCAATAGTGTTATCAACAGTATAAGTGCGAGTTGTTCTTTGCATATTCGCTTCAAAAATACAATTCTTATTTCTTTGAGATGTAAATTTTTAAATTGATTTGATGTTGGCATTAAAATGTTTTTCCAATTGTAAATTGGATAGGAATTGCAACACCTGAATTTTTAGTAAAAATATTTCCGTTAGAGTAATGCATAATTCTAAGTTCTGCGTTGTAAGCTCTTTTTTCTCCGAAGAAAACGCCTAAACCCATCGTATCTTGATACGTAATTTTTGGTCCTGTTTCTAAATTATCTATGTTACTTTTTGTTAAATAAGTGGGGCCAATTAACGAGTAATTGGTGTACATATCAAAACCATCTCTTCGCATTAAGTAAAAACGCATAGTAGGAAAAATGGAAAACGCAAACACATTTGTATTGGTGGCTTCTGTGTTAAAAGCGGTAACACTAACACCCCAATCTAGAGAAAAAAGTTTTTGTGTTCTAAAGGCAAGTCTTTGGTAGGTTATAGAAAATGAGTTTTCTGCTTTTACATCACCAACCCAAAAAACCGGAATTCCGAAACTTTCGAAATTACCAACTTTTAAGCTCATTCCGAAAAATTGGTTTGCACCAAAACCAATTTTACTGGTTCCGTAACTTACTTGTAAAATATTTTTTGGAAAGAAATACCTTTCATCATTTTCGTATGCTAGAGCCAACTCTTCAGGTATTTTTTGAATATGGTATTCAAACCCAACAGAGGCTTGTGAAATAGATGGTTGATTGTGTTTGTCTGATTTTGGAAAAAAGGTTCCGTTTAAGGCTAGTTTCCACCGGTCATTTAATTGGTAATTGAATCCAAAACCATAGAGTAAGCTTCCAAAATGAGCATCATCATAAATTACTTTATCTTCAATAGAAAAACCACTTCTTGTAACATTTGCAGCGCCAACTTCTCCAAAAAAGGATAGTTTTTTAGTTAGGTTGATGTTTTTTTTGAGTGATAAATACCAGGCATTAATCCACACACTTCTGTAATAACCAATATTATTTACATTATCATATTTAAACCAAGAAGCAGGTCTAATAACTCCAAATTGTAATGCTAGGTTTTCTTTTATTTTATACCCAAAACCTAATTTTCCTGAAAAATAGTTTTTACTGAAGGTTTCTGTTTTATAGCCTTCAATTAAATTGTCATTAGAAAAAGGATAAAAAATACCACCAAAATTTACACTGTAATAAAAGTTTGACAAAAATTTAGAAGGTTGTGTTTTTGGAGTTTTACTTTCTTGACTATTTAGATTAGAGATAATCATAAAAAAAGAAATTAACAGCATATTTTTTTTCATGTTATAAAAATAGACAACTTTTTAAAAAGAAAAGGATTGGGAAAGAAGCTATTTTTAAGAAGTATATTATTAGATTTATTTTTTGGTAGTATATTTACATTATGGAATTAATTATTTTAGGATTGGTTATTGGTTTAGGGGTTTCCTACCTAATATCGAAACGATTTTCAGTATCAAAGAAAAAGGATTTAGTAGAAAAGCAATCTGTTATTTTATTGGATAAAATAAAGAAAGTGTCTAAATTGATTACTGTAGAAGGAGATTTTTCTGAAATTTATCATCATGAAAATACCAAAGAAAACTTTTGGGGATTCAGTAGTAAAAAGAAAGCGATTGTTTTAATTCAGGCAAAAGCACACATTGGGTTCGATTTTAGAAAAATTAAATTAGCAGCTAATACAGAAAAAAAGGAAATTGTTTTGTCAAATTTTCCGCAGCCAGAAGTGGTTTCTATTGAGTGTGATATTAAGTTTTACGACATAAAAAATGGTTATTTAAATAAGTTTGGTACAGAAGATTTTACCAGTTTAAATAAAGACGCAAAAGAACACGTATTGAATAAAATACCAGAAAGTAATTTAATAAAATTGGCAAATAAAGAAGCTTTAGAAGCTATTTTATTAATGGAGAATATTGTAGAAACCATTGGGTGGAAACTAGATTATACAGCTTTAGAAGAAAATGAAGCGCAAAAAAAAATCTCGAAATAAATGTATTTCGAGATTTTTAAAATTATATATTTTTACTGATTAAGCATTTAAAGGCTTTCCGTCCCAAGCAGCTTTAGCAGCTTCTTTTACCGCTTCAGAATATGTTGGGTGACCATGACAAATTCTTGCTAAGTCTTCTGCCGATGCTCTGTATTCCATTGCAACTGCAGCTTCCATAATTAAATCTGCAACACGTGCACCAACCATGTGAACTCCTAAAATTTCATCTGTATTTTTATCTGCAATAACTTTTACAAAACCATCTATATCTCCACTTGCACGAGACCTACCTAAAGCTCTCATAGAGAATTTACCAACTTTGTAATCTACTTTTGCATCTTTTAATTCTTGTTCTGTTTTACCAACAGCAGCAACTTCTGGCCAAGTGTACACAATACCAGGAATTAAATTATAATCGATATGTGGTTTCTCGCCAGCTAAATATTCAGCTACAACAACACCTTCTTCTTCTGCCTTGTGAGCTAACATTGCTCCTTTAACTACATCACCAATTGCGTAAATATTAGAAACATTTGTTTGTAAATGATCGTTTGTAGTAACTTGACCACGCTCGTTAACTTCTACACCAATTTTTTCTAAACCTAAGCCTTCTGTATATGCTTTTCTACCAACAGCAACCAAACAATAATCTCCAGTAAAAGTAACTTCTTCACCTTTTTTGTTATTTGCTTTTACGGTAACTTCATCACCATTTCTTTCTACAGAAGTAACACCATGACTTACAGCAAACTTAATACCTTGTTTCTTTAAAACTTTTGTAAGTTCTTTAGAAACATCAGCATCCATAGTTGGCGTAATTTTTGGCGCATATTCTACAACAGTAACATCTGCTCCCAAACGTTTGTAAACCGTACCTAACTCTAAACCAATAACTCCTCCACCAATTACAATTAAATGTTTTGGTACTTCAGGTAATTTTAAAGCTTCGGTAGAAGTAATTACACGCTCTTTGTCTAAAGAAATAAATGGTAAAGTAGACGGTTTAGAACCTGTTGCAATAATAATATTAGTTCCTTCAATTATTTCTGAAGAACCATCATTTTTAGTAATCTTTACATGTGTTGCATCTTCAAAAGAACCTAAACCTTCAAAAACATCAACATTGTTTTTGTCCATTAAATATGTGATTCCTCCGGTAGTTGTTTCTACAACTTTGGCTTTTCTTTCTACCATTTTACCAAAATCAAACGTAGGGTTTTCAACAGAAATTCCATGTTCGTCAAAATGGTTAACAGCATCATAATAATGATGAGAAGAATCTAATAATGCTTTAGATGGAATACATCCAACATTTAAACAAGTTCCTCCTAAAGTTGAATATTTTTCAATAATTGCTACTTTTTTACCTAATTGAGATGCTCTAACTGCAGAAATGTATCCTCCAGGACCAGATCCAATTACAATAATATCGTATTTCATGATTGCGTTTTTTTGCGTAAAGTGTAACCTTTCGCTTTGTTTCTTATATTGATGAACAAAAATACATATATTTTCATAGAATAAAGTAAGAAATAAGTAGTTTTACCAATCTGAATTTCTTAAATTTTAGCTAAATAAGTTTTAAAAAGAAAAGGGTTTTAAATGAAAAATGATTTGAAAGAATTGACAATACAAAATGTTTTAATTATTGGTTACGTTTGGGTTGAGCCAAACTCTTCTGCTGCCGGAAGTAGAATGATGCAATTAATTGAGCAGTTTTTAAAACATAATTTTAAAATAACTTTTGCTTCTCCTGCGCAAAAAAGTGAAAAAGCTACAAGTTTAAATTCTTTAGGAATTGATGAAGTTTCTATTGAATTAAACAATGCTTCTTTTGATGATTTTATAAAAGAGTTACAACCAACAATTGTCATGTTCGATCGTTTTATGATGGAAGAACAATTTGGTTGGCGCGTTGCGGAAAATTGCCCGAATGCAATTCGGATTTTAGATACGGAAGATTTACATTTTCTACGAAAAACACGTCATCAACAATTAAAAAAAGGAGAAGAATTTACAACAGAAGCATTATTAAAATCTGATGATGCAAAAAGAGAAATAGCCTCTATTTTACGTTGCGACATGAGTTTGATTATCTCTACGTATGAAATGGATTTATTAAAATCTGTTTTTAAGGTTGATGAAAAAATCTTGTATTATCTACCTTTTTTATTAGATAGGATTGATGAAAATCAACAAGGAAAATGGAAGTCTTTTGATGAAAGAGCAAATTTTGTGTTTATTGGTAATTTCTTTCACAAACCAAATGTGGACGCTGTTTTAACTTTGAAAACAGAAATTTGGAGTGAAATTAGAGAGCAACTTCCAAAAGCAGAAGTTCATATTTATGGAGCGTATGCGAATCAACAAATAAATCAATTACATAATAAAAAAGAAGGTTTTATAGTAAAAGGCTTTGCAGAAGACGCTAAAGAAGTAGTGAGAAATGCGAGAGTTGTTTTAGCTCCGTTACGTTTTGGAGCAGGAATAAAAGGAAAACTGACCGAAGCCATGATTTGTGGAACGCCAAGCGTAACTACAGAAATTGGAGCAGAAGGAATGTGTGATAGATTTCCTTGGAATGGTTTTGTAGAAAATGATTTTTCTGATTTTGCATTGATTTCCGCAGAACTATATAGAAATAAAAATATGTGGAAAAGTCATCAATTAACAGGAGCTGAAATTATCAATGAAATATATGATAAAGAGAAGTTAGGTGTGCTTTTTATCAATCAAATAAAAGAAATTCAAGAAAATTTAGAACAACACAGAACTCAGAATTTTTTAGGGAATTTATTGCAACATCAAACGTTACAAGCTACAAAATACATGAGTAAATGGATTGAAGCTAAGAATAGTATTTAGTAATTTGTTTTAATTTCTATAATTTAATTTCCTTTACAATACTCTCGTTTCCAAATTTATCAACAGCGGTTATTGCAATAGCTTTTAAGTTGCTTCTTGAATTTTTATTATCAACCTTAACTAAAGGTATGTTTTGTGAATTGGTAAAATTACCATGAATACTATAATCCCATTTAGAGTTGTATTTGTAATACACTACCCAATTGGCAATTTTATCAATATGTTTATGTGCCCAAGTTACCGATAAATTGTCTTTATCTTTAGAGTAATTTACAGTTGGAGCTTCAGGTGCTGTTGTGCTTAACCAAGGATAACTAGGTGTTAATGCTTGCTTTTTATAAGGACCATTAAAAATTGCTTCCGTAAGTTCAGGTGAATCAACTAGAGGCGCAATGCTCCAATGCACGGTTCCTGGAGATTTTGAGGTCATTCCTCGGGTTATCATAATTTGATTGATGACTTCGTCTATGGCTTCTTCTCCTTTTTGTCTACCAATACTCATTCCTGGCCAAAGGTGTCTTTCTTTGGTGTTTTCTCCTATCCACCAATTTAATAAAACAGGAAAACTAACATCCATTCTATTAATTGGCCAATACAATTGCGGTGTAAAATAATCTATCCAACCTTCGTTTAGCCAAAGTTTTGCATCTGCATATAGCTCGCTATATTGGTCAAAACCAGCAGTTACTGATGCAGGATAATTAGGTCTCCAAAATCCAAATGGACTAATTCCGAATTTTACGTTAGGTTTTGTTTCTTTTATGTTTGTGTAAATACTTTTAACGAATTGGTTTACATTGTCTCGTCTCCAATCATCTCTTTTTAATTTTCCACCAGTGTTTAAGTATGTTTTCCAGCTTTTATCATCAGGAAAATCTTTATTGTTGTTGTAAGAAGGGTATGGGTAAAAATAATCATCAAAATGAATTCCGTCTACATTATATCTTTCAACAATATCCATAACAACTTTGTAACTATGGTTTTGCGTTTTTTTATTTCCCGGATCTAGCCAGTAAAAACCAGTTTCTAGTTTTACAGCTAATTCTGGTTGTTTGTTAACAATAGAAGCTGCTGTTACTTCGCCTCCGGTGGTGTGGTGCGCTCTATAAGGGTTTAACCAGGCATGTAATTCTAGTCCTCTTTTATGCGCTTCTTTAATCCAAAATTCTAAAGGATCATAATATGGAGAAGGTGCTTTACCTTGCGTTCCTGTTAAAAAATAAGACCAAGGTTCTAGGTCGCTTTTATACATGGCATCTGCCTGTGGTCTAACTTGTAATACAACGGCGTTAAAATTATTTTTATGGAGAAGGTCTAATAATTTAATAGCTTCCTCTTTTTGTTGTTTGCTAGAAAGATCTCGTTTACTTGGCCAGTTTATGTTAGCGACACTAGCAATCCAAGCAGCTCTGAATTCTCTTTCTGGAGCAGGAACTACCCTTTTTTTTAGGTCAATAATTTTTTTTACTTCAATGTTATTTTCAGTTTCAACATTTTTGTCAATTTCAATGCTTTTTTGAGTTTCATTGCCTTTTTTTACATCTTTATTATAAATTTTTTTACTACAACTAATAAATAGTAAAGTAAATAAAGCAATAATATATATTGATTTGGTGTTTTTATAAAAAAGCATTTTCATTGATGTTGTTGTGTTTATTCTAATAATCGCTCCTTTTTTTCTTAATGAATATTACATTAAAACTAAGCCAGAGTCAATATAGGGTTTTAATATAGGGTCATCTAGTTCTAAATCTGTAATGGCAATATCAATTTCTTTAAGTGGGCAAATATCATAATTTAGTCTGATATTTAGTTTGTTGGAAGTAGATAAGTACACATTGCGTTCAGAAGAATCAATCATTGCTTTTTTAACCAAGGCAACCTCGTATCCTTCACCTGTAATTCCTTGTTCTGCATTAAAAGCACTTACGCCTATAAAGCAAAGGTTTGCAGTAATGTTAGATAAATATTGAATTACATCTATACCAGTTGTTACCATCGAGTTTCTTTGTATTCTACCACCAATAAAAATAGTTTCAATAGTTGCGTGTTCTGCCAATTGCATAGCAATTGGTAAGCTATATGTATAAATGGTTGCTTTTAAATTTTTTGGAAATAATTTTGCTAACATCAAATTTGTAGTACCTCCACTCATTATAATAACCATTCCGTCTTCTACTAAAGTAATTGCTTTCTTAGCAATAATAACTTTTTCTTCTCTTTTGTAGATTACATCTTCATTGTAATGGTAGAGTTTTTGCATGGTAGAAATTGCTCCTCCATGTACTTTGGTTAGTAGACCTTTCTTGTCTAATTCCTTTATATCTCTTCTAATAGTGTCTTCTGAAACATTTAGTTTTTCAGCCAAAAAAGTAGAACTTACCTGTCTGTTAATACTTACTTCATCTACTACTTTCTGCTGTCTCTCTTTCTTTTTCATAAAAAAATGATTTTTTCAAAAGTAAGATTTTATTTAACCATTTTGCAAATGCTTTTTGTTTAAAAAGATTTTTTTTGCCGTTTTTTTGCGTTTTTGTAATTAAAAACGCAAAAATTAACTAATTTTCAATTAATGTTAAATGAAGCAAGTTTTGTTCATTTTCCTTAGTGATACATTCATTTATTGTTGTATTTGGTTGATTTTGTGCTTATTTAGTAATTTTTGATAATTCTTAAAATCGCAATGGATGCGTGTTTTTTTCTTGAAATATTTAATTTTTCGAATAATTTTATTAAATATTGCAAATTCATGCAATTAACTTGCAGTTTTTTGTTTTTTTTATATCTTTACCTTAAATAATTCAAATTTAAACTAGATGAAAAAAAATTACAAACTAACATTGTCCTTGATAGTGTTTTTGATTGTGCAAAGTACATTTGCTCAATTAAAGACTATTTCGGGAGTTGTTACAGAGAAAGGCAGTGAAATACCGTTGCCGGAAGTTAGCGTTTTTATTAGTCAAATTAATAAGGGGAGTGTTACCGACTTTGATGGGAATTATTCTATTAAGGCTGAAGATTTAAAAGGAAAAACAATTGCCTTTAGTTATCTTGGTTATAAAACGGTTACAATAACCTTAACTGGAGAAAATCAAGTTATAAACGCAGAGTTAGAAGCAGATGCTACTGGTTTAGATGAGATTGTGGTTACCGCACTTGGTATTAAAAGAGCGGCGAAATCTTTAGGGTATTCTTTAACGGAAGTTGGTGGAGAAGATATGTCTGCAGTAAAAAGCACAAGTGCTGTTAATTCTTTACAAGGTAGAGTTGCTGGTGTAAATATTTCTGCAGGTAGTGGAGGAGCTGCTGGGTCTAGTAGGGTAATTATTCGTGGAGCAAGTTCGTTAACAGGAAACAACCAACCTTTATATGTAATTGACGGAATTCCTATTATTAACAATACAAACGGTTCTGTAGTTGGTGCAACCAATGATGGAACAGGAGATGGAGGAGATGATATTTCTTCATTAAACCCAGATGATATTGAAAGTGTTTCCGTTTTAAAAGGAAGTTCTGCTGCCGCACTTTACGGTTCTTTAGCATCTAACGGGGTTATTATGATTACTACAAAATCAGGAAAAGGTCAAAAAAGAATGGGCGTAGAGCTTTCTAGTTCTTTTACTTTTGATAAAATTAATACTGATTTACAAAATTTTCAAACTACTTACGGACAAGGGAATAATAGATTAAGACCAGGTTATGAGTATGATGGTAGTGGTCAGCCAGTTGAAATTTCTAATATAGCCAATGCAATTGATGATTCTTTTGTAAGTTCTTTACAATCTTGGGGAGATAAATTAGATGGCTCAATGGTTTATAATTGGGATGGTACTAAAAGACCTTATTCTAATACAGGAAATAACCTAGATAAATTTTATAACGTAGGTTCTACAGTTATAAACACAGTAGCATTATCAAAAGGAGGAGAGGAATATAATTATCGTTTGTCTTTTTCTAATTTAGATAATGATGATATTTTTCCGAATACGACTTTAAATAGAAAGTCAATGTCATTAAATGCTTCTGCAAATATTACACCTAAATTAACATCTACAGTTAATGCTAAATATGTTATTGAAAAAGTACATAATCGTATTAATATTGGTGATACACCAGGGAATGCTAATACAGTAGCGTATGTATTGCCAAGCAGTTTAAATATTACAGACTTACAACCAGGCTTTAATGAGGAAGGTACAGAGCTGTTATTTCAACCAAGTCAGTTTATTTCTAACCCATATTGGGCAACAGATGCTTTTAATAATGATGATAAAAAAAATAGGTTTACAGCATCTACATCTTTAAAATATGATTTTAATGATTGGTTATATGTAACAGGTCGTGCAGGTATAGATACGTATGATTTAAGTAGAAGAAGAGTAACACCTTTCGGAACAGCATACAGACCAGCAGGTGAAATGACGCAAGCAAAATCTACGTATACATTGTTTAATGGAGACTTAATGTTAGGTATTGATAAAGCTTTAACAGAAAAAATTTCTACAAGCTCAATTATCGGAGCAAATACAAGAACATCATCATTCGAATCTTTAAGTGCATTGGGTAGAGGTTTTATTGTAGAAGGTTTAGAAGATATTAATAATACAACTTTACCAGAGCCAACTTTTGGATATTCAAAAACAAAAACAAATTCACTTTATGGGTCTTTTGAAGTAAGTTATGATAAGTATTTTTACTTAACATTTACAGGAAGAAATGATTGGTTCTCTACACTATCTTTTCCTGGGAAAACAACTCCAAATAATGGCTTTTACTGGTCTCTAAGTCAGAGTTTGTTATTAAACGAATTGTTTGATTTACCAGAACAGGTTAATTATGCTAAATTTAGAGCAAGTTACGCACAAGTTGCCGGTGGAGCCAGTAATGCATATAGTTTAAATTTAGATTATGCAATTACAGGTTCTTTT
Organism: Polaribacter sp. HaHaR_3_91; assembly: GCF_019278525.1. NCBI lineage: Bacteria > Pseudomonadati > Bacteroidota > Flavobacteriia > Flavobacteriales > Flavobacteriaceae > Polaribacter > Polaribacter sp. HaHaR_3_91. The sequence goes on from NZ_CP058986.1 coordinate 518,202, forward strand.
CAAGGACAATCTTTCGGGCAGTTAAATGGTAATTCTATTCCTAATCCTAACTTAGTTCCTTTTCAGAAGAATGAATTTGAAGTAGGTTTTGACGGACGTTTCTTTCAGAATCGTTTAAATTTAGATGTTGCTTATTATCAAAATCAAACTACCAATGATATTGTAAGTGCTTCTGCATCTCAATCATCTGGTTTTACATCGTCAATTCTTAATATTGGAGAACTTCAAAATAAAGGGTTTGAATTTTTAATAGGTGGTACTCCAATTAAAACTGAAGATTTTTCATGGTACACTTCTTTTAATTTTGGATATAATGACAGTGAAATCGTTCACACAGATGATGAGGATACTGCTATTAATGTTGATGGTAGCCAGACGCGTTCTAGAACAGCAATTATTTCTCATATAGTTGGTGAAAATTATGGTGTAATTTGGGGTTCTTCATACAAAAGAGATGCTGATGGTAACATCATGTACAATACAACAGGTTCTATTCCGAAACCAATTCAGGGAGAAAATAAAATTTTAGGACAAGGTGTTGCACCATATACTTTAGGTTTTTCTAACTCTTTTAAATACAAAGACTTTTCATTAAACTTTTTAATTGATGCTAAGTTTGGCGGAAGTGTTCATTCTGGTACTAACAGAGAGTTAATGATGCGAGGTTTGCATGAAAAAACATTAGAAGGTAGAGAAGATGGTTTAGTGGTATCTGGTATAGATGATGCGACAGGAAACCCATTTACAATGACAGTAGCGCCAGAAAACTTAAGAACTTATTATGGTTTTATTGGTGAAGAAAACTCTGGTATTTCAGAAGAGTTTGTTTATAGTACAGATTTTATAAAATTTAGAGAATTAAGTGTAGCTTATAGTTTCCCGAAAAAAACGTTAGAAAATATTTTTGTAAGTGATGTAAGGCTTTCTTTAATAGGAAGAAACCTATTTTATATTTCTAAAAAAATAGATAATGTAGATCCAGAAGCTTCATTAAACAATTTAAACTCTCAGGGTATAGAAAGATTCGGAACACCATCAACTAGAAGTTATGGATTCGCAATAAATGTTAAATTTTAAAAAAACAGATCATGAAAAAAATATTTATTTCATTCATAATTATAATGTTTACTTTAAGTGCTTGTGACGATGGTTTCGAAGAACTTAATGTAAATCCAACAAAACCAGTACAATTAGATCCTTCTACAAAATTCACTTATGTTCAAATATATACAGGTGGTAGCAGTTATGTAGCCTATTTATTTTGGAATATAATTCACTTAATGCAAAACGTACAACATTTAAACAATACGTCGTATGCATCATTTTTATATAAAGAAGGAAATACACATTGGTTATTTGAAGAGCAATTTAGTACTACGGTAAAAAATATTGCAGATTTAGAAGCGCAATTAGAGTTAAGTACAGAGCCAACTGCAACTATGGATTTGGCAATTACTAAAGTGCAAAAAGTATTAATTTTTAGTAGAATTACAGATGTGTATGGAGATATTCCTTACAGTGAAGCTGGTAAAGGTTTTTTAGAAGGAATTCGTTTTCCTAAATATGATCAGCAAAGTGCTATTTATGCAGACATGTTATTGTCTTTAGAGAGTGCAACCGCAACTTTAAGTGCTGGCGGAACAAGTTCTTTTGGTTCTGCAGATTTAATGTTTTCGGGTGATGTTGCAAAATGGAATAAGTTTGCAAATTCATTAATGTTACGTTTAGCACTTCGAATGGTAAAAGTAGATGAAGCTGCTGCTAAATCTTGGGCAACCAAAGCAATTGATGGAGGTGTAATGACAAGCAATGAGGATATTGCATATATTCAATATGAAAACTCTGCAAATGATGGAGGACCAAACGTAAACCCATTAACAAAAGGTTTTACTTCTAGAGCATCCACACAAGTTAAGATTTCTAAAACTTTTATGGATTTTATGAAAACAAGAAACGACCCAAGAGTTTCTGTTTTAGCATCTACAGTTGATGGAAATACTGATTTTGCATTACAATTTGGACAAGATATCAACGATGAAACAAGGGGTGAAGCAAACTCTAAACCAAATATTAACATTTTTGGAGGTTCTGGAACTGTAATTTATGATGCTCCATTTTTCTTTCAAACGTATGCAGAAGTAGAGTTTATGTTGGCAGAATCTGCAGAACGTTGGGGTTTAGCTGGAGGATCATCAAATGTAGAAACGCACTATAATGCAGGTGTAACAGCGGCAATGCAATATTTATCTATGTATGGAAGTGCTGCAGATATTACAACTACTCAAATAAATGATTATTTAAGTGCTAATCCGTTTGTGCCAACGCAAGCTTTAAAAATGATAAATGAGCAATATTGGGTAGCTACTTTTGGTAATGGTTTAGAAACTTTTTCTAACTGGAAAAGATCAGGCTATCCAGAATTAGTTCCTGCAAATGTAGCAGCAACGCTTACCAATGGAGAAATTCCTAGAAGACTTCCTTATCCAGCATCCGAAAAATTAAATAATTCGACCAATGTTGAAGCTGCAATAGCTGTACAAGGAGGAGATCTTTTAACCACAAGAATGTGGTGGGATAAAAATTAATTATAAAGCGAGTCCCCCAACTAATTAATTTAATGTTTGTTTTTTTTATTTTTTTTGAATTAGTAAGGGGTGAGATGGTATGAAAGTCGATTCTCACTCCTTATTTTAAAGAATTTAATTTGAAGTCAAATATAGGAAAACTAATTTTTTAATATATAACTATTTAAGAGGATAAGAATTAAGATTGTATACATATGAAAAATCATAAATCAATAATACCTTACTTTATTATCCTTTTACTTTTACTTAGTAATTGTAAAGATAATTCTAAGAAACAAGTGGAGGAGAGTAACGTGGAGGTTCAGCCGAAGGTTACTACACAAACTACACCGAACAACAATGAAGTTTCCATTGTCAAAGAAGACAATGTTTTTGTTATTGATCAAACTTTTTCAAAGGAAGATGATCAAAAAAATATAATAGGAAAACCTGTAGAGGTTGATTTATCAACAACATCAGGAGCTATGCTTTCAGCGTATTCTAAATATAATGATGATTATACAGTTTTTTATAAAACTCTAGAAAATGATGCTTGGTCTGATTGGGTAGAACTTAAAGAAAATGATCATGTCGAAAATCCAAACCGTAAAGTCTTTTCGCCACAAAATTTAAAAACTTCGGTACAAAAAGTCCAATTTAAATCAAGTAAAATAACAAAAAGTGAAGTGATATTTAGAATATACACATTTGAAAAATAATCTCCCTTTATGAAAAAAATAATATTCTTATTCGTTCTTATGTCATCGTATTTTTGTTTTGCAGATTGTACGCAACCCGACTTTTGCGGAAGAGCTTGTTGGGATACAAATGGTACGCGTCCTGCTCAAACAAGTCCAAGTTACACAACCCCTACTCATATTATAGTGCACCATACCGGAGATGGAATTGTTTTTCCAGCGAATACTAATTACGCAGAAAAAATCAGGTATTATTGGGATTTACATGTAAACACCAACGGATGGTCTGACCTTGGATACAATTGGTTAATCGATAGAAATGGTGTTATTTATGAAGGAAGAGGAAATGGTGTTGCTGGAGCACATTTTAGTGGGCATAATGCAGGGACAATGGGTGTTTGTATGATTGGTGATTTTACTTTAGAATCTCCTTCTGCAAAAGCTTTAACTTCTTTAAAGAATATAATATCTTGGGAGGCAACAGATAAAAATATAGATGTCGCAGGTGCTAGTTATCATGCATCATCGGGTCTTAACTTAAACAATGTTTCAGGTCATAAAGATGGTGGAGCAACCGCTTGTCCTGGTACAGATCTTTATAATTTATTACCAAGTATTAGAACTTCTATAAGTGCGTTTTCATGTTATACAGATACAACTCCAGCACCAGGTTTAGATTGCTCAAGTGCAATAGAACTAAGTAATGGTGTTACTTATTCAGGAAGTAGCTCTACGGCTGGTTCAAAAGTTTCTACTTTCGGGTGCAACTCTTGGACAGAAACAGGTCCGGAAAGAGTTCATAAAATAACACCTACGGCAGACGGTACAATAACAGTTAGTTTATCTAATTTTTCAGGAGATTTAGATGTTTATATTTTAGGAAGTTGCGATCCTTCAGATTGTTTAGGAGCCGTAAGTTCGTCATCAGCAACCTTTGAAAATGGTATTGCAGGGCAAACGTATTATTTAGTTGTAGATGCAGATGATGGTAGTGGAGGTGCGTACGATATTGTAGCAACATATTCAGAAGCAGTAATTGCTGAAGATGTAACAATTTCAAATGGACTTGTAAATATAACAAGCGTAAATGCAGGTGAAACTATAGATGTTTCAGCTACACAAAATTATTCAGGTTCTCAACTCGCTGCAGATTTACCAACTATTCATCTTGGTTATTATTTATCTACAGACTGTAATTTGAGTTCAAATGATGTTTTACTTGGAGAAAGTAGTTCTAATTTAGGTAGTGATAATGCATCTCAAAATGAGAGTAAAACGCTTACCATTCCTAATAATACTTCTGATGGAACTTATTTTATCCTCTTTTCCGCAGATAATAAAGGTGGATTAACCGAAAGTGATGAAACTAATAATGTAAGTTGCATACAAATTACAATAAATAGTACTGAAGAGTCAGCAGATATAAAGGTGATAAATACAACTGTAAGTCCATTAGTTGTAAATGCAGGAAATAACATTAATGTTACTGCTACACAAAGTTATTCAGGGGCTCAATTGTCTACTAATTTACCAAGTTTTAGTCTTGGTTATTACTTGTCTACGGATTGTGATTTGAGTGAGAATGATGTTTTACTTGGAGAGAGTAGTTCTAATCTTGGTAGTGATAGTACTTCTCAAAACGAGAGTGAAACTCTTACTATTCCTAGTAATACCGCTGCTGGAACTTATTTTATCCTATTTTCTGCTGATAATGAAGGTAAATTAACCGAAAGTGATGAGGTTAATAATACCAATTGTATTCAGATTAAGGTAGACGCAGCTTTGGCAAATGTAGATTATCAATTTAAAAATCAATTAAGTGTTTTTCCAAATCCTACATCAGACATTATAAATATAAAGGCAAATATCAATTTGGTTATTAATAAACTTTATATCTATAATTTAAATGGACGTTTAATAAAAGAAAGTACATCTGATTTGAATAAAATTAATATTTCAGAATTTTCTAAAGGAATCTATTTATTAAAAGTGGTGGGTAATGAAGATGAAACAGCCGTTTTTAGAATTATTAAAAAGTAAAAATATTTTAATCGACAGATTTAGATTTTAAAACGTTAAACAATAAAGTACATGAATTCAACCATAATTTTATTAATCATTATCTCTTATTTTGGAGTATTAATGTTAATATCTCACTTTGCTTCAAAAAATACAAGTGATGATTCTTTTTACACCGGAGATAGAAAATCTCCATGGCAAGTAGTTGCTTTTGGAATGATTGGAGCTGTAATGTCTGGTGTTACATTTGTCTCTATTCCAGGAATGGTAAGTAATAATTATTTCTATTATTTACAATTTGTTTTTGGTAATGTAGTCGGATATATTTTTATCACGTATGTGTTAATTCCTATTTATTACAATTTACAACTCGTTTCTATTTATAGTTATTTAGAAACAAGATTTGGTCCTAGAACCTATAAAACAGGTTCCTTATTTTTTCTGATATCTCAATCGTTTGGTGCTGCTTTAAGATTATTGTTAGCAGCAAAAATTTTACAATATGCCGTATTTGATGCGTTGAATATTCCGTTTTTCTTAACGGTAATTATCATATTGATTTTAATATGGATGTACACAAACAAATCTGGTATTAAAACAATTGTTTGGACAGATACGCTTCAAACATTTTTTCTATTATTGGCAGCAGTTGTATCGATATATATCATTAAAGATTCTTTAAACTTAAGTTTTTCAGAAACCATAACATCTGTTACAAACCATAAATATTTTAAGGTTTTTAATTGGGATTTTAATTCTGGTAGCAATTTCTTTAAGCAGTTTATTTCAGGGATTTTAATTGCAGTTGCCATGGTTGGTTTAGATCAAAATATGATGCAGAAAACATTAACCTGTAAAAGCAAAAAAGAAGCACAGCGTAACATTCTTACCTTTAGTTTATTCTTGGCTTTAGCACAATTTCTATTTTTAGGTTTAGGAGTGATGTTGTATTTATATGCAGAAAAATTCGGAATTCAATTAGAAATAGAAAACGGTCAATTTATTCATACCGATAACTTATTTCCAATGCTTTCTTTGGGGAGTTTTGGTACAGTAGCAGCAATCAGTTTTATTTTAGGAATTACGGCTGCTTCATTTTCTAGTGTAGATTCATCATTAACGGCGTTAACTACATCCTTTACACATGATTTTTTAGATATTACTCATAAAAATTCAAAAGAAAAAAAACGTCTTAAAAATTATGTTTTACTTGCTTTCTCTATTGTAATCTTCATTATTATAATGTTATTCTCAGGAAGTAAGGGAGACGTAATTACAACAATTTTTAAAGTAGCAGGATATACCTACGGTCCGTTATTAGGGCTTTACCTTTTGGGTATTTTCACTAAAATAAAAATAAAAGATACGGCTGTACCTTATGTCTGTGTTTTAATGCCATTACTTACTTATTACATAAATTACATAGTTAAAGTTAAGTTTTCATTTGATTTAGGTTTTATGAACATTTTATTAAATGCATGCCTTACTATACTATGTTTAATCCTTATACGAAACAAAAATGACGAATAAATTAACTACAGAGCAAGCATCAGATTATAATAATTTAGAGCAGATGAGTACCACAGAGTTACTCACAAATATGAATACAGAGGATAAATTGGTTCCTTTGGCAATTGAAAAAGCAATTCCATCTATACATAAACTTGTAGATGTGATTCATAAAAAAATGAGAAACGGTGGACGTCTGTTTTATATTGGAGCAGGAACAAGCGGAAGGTTGGGAGTTTTAGATGCATCAGAATGCCCACCAACGTATGGCGTTTCTGATAATTGGGTAATCGGAATTATTGCCGGTGGAGATATTGCACTTAGAAAAGCAGTAGAAAATGCCGAAGATGATACTGAATTAGCTTGGAAAACTTTACAAGAACATGATATTTCAGATAAAGATGTTTTAATAGGAATTGCAGCATCTGGTACTACACCTTACGTAATAGGAGGTATGCAAAAAGCAAAAGAGCAGAACGTCGTTACGGGGTGTATTACGTGTAATGAAGGTTCTCCTGTTGCGTTAGAAGCAGATTATCCTATAGAATTAGTAGTTGGGCCAGAATTTGTAACAGGAAGCACAAGAATGAAAGCAGGAACTGCTCAGAAATTGGCTTTAAATATGATTTCTACAACGGTTATGATAAAACTAGGCAGAGTAAAAGGAAACAAAATGGTAGACATGCAGCTTTCTAATAAAAAACTAGTTTCTAGAGGTGTAAAAATGGTGATGGATGAATTAAATATTGATACAGAATTAGCAAGTAAGTTATTGAAACAACATAAAAGTGTTCGGAAATCTATAGAAGCATATAAAGAAGTGGTGAAATAGTACATTCTATAAAGATGGAAAAAAAAGAAAGATTAATAGCGTTAGATGTTCTAAGAGGCATTACAATTGCCTCTATGATTTTGGTGAATACACCCGGTAGTTGGTCTTATGTATATTGGCCATTGTTACATGCAAAATGGAATGGTTTTACACCAACAGATGCTGTTTTTCCTTTTTTTTTATTTATTGTAGGGGTTTCCATACATTTTGCTTTTAAAAACTTTAGAGAAAATGAGCATAAAAGAGCACTCAAAAAGATTGTTAAAAGAACTTTAATAATTTTTGCTATCGGATTGTTTTTAAATTTATTTCCGAAATTTAATTTTGAAACAGTTCGGTATTTTGGAGTATTACAAAGAATAGCAATTGCCTACGGTATAGGTGCTACTCTTTGTTTGTTCTTCAATAAAAGAAATCTAATTTATATAACAGTATTTATTTTACTCGGATATTGGGCTATTTTATATTTCTTTATTCCCGAAAATCCTTTTGGTCCACAAACCAATTTAGTAGGTAAAATAGATTTGTATTTATTTGGATCAGATCATATATGGAAAGGGCTAGGTTTTCCTTTTGATCCAGAAGGATTACTATCTACGTTACCATCAATTGCAACAGTACTTATTGGGAGTTTAACGGGTAATTTTTTAAGTAAACGATCTGAGAATAGAACTAAAATAGTTACACTTTTAAGTTACGGAATTGGGCTTGTTCTACTCGGTTACATTTGGGGTTTTGTGTTTCCTATTAATAAATCGCTTTGGTCAAGTACGTTTGTTTGTTTTTCCGCAGGATGGGCAATGCTATTATTGGCATTTTTAATATGGGTTATCGACGAAAAAAAATACACAGCATGGTCTAAACCATTTATCCATTTTGGTACAAATCCTTTATTCATTTTTGTGTTTTCTGGTTTGTTTGCAAAAACGATCATTTATTTAATAAAAATCACCAATTCACAAGGAGAAGCTATATCAGCAAAACAATATTTATATCAAGATATATTTGTCCCTATTGCCGGAAATATGAATGGGTCACTTCTTTTTGCAGTTGCTCATATTGTCTTTTTCTGGTGTTTAGTGTATTTATTGTACAGAAATAAAATATTTATAAAAATTTAATTACTAAAAATGAAAAAATTAATTACTACACTCTTAGTCTTATTATTCGTTGTTTCAAGTTGCGATAAAAAACAAGCGGTAAACAAATCATCAGAAGATACAGAACGAACAAAATGGGTAGATAGCATCTATAATAAAATGACTTTAAAAGAAAAAGTTGGGCAATTGTTTATGATTGCAGCCTATTCTAATAAAGATCAAAAACATACGGATTCTCTTAATAAATTAATTAAAGAATACGCCATTGGTGGATTGGTGTTTTTTCAGGGAGGACCAGTAAGACAGGCAAAGCAAACAAACTTATATCAAGCTACATCTAAAGTACCTTTGTTAATTGCAATGGATGCAGAATGGGGGTTAAATATGCGTTTAGATAGCACTGTAAGATTTCCATATAACATGACGTTAGGTGCTGTGCAAGACAATGGTTTGGTGATGAAGGTTGGTGAGAAAATAGGCGAGCATTGCAGTCGTTTAGGCGTTCATATAAATTTTGCTCCTGTGGTAGATATCAATACAAATTCTAAAAATCCAATAATTGGTGTGCGTTCTTTTTCTGAAGATAAATATAACGTAACGGAGAAAGCATTGGCTTATACAGAAGGGATGCAGAGTCAGAATGTATTGGCGTGTGCAAAACATTTTCCGGGACATGGAGATACCGATAAAGATTCTCATAAAACGCTTCCAACTGTTACACTTTCTAAAGAAAGAATAGATTCAGTAGAAATGTATCCGTATAAAAAATTATTCAAAAACAATATGGCTGGTGTAATGGTTGGTCACTTAAATGTACCGAGTTTAGAAAAAAACGACGGTCTACCTTCTTCTTTATCTCATGAAATTGTAACTAATATTTTAAAGGAAAGACTTCAGTTTAAAGGGTTAATATTTACAGATGCATTAGAGATGAAAGGAGTATCTACTTTTAAAGAACCAGGTGATGTAGATTTAGCGGCATTTAAAGCAGGGAATGATGTTTTATTAATGGGAGAAGATGTTTCTAAAGGAATTTCAAAAATTATAGAAGCCTATAATAATAAGGAGGTAACTGAAGAAAGATTAGCACATTCTGTAAAGAAAATTCTAGCATCAAAATTTGATGTTGATTTAAATAATTTTAAACCTATTGAAATAGAAAATCTTATTAGCGATTTAAACGATGAAACAAATGATGTTTTAAACGAAGCTGTTTTTATAGATGCCATTACTGCTTTAAAGAATAATGAAATTCTTCCTATTAAAAAGGATGGAAATGAAAAAATAGCATTTGTAGGTTTAGGTGATGGAAATTCTGCTTCTTTTTTAAATGCTTTAAAATCACACTTAAAAGTTGATGATTTTTCTGATTTAAAACAACCAGAATTGCTTAAAAAACTTAAAACCTATGATAAAGTAATCGTTAGTTACCATCGATTGAATAGTAGATTAACTAAAAAAATATCTGATGAGGATAAATTAAAAATAGAAGAAATAGCAAAAAGTAACAAGGTTGTTTTAGATGTATTTGCAAGTCAATATAGTTTAGAGAATTTAGACTTCGAAAATATAGAAGCAGCTATTATTTCTTATGAAAATACGGATATAGCTCAAAGTGTATCTGCCGAAATAATTATAGGGAATAAGGATACAAAAGGAAAATTATCAGCATCGCTAAATGATGAGTTTATTGCTGGTGTAGGAATTGAAATTTTAAAATAAAAATAACTTAAGACAGATTCATATTGTAAAAAACTAAAACTACTAACTTAAAACCAAGAATTATGAAACAATTATTACATTTCACAGTAATTTCCTTATTTATCTTTTTCTCTTGTAATAGCCTTTTATCTCAAGAAATTATTAAGAAAGGAATTCATGAATTACAAGCTGAAGAGTTTGGTGGTTCTGCTAAGCATCAAAAAAGTTTAGGTAAAATTGTTTCAGAAATTATTCCTTTGCAAAGCAAAAGCGCAAAAGCATTATCAAAGAAAGTTTTTGGTTTTTTACCTTATTGGGAGCAAAGTAGTGGCGCACACAATAATATTCAATATAATTTATTAACGCATTTGGCCTGTTTTGATTTTAGAGTACAATTAGATGCAGCTATTTCTACACCTCCAGGTTGGCCCTGGACAACAGAAATTAATGCAGCACATGCAGCAGGTACAAAAGTGATAATGACTGTTGTAAATTTTGGTGGAGCAGACGGTGCAGACGCAGTAGCTTGGGAGTTGTTTACAAATACAACTAAGAAAAACACTTTTTTTACCAATGTTAAAAATTTAATTGAAATGTATAATTTAGATGGTGTTAATATCGATTTTGAAGGAATAGCAAGTGCGCACAGAGGAGCTGAGTTAAATACGTTTATGGCTGCTTTAACGGCTTATATTCATCAAGAATTACCAGGGAAAGAAGTTTCTTTTGATGGTCCTGCCGTAAATTGGGGAGGTTGGATTATGGATGATTTAGTAGATAGTGTAGATTATTTAATTATAATGGCATACGATTATACGTCTGGTTCATCTGCCAATGCAGGGCCAGTAGCTCCTTTAACACACCACACTTCTTGGAAAAGATTTGTGAAAAGAACCGTAGAAACCGGAACTTATAAAGTGCCTGTTACAAATAATCCAGAAAAGTTAGTGATGGCAATTCCGTATTATGGTCAACATTGGAAAACCGCAACAAATGTTTCTGAATCTGCAACAGTTTCGCATGTTAAATCAACCAGGTATAAAGACACTTCTATAGATGCAAGTGCTTATGGAGGTTGGATATGGAACAGTGATTTTGAGGTTCCGTGGTACACTTGGAATGATGGTGTAAATTGGAATCAGATTTGGGCAGATAATGAATTGAGTATTTCAAAAAAATACGATTTGGCAATAGAAAATAATTTAGGAGGTGTTGGTATTTGGGCTTTAAATTATGATGGAACAAGACCAGAGCTTTGGGAATTAATCAATACTAAATTTGGCTCAACGGCTAATGTTCATTCTTATTTGAATGATATTATATCTGTGTACCCTAACCCTACCAATAACATTATTAATATTTCAAATGAAAAAAATATAAAATTCGCTAAAATTGGGGTTTATAATACTTTAGGGGAATTAGTTAAAGAAGTAGGTTTGCAAAAAACAGCTATTGATATCTCTAATTTTTCAAATGGAGTCTACTTTTTAAAAATTGTTGATGAATCGGGTAAACAAGCAACATTAAAAATTTTAAAATCATCTTTATAATTTACAATCATGAAAAATTTAATTATACTATTATCTCTTGTTTTAGTTTCCTGCAATGCTAAGCCTAACAAAGAAAAGCAAACAGAAAAAGCTAGCATGATAGCAGTAAAAGAAGATGTTAAAATTATTGTTGCTGCCAATCAAACAGCAGAGTACTTAGATTTATTGAAAGGTAAAAAAGTAGGTATTGTTGCCAACCAAACAAGTGTTATTTTTAAAGGTGATACAAATGTACATTTGGTAGATTCTTTAGTTTCTTTAGATGTGGAGATTACTAAAGTTTTTGCTCCAGAACATGGTTTTAGAGGAAAGGCAGATGCAGGTGAACATGTAGAAGATGGTATTGATGCTAAAACAGGCTTACCAATTATCTCATTATATGGAGCAAACAGAAAACCATCTCATGAGCATTTAAAAGGTTTGGATGTAATACTATTTGATATTCAGGATGTTGGAGTCCGTTTTTACACGTACATCTCTACTTTACATAATGTTATGGAGGTTTGTGCAGAATTAAATATTCCACTTATAGTACTAGATAGACCAAATCCTAATGGGCATTATATTGATGGTCCTATGTTAGAAGAAGAAGCAAAAAGTTTTGTTGGGATGCACCCAGTTCCTACAGTTTATGGAATGACAATTGGAGAATATGGAAAAATGATTAATGGTGAAAAATGGTTGGAAAACGGAATTCAATGTAATCTAACAGTAATTCCTTTAAAGAATTACACACATAATTCTGAGTATGATTTACCAATACTGCCTTCACCAAACTTACCAAATGCAAAATCTATTAATTTGTATCCTAGTTTGTGTTTTTTTGAAGGGACAAATGTTAGTGCAGGTAGAGGTACAGAAATGCAATTTCAAATTTTCGGCTCGCCTTTTTTAGCAAAAGAATCTTTTGACTTTAGTTTTACGCCACAACCTAATTTTGGGGCAAAACATCCAAAGCATGAAGGAGAAGTTTGTTTTGGTACAGATTTGCGGACTCATAAAAAATTAAGCAGTTTAAATTTAGAATGGCTTATAGAATCTTATGCGAAAACAGCTGATAAAGAAAAGTTTTTTAATAAATTCTTTTTAAAATTAGCGGGAACAAAAGAATTACAAGAGCAAATTGAAGCAGGTTTGTCATTCGAAGAAATACAATTAAGTTGGCAAAATGACTTAACTTTTTTTAAGGAAGTTAGAAAAATGTACGTATTATATTAACTACTTGTTGTAAAGTATAAATGGAAAGAAAGTAAAAGATATTCAGTCGTAGTTTTTAGTCAAAAATGTACTAAAAACTGCGACTGAAAACTGAATATTAAATTAAACCTGCTCTTCTTAAAAGCGCATCTGGTTTTGGTTCTTTTCCTCTAAAACGTTTGTACAATTCCATAGGTTTTTCTGTTCCACCTTTAGAAAGTATATTGTCTTTAAACTTAGTTGCAACTTCTTTGTTAAAAATTCCTTCTTCTAAGAAATACTCAAAAGCATCTGCATCTAAAACTTCTGCCCATTTGTAAGAATAATATCCTGCAGAATATCCTCCTTGAAAAATATGAGAAAAAGCAGTACTCATACAGTTTTCTGCAACATCAGGATATAATTTTGTGTTTGCAAAAGCTGCGTTTTCAAATTCTTTGATTGATGTAATTTCTGATGGATCTTGTCCATGCCATTGCATATCTAAAAGACCAAAACTAAGCTGACGTAAGGTTTGCATTCCCTCATGGAAACTTGCAGATTCTTTAATTTTCTCTACATATTTCATCGGAATAACTTCTCCCGTTTCGTAATGTTTTGCAAACAATTCTAACGCTTCTTTTTCGAAACACCAGTTTTCTAAAACCTGACTTGGTAATTCTACAAAATCCCAAGAAACAGAAGTTCCAGATAAGCTATTGTAGGTTGTGTTTGCTAACATTCCGTGTAGTGCATGACCAAATTCATGAAACAACGTTGTAACCTCGTTAAACGTTAATAAAGACGGTTTGGTTGCGGTTGGTTTGGTAAAGTTACAAACAATAGAAACCTGTGGTCTTTCGTTAATTCCGTTTTTAATTTGTTGAGATTTGTAACTTGTCATCCACGCACCGTTTCTTTTTCCTTTTCTAGGATGAAAATCTGCATAAAAATGCGATACAAAATTTCCGTTTGCATCTGTTACGTTATATGTTTTAACATCTTCATGGTATTTGTCGATGTTATTTATTTCTTCAAATTTTAAATCATATAAACGATTGGCAATTTCAAAAACACCATCAATTACATTTTCTAATTTAAAATATGGTTTTAAAGCTTCTTGATCTAAATCGAATAATTTTTTCTTCAGTTTTTCTGAATAGTAAGAACCATCCCATTTTTCAAGTTGGTCTATGCCGTCTAATTTCTTAGCAAAGTTTTCTAAATTTTCAAATTCTTTTAAAGCAGCAGGTTTAGCTTTTTCTAAAAGATTGTTAGAAAATTCAATTACTTTTTCTGGCGTTTCTGCCATTCTTTCTTCTAAAACAAAATGAGCATGTGTTTTATAGCCCAATAAATTAGCTCTTTTTTGACGAAGGCTTACAATGTCTAAAACAACTTGTTCATTATTAAACTCATTGTCTTGAAACGCTTTTTTACCAGCAGCAATGGCCATTTTTTCACGTAATTCTCTGTTGTCAGCATACGTTAAAAAAGGAATGTAACTTGGGTAATCTAAGGTAAAAACATAACCATCTTTATCTCTAGAATTTGCTACTTCTTTTGCTGCTTCTTTTTCGCTTTCTGGCAAACCAGCTACATCTTTTTCATCAGTTAAATGAAGCTCAAAAGCATGCGTTTCTGCCAATACGTTTTCTCCGAATTTTAAAGATAATTTAGAAAGCTGTGCATCAATTTCACGAAGCTTTGTTTTATCAGCTTCATTTAAGTTAGCACCATTTCTAGCAAAGTTTTTATATTGCTTCTCTAAAAGCATGGTTTGTTCTGGAGTTAAATCTAAATTTTCTTTAGCATCAAAAACCGATTTTACTCTTTTAAACAAAGCTTCGTTTAAAGTAATATCATTACTAAACTCACTTAACCAAGGAGAAACTTCTTGCGCTATTTTCTGAATTTCATCATTCGTTTCTGCAGAATTTAAATTGAAGAAAATACTGGTAATTTTATTCAATTTTTCACTAGAAAAATCTAAAGCAACCGTTGTATTTTCAAAAGTTGGTTGTTCAACATTATTTATAATTGCATCAATTTCTGCTTTGGCAATTTCAATCCCTTTTTTAATTGCAGGCTTGTAATCTTCATTAGAAATTTTAGAAAAAGGCGGTGTATTAAAATCTTGTAAAAGTGGGTTCATGAATTCTTAGTATATAAAGATCAAAGATAGATATTCTATCAATTTTATGCTTGTAATCAGTAAAAAAACTTCTATTTACCGAATAAATAATTAACTTTATCCAATTTTTACAAAGGAAGGTTTATTTTAGAGTTACCTTTATATTAATATTTAATATCCCCCTGATTATGAGAAGCGTATTTATTAATTTTATAATAATTTTAATTACTTATTGTAGTTATGGACAGACAGCTAATGATGGTCTATATTTTGATGGTGTAGATGATACTGTAATTGTTCCAAATACTACAAATATTAACAGTACAGTAACTAATAACAGAACTTATGAAACTTCTTTTAAAGTTGAAGATGCAACTTCCTCTACAAAACAAGTTATAATGAAAGAAGGAGGTGGTACAAGAGCTGTTATTATATATGTAGAAAGTGGCTATTTATATGTAGGGGCTTATAATAGAACAGATTATACACCAATATGGAATGGTACTTTTTATAGGGAAGCTATTTTATCAAATACTTGGTATCATGTGGCATTGGTGTTTGACAATGCTATAGCTGCTAATGCAACTAGTAACCCAATGACAGCTACTTCAAATAATGCTTTAAAATGGTATTTAGATGGTGCTTTAATGGGGCAAATTTCTGGCTATCAATTAGGAAGCCATAATTCAATAAGGTTAGGGTATAAAAATGAAACTTTGCGTTTCCCTTCTTGTGGAACATGGACAGTCACTGGTATGTCTGAGTATTGTTTTAATACAATTGCAAATGATGATGGTGGCGATGAATATTATTTTAAAGGATACATTTGGGGGTTTAGAGTTTGGAATGATGTAAGAACAATTACAGAACTTGTAGATTATAGGACAGACATTATAACAACTGTTGGTACTAATGATTTGGTTGCTGCTTTAGATGGAGATACATTTACCTATTTAAATAGTTCTGATGTTGCTGCAGAGGGGGCAGTATCTGCAGTTCCTACAATTGTTTGGAGTACATCCGCTACAAGTACAGATTGGAATTCGGGTTCTAATTGGGTTGATGGAATTGTACCAAATTCATTAAAAAAAGAAAGAGCACAAATACAGGTTTCTAGTAATTACCCAGAAATATCAACACACATTGTTGTAGGAGATTTAATAGTTGATACTAATGCTAGTATTACGGTTAATGCAGGAGGAGCGATGGAGGTTTCTTATGATTTAACAAATAATGGTACTATTACTGTTTTAGATGATGCTAGTTTAATTTTAAGAGAAAAAAAAGCAGGTGTAAATACAGGTACATTTAACATTCAAAAAGTTACTCCAACGTATTCTAGCAATAAATTCTTTTCATATTGGAGTTCTCCGGTTATTAGTTCAGATTCTAATATTGCTACTGTTTTTCCAGATGCATCTAACATTTATAAGTTCGATGCAAGTGTTTCAAATTCAGATTGGGTTGCTACTGGTGTTGCAGATTTTAATACAGGAATTGGGTATGCGGTTCGTAATGAAAGTACGGGAGGACAATTAAGAACTTTTTCTGGTAAAATTAATGAAGGTGATATAGAAGTAGATATATACAATACGTCTAATTTAGAAGGTTTAGATTTTGATGGAGTAGTTTGGTCTACAAGTGGAGATAATTTAGTAGGAAATCCATATCCTGCAGCAATAGACTGGGAGTTGGTTATTAATGATCCAGATAATAGTGAAATTGAAGGAACAATGTATCTTTGGGATCAGAATTCTGTTCATATAGGTGAAAATAGACAAGCAGATTATATAGAATATAATAAAACAGGTGGTTCAACTCCCACAGTAAATAGTGTTATAGGCTCTGGTCAAGGTTTCTTTATAAAAACAACAAGTTCAGATTCTAATTTAAAAATCACTTTTAAAACTACGCATCAAGTAGAGGGGTTAAATACTAAATTTCTTAAAAGCAATGAGGTTAGTGCTAATAGTATAAAAAAACAAGGGCGCTCTTGGTTTACTTTTAATCATAATGATATAACAAAAACATTATTGATCGGTTTCTTAGAGGGTGCAACAGATAAGTTTGATAGGTTGTATGATGCTCCTTTTGATGTAGAGAAGAAATCTATGGAGTTTTACTCGTTTGTAGAAGATGAACACAAAGCAACTATACTAGGTTTACCTGTTTTAAAAGAGGATACTAAAACAATTAAGGTAGGGTTTGTTGTAGATGAATTAGGTGATTATTCTATAGGTATACAAGAGGAACAAATAGAAGAAGCTTATTATATCTATTTATTAGATACAGAAAAAGGAGTTACTGCAGATTTAAAGCAGTCAGAATATAATTTTACTGTTGATGCTGTTGGAGAAAATAATACAAGATTTAAAGTTGTTTACACTAAAAATAAGTTAAAAACATTAAGTGCAGATTCATATGAAATGGATGCAAACAAATTTTTGGTATATCTTAATGAAAGAAAAGAATTAATAGCAACATATAATAATAGTGCAGATGATATAAATGAGGTTTCTGTGTTTAATGTTCAGGGAAGAAAAGTAGCCTCTTTTAAAGGAGAACAGAAAATGAATACTTCTAATCTATCATCAGGAGTGTATATTGTAAGTGCTAAACTACAAGATAATAGAAGCTTAAATAAAAAAATAGTGCTTGTAGATTAGTCATTAAAAAAAAGAAATAAAAAAACTCAGAATTTTATAAATTCTGAGTTTTTTTATTTTAAAAATGATTATTTTCTAACTCTTTCTGAAGCTTGATTTACTTTTAATTTTAATTCTTCTTTGTAGGCGATTATTTTATTTAAAATAAGCTCGTCTGAAGCACCAATAATTTGAGCCGCTAAAATACCTGCATTTTTTGCACCATCTAAAGCTACAGTTGCAACTGGTACGCCACCTGGCATTTGCAAAATAGATAAAACAGAATCCCAACCATCAATAGAGTTTCTACTCTTTACAGGAACTCCAATTATAGGTAATGGACTCATAGAGGCTACCATTCCTGGTAAATGTGCTGCGCCACCTGCTCCAGCAATAATTACTTTAATACCTCTTTTGTGTGCATTTTTAGAGTATTCAACCAGTTTTTCTGGAGTTCTGTGAGCAGATACAATATCTACTTCTATTTTAATATCAAAACTCTCTAAAATGTCTATTGCTTCTTGCATTATTGGAAGATCAGAATCGCTTCCCATTATTATTCCTACCATATTTTTTCAATTATCAATCATCAGTTATCATTAATAACTGATGATTGTTTGATGTTAATTATTTTTACTAATAACTCTAATCGTTTCTTTTACCTCTTGTGCTACTTTTCTAGCAACTTCAATATCTTTATTTACAATAGTAACATGTCCCATTTTTCTAAAAGGACGTGTTTCTTTTTTTCCGTAGATATGTGACGTAACACCATCAATCTTTAAGATTTCTTCTATGTTTTCATAAATTACATCACCAGAAAAACCTTCTTCACCAACCAAGTTTACCATAATTCCGGCAACTTTACTATCTGTATTTCCTAACGGAAGATTTAATATTGAGCGTATGTGTTGTTCAAATTGATTGGTATAACTCGCTTCTATAGAATAATGCCCAGAATTGTGAGGTCTTGGTGCTACTTCATTTACTAAGATTTTGTCATCTACGGTTTGAAACATTTCTACAGCCAATAAACCAACAAAATTTAAATCGCTTACTACTTTTAAAGCTATTTCTCTCGCTTTTTCTGCTACTTTATCATTTATTCTTGCAGGGCAAATTACATATTCTACCTGGTTTGCTTCTGGGTGAAATTCCATTTCTACTACTGGGTAGGTTTTTACTGCACCAGCAGCGTTTCTAGCTACAATTACTGCCAGTTCATTTTTAAACGGAATCAGTTTTTCAGTAATACATTCAACATTTGGTAAAGATTCTAAATCTTCTATATTTCTAACAATTTTAACACCATTACCATCATAACCAAAACGAGCCGCTTTCCAAACAAAAGGAAAATCTATCGTATTATTTTCATAGGAATGTTTAATCTCTGTGGAGTGCGCAAAATGAGAAAATTCTGCAGTAGGAATCTCATGATCTACATAAAAATTCTTTTGTCTTGCTTTATTTTGAATAATGCGTAAATCTTTCGGTTTCGGAAAAATGGTTAAACCTTCATCCTCTAGTTTGTCTAAAGCATCTAAGTTTACATTTTCAATTTCGATAGTTAAAACATCTACGGTTTTACCAAAGTTGTAAACAGCATCAAAATCTAATAAATCTCCAACCACAAACGTGTTACAGATTTCTGCACAAGGTGCGTTTTTATTCGTTTCTAAAATAGAAGTATGAATGTCTAATTTTTGAGTTTCTGCTAAAAGCATTCTACCTAATTGACCTCCACCAAGAACGCCTAATTTAAAATCTGAAGAATAATAGTTTTTCACGTTGAGAATTGTTGTGTTTAGGCAAAAATAAGCAACTCAATTTAACTAATCTACAATTTTAATTTCTTATTTGAACCCCATCACTTCCAATTAGGTTCACAGTGTACATTAACATGCCACATCCTTCTTCTCCAATTAGTTTTCCACCTTGTAAATAATTATAATTTCTATCATGGCAAGTACAAGTTATAATTGGTGCATTTGTAATAATATCTAGGGGTGCATTGCAGTTCCTATCTGGACATTCTAAATCAAAAGCTATAAAATCTGAAGCATTATTTCTAATAATATGTATTTGTCTACCACCAATTGAATATGTATTGCTAGTACCATTAATAGTTAACAATTGGTATGATGGAAGCCTTGTATTTAAAACTTCAGAGACATTTACATCTAAAAAACAATCATTAATTTGTGTGTTATCTGAGCATGATAAAACAATCATTGAGCAGCAGAATAATACTATTTTTTTAATCATACAAAAGTTTCATTTTATTTAAAACGTTAGCAAGTTACAAATATTTTGTATATTTGTTATTCAATCTCATTCCTGTTAGGGCAATGGGATTTTTTAATATAAACCCGTGTTGGGTTTTTTTAGTGTAAAAGCAACTTGTTTTTAATAAAATTAAGAAGTTATTAAATTGAGGTTAGAAATTAAAATAAAAAAAAATGAGCGAGATATCTTATTATTCAGCAGAAGGATTAAAGAAATTGAAAGATGAATTGGTGCAACTAGAGCAAGTTGAGCGCCCAAGAGTAACTACAGAAATTGCAGATGCACGAGATAAAGGAGATTTAAGTGAAAATGCAGAATACCATGCTGCAAAAGAAGAACAATCTCACCTAGAATTTAAGATTGCCAAGTTAAAGAATGTTATTTCTAGTGCAAGAATTATAGATGAATCTCAATTAGATACTTCTAAAGTATTGATTCATTCTATTGTAAAAATAAAAAATGTAGCAAACAAAATGGAGTTTTCGTACACGTTGGTGGCAGATTCAGAAACCGATGTTAGAAACGGTAAATTGTCTGTAAACTCTCCAATTGGTAAAGGTTTGTTAGGTAAAGAAGTTGGTGATGTTGCAGAAATTAAAGTACCAAACGGAATTATGAAATTCGAAATTGTAAATATTTCTAGATAGTTTTTTTAGAAGTTATTTCCTGCTTTCCGTTGTATCTTTTTTTAAGAAAAATAAAAAAAGGATGCCACTTCAATCAGGGCTAGACTTGTTTGCAGGCTTTTTGGATTTCTTAATACAAATAGACTTTTTATACAAGTTTCCATTATAAATTCGGGTTTTAGCACTGCTAAAACCCGAATTCTTTTTTTACCTTTACTACTGTTTGTCAGGTCGAGTATAGTTTAGATCTAATTTATAAATCAATTCAATAAAAAAAAATGAGCATTTTCACAAAAATAATAGAAGGAGAAATTCCTTGTTACAAAGTAGCCGAAGACGATAATTGTATTGCTTTTTTAGATATCAATCCAAATGCCAAAGGTCATACTTTGGTAGTTCCAAAAAAGGAAGAAAACAAATTATTCGATTTATCTAAAGAAGATTATTTAAGTCTTATGGATTTTTCTTACCGAGTAGCAGAAGCCTTAGAAAAAGCAGTTTCATGTAAAAGAGTTTGTATGAGTGTTATAGGTTTAGAAGTGCCACATGTACACGTACATTTAGTACCAACAAATGCAATGGAAGATATTCAGTTTACTAAAAAAGTAAAGTTAACAAATGATGAATTTGTTGCTTTAGCGGCAAGTATTTCATCAGAATTTAAATAAAGACTAATAACTCTAATTAAAAATGAAATACGCTGAATTTATTGTAGAATTTAATAAAATTGAGTTTTTAAATTCTTTTTTTGGAGTTGAAAGTGTTTTGTTAAATGGAAAAATAATATCTAAGAAGTTCTCTTTTTCTGGAATTAAGCATAAAGTAAAACTAAAATCTAGCGATTTAACATTAGAATCAAATTATAAACAATTCGATAAAAAAGAAATTATACTTGAATTGAAAAATAATGAAGAATTGTTAGATAAGCGAATTGTAGAAACGGACAAAAAACAACGTTTTTATTGGATGTTAATAGGAATGGTTTTAGGTTTTTGTATTTATAAAATATTAGATTTCTTGCTTGAAAACTATACTGTATAAATTACAAACAATTAGTTTGCAAAGAAATTTAGCCCTGATTGAACGGTCTGTTTGAGCTCTTTTTTATGCTAAACTTGTTTTAGTATAAAAAAAGCGAGTAGTGAAAGCGGGAAATAGCTTCTAATAAAAAATCCTACTATTATATATAGTAGGATTTTTAACGATTAGAAATTAGTTTTTATTTTTCTTAAAATAAATTATTCTACTACTATTTTTTTAGTAACTCTTCCATTTTCTGTATCAATATTTACAATGTAAATAGATTCAGAAATAGTATTAATTTTCAATCTATTTTGGATTGTATTGGTTTCAATAGTATTCCATTCAGCTACCTTTTGACCTAATAAATTAAATAAAGTTACCTTTTTTAATTCTAAATTACTGTTGTTATTAATTACAATTTCTTTAGCATTGTTGTCTAAGTAGGCAGTAACTTTATTTTCTAAAATAGCATCTTCTACACCTAATGTTGTGGTTTTAGAAAAAGCAAGTACAAAACGATCTGTATACGTTCCTTTTACAAGTGTAAAGTCAATAGTTTTACTATTAAGAGAATAAGATGTATTTGTTAATTTATCTGTTAAATAAACGTCTCTGTCAATCGCATTCCATTCATCTATACCAATTGTTACTTGTCCGTTCTTAGATATTACTAATTCTAAAGGGATTTCTAAATCTTCAGAAATGCTTTGTACACCAGTAATTACATACTTTTCATCAGTATTTGGAAACTTCCAATAGATATCAGTCGTTCCTACATCATAAATTTCTGTGTCATATCCTTTGTCAAAATCAAAAGAGTTATTGTTTTTAAATGAAATAGCTAATTGCCTGTGTAGGTTTAAATTTTCATCATTAGTATAACTCATTCCAAGTTTAATAATAGGCAATGTATTTGTGTGGCTTGCAGATTTTTTGTTTTCACTTTTAAAGAAATAAGAATCGTTTCCTTCTTGGATATACTCTCTTTGGCTATTGTTAAATTGAATATTATCTGCACCTGTAGAGGCAGCATCGTCTCCTTCTATAAAAAATCCTTGTCCAATTGCTATAAAGGCTTTTGGTTCTGTATAAGAACCGTTACCTAAAGTTGGTGTGCCGTTATCACTATTATTGTTGATAGATACACTAGTTGCCGCAACTCCACCAGATAAGTTTCTTACTCCATATCCGCCTATATATCCTCCAAAATTATGTCCTTCAGATCCATTGCTAGAAGCTTTTTCACCTGCATGTTCCCAGAAATATAAACTTCCGTTAGTGGTCTCTAAATTATCTTCTATAAACTTTTTAGCACTGATTGCAGATGCATACGGATTACCAACTAAATAAGAATCTCCTGCACTAATAGTGGTTGTTAATGTTCCGTCTTTAGGTGTACCAACAAACGTATAATTCTGTCCATTTGTATTCTGATTTAAACTACCTGGTCCTTTAAGTAGGAATCCATCTGTTTGCGAAATGGTGCCTCCTTTATACTTATGTAACCAATTAGATCTTCCGCCTGCTGAGGCTGCATAGGTATATACCCAATATTCAGCAATTTCTATGGGTGATTTTGTATAGTCACCATCATAACCTGCTACAAAAGTAATCTCTTTAGCTATATCGTCACTTCCATTACCAATAGTAGAGGTTGCGTCTAATGGGTTTGTACCATCTTTTAAAACACTAGAAACCGTAAAATTGGTTTCTCCAATTGTATTTACCGGAGAACTTAAATAGTTATATCTGTATTTACTTGGTACGGTAGAATTTTGATCTACTAATAATTTTCCATCACCAGTTACTTTGGCTGTTGTTTCGTGGGTTTGTATTAGTTGCGATTTGTTGGTGTCATCAGAGCTAATTAATCGTATTTGATCGGTAGTATTTGTAATTTCAACCTCATCAGTAACTACTAGTAAATTGTCTGTAATACTAAGTATACTGTTTCTAACTTCTAGTTTTCTTGCGCTTAATTTATCAGAAGTACTAAAGTCTTTAAAAATTTGGACCTTTCTAGATCTGTCAGGGTATCCGCTAGACCAAGCAGTATTTGATCTTCTAGTACGTCCAAAGTTATGCAAACCAGGTCTTATATTAGCGGCGTCATCTGCATTAGCAATTTCAGATAAAAGTGGCGCATGTGCATGACGTTCTATGGCATTATCATTTGCTGCATTTGAATACGTAATAATAGTATCATCTATAAAAGCAACCCATTCATCTTCTGTATAAGTTGTGTTTGGTACTAAAATTTCATCTATACGCACGTAACTTGTATTGTCTGCAATAGCACTTACAACATCTACTCTTCTGTTCCAAGCATAATTTGCGGTACCTTTTGTTAGTACTAATACATCATCTGCATCAGAGAAATCTATTACGTTTGCATTAGTAATAGGCGTAACGTTAGCATTACTTAATGAAGCATTATTAAGATCATTAGTAATTAAAATAGAAGCACCTGGTTGAATAGTTGTTGTATTGGCAAAAATTACAGGAGATGTTGCTGTTGTTGGGTCAGATCCGTCTTTAAATAATGCTAATGTTGCTGCATTTATACCAACAATATTTGTTGGGTCTATGTTTGTAATTTCTACCCAATGCTCTGTACCTGTAGTATATACTTGTGTTATCATTGATGTACCACATGCTTTTAATGCTGTGTCTAAAGCATAATTAGTGTATGTTGATGTGTAATTAATAGCTGCTGCATCTGTGTCTACATCTTCTAAGCTATTTGCTAATCCATTGGCACCAACTAGGTCTTGTGTAGTATCTATAACTGCATTTGCTATATTGGTTATTATGGTTGTTGTATTATCTGTATCTAAATTACTTACAGGCGCTTCTTTAAATGTAGTTGGCACATTTGCTTCTATTGCATCTGGGCAACCGTCTCCATCAGAATCTAAATCTAAATGGTTTGGTATACCATCATTATCTTGGTCAAAAATGGATTGTACTTCAGTATCATCATCTCCAATAGCTGCATTAGCATCATCGTCATCTAAATAAGCAGGTACACCATCACTGTCATCATCTGCTAATGGATTTAATCCGCCTGTTCCTGTTTCATCAACATCTAAAATACCATCATTATCATCATCAATATCATAAATATCTGCGATGCCATCTCCATCATAATCTCTTAAAATATTAAAAGAAACAGAAGGTGAATCTGTAGTGGTATTATCATCTACTTGATCTTGTGTATTTGTAGCTGTGTTTACTTTAGCAGAAGTAGTGCTAATACCTGTCATTGCATCTGCTTTTGCTACAATTGTAATGGTTTCTACTTGTCCGCTTATAAGGTCTCCTACAGTCCAATTAGGAGCTGTCCAAGAACCTATACTTGTACTTACGCTAGTAATTGTTAAACCATTAGGAATAACATCTGAGATATTAACATTTGTAGCCGCATTTACACCTTTACTTTCTACTGTAATTTTAAAAGTAATGGTTTCTTCTTCTAGAATTTCGGTTTTGTCGGCAGTTTTGGTTACCACAATATCTGGGTTACAATAGTAAGCAGATATTGGCTGAGAATCATATGAACAACCTCCTTTAGTAACACGTACATAATAATCTCCAGATGTTGTAGGGGTGTATGTATGGTCTGTTGCTCCTGGTACTAAAACACCATTATCATACCATTGGTAAGATTCAAAATTTTTAGTAACGACTTCAATAGTACCGCCTGGTAAACAACCTCCACCTGTAACAGCTAATTCTGTAACAGGTACAGTGTCAAATCCAGAAAAATACCCGGCAATTCCTCTAGCATTATTAAAGCCTATAAACCCAACAGCTATGGGGCCTGTAGAATTTACAGAAACGTCTCCTGTAAGTCCTGTAATATAAAATGTTTTCCATTCGGTAGTACCTGAAACAGTTTCTTCTGGGGGTAGAATAATTTGAGTAGCATCGGCATAAACCTCAATAGCTGAGTTTGCTGTTGTAGTTGATGCTATAATAAATAAACCTCCGGATGCTGTAAGTCCAGCAATATCTTCTATATTAGAAATGTGATCCATGGTATCTGGTAATAAACAGTTTACTGGGGCTACGAAATTTAAACCTACTGTATTAGGATGATCGGCTCCGGAAATAACTTGATAGGCATATACGTTTTTTGTAGTTGCTATGTGCATGTTTTTACCTGCAGTGGTACCAGAATATTTAGAAGAGGGTACTTCGGCATACTCTCCAACACCAATTGTAGCAAAAGGCGAAGTCTCATCATTTACATAAATCTCTGTATTTGCTTGCGTTCCTATAATGATCACAAACTCATTAGTGGATCCTCCATTACCACGCACAAAAATATATTCTTTACCTAATTTATCTTCTGGTACAGGTTGGTCGGCACCAGCATCTCTAGCTCCTCTATTAGTGACACCAAAATTTAACATTCCGTTACTGATGGCTATGTCTTTATCAGATACAATAGATGCACCAATCCAACCATCAATGTTGGCTGCGGCACCGTCTTTAGCTGCTTCAAGTACATAAGATTGCCCTTTATTTAAAGTAATATTTATAGTGCTAGAATTAATGCCGTCTATTGCAGTTGGAGACCTAAACCTACAAGCTGTATCATAACCACTTATTGTTATCGAGGTATTGTCTTCTGTAGCCATAATACCTAATGTTGCATTAACAGTACTATGGCTGGATTCAATTGGTGCGCCTCCCCATTTAAATTTTTGACCTAAAGCAGCTCTACCTTTAGAGGTAATTGAAGCTGCTTGGTTCGTAGATTTTCCTCTGTAATTCACATAAAATTTTTCTCCGCTTGCAGATTCAAAACGTAAGCCTCCATCAGATAACACGATTCCTGTGTGTGCATCACTTACTAGGGTTATATCATTGTCTCCTGAGGCTGGAGAATAGGTTTGTGGGGTAGATTTTGATAGTGATAAAGTAGCAAGTTCTGTAGTATTAGTACCTCTATATATTTTTACATCGAAACTAGAAATTTCTGGTGTAGATAAATAGATGGTTTGTTCCTCAATTGCTGCGTTATTAGCAGACTGTTTTAATGGCGGTAGGTAGTGTAAATCGCTTAATTGGCTATAACCAACCTGTGTTATGGTTAATAAAATAATACTGATAACTATTTTATGTAAACTTTCTCTCATTTTGGGGGGATTTAGAGTGTTTTATTTTATAATAATGCTAATATAATAATAATAATATAAGTTGTTGTAAGATAAAGGCTTAAATACTTTAGAATATTATTAATTGATTTTACTTTATAAGGTAGATATACAGTTAGTTACTTCTTTTATATGAGGATAGCGCTTTATTTTAAAAGAGCTATAGAAGACGATAATTATATTGCTTTTTTAGATATCAATCCAAATGCCAAAGGTCATACTTTGGTAGTTCCAAAAAAGGAAGAAAACAAATTATTCGATTTATCTAAAGAAGATTATTTAAGCCTTATGGATTTTTCTTACCGAGTTGCAGAAGCCTTAGAAAAAGCAGTTTCATGTAAAAGATTCTGTATGAGTGTTATTGGTTTAGAAGTGCCACATGTACACGTACATTTAGTACCAACAAACGCAATGGAAGATATGGAATTTAGCCAAAAAGTAAAATTAACAAATGATGAATTTGTTGCTTTAGCTGCAAGTATTTTATCAAAATTTGAATAAAATAAAAAAGGGGGTAAAAAAGAGGTTTTTAAATGTCTTTTTTTATAATTCACATTATAATATTTTTATAAAAAAAAACCACGTTTTCTTTTATGAAAACGTGGTTTTAAATATTCAATCAAAAATATTTTATAGAAAATTTATTTTACTAATATCTTTTTACTAATATTCCCTTTTTCTGTAGCAATATTTACAATATAAATAGATTCAGAAATAGTATTAATTTTCAATCTATTTTGGATTGTATTGGTTTCAATAGTATTCCATTCAGCCGCTTTCTGACCTAATAAATTAAATAAAGTTACCTTTTTTAATTCTAAATTACTGTTGTTATCAATTACCAATTCTTTGGAGTTATTATCTAAGTAAATAGAAACGTTGTTCTCTAAAATTGCATCTTCTATCCCTAATACTTGGCTTTTAGTAGTTTCAGAAAAAGCAAGTACAAAGCGGTCTGTGTAGGTTCCTTTTGCAAGTGTTAAAACAATACTTTCATCATTAAGTAAATAAGAGGTGCTTGTTAATTTATCTATAATATAAACGTTTCTGTCAATCGCATTCCATTCATCAATGCTAATTGTTACTTGTCCGTTCTTAGAAATAACCAACTCTAAAGGGATTTCTAGTTCTTCAGAAATACTTTGTACACCAGTAATTACATATTTTTCATCAGAGTTTGGAAACTTCCAATAGATATCAGTAGTTCCTACATCATAAATTTCTGTGTCATATCCTTTATCAAAATCAAAAGAGTTATTGTCTTTAAATGAAATGGCTAATTGTCTATGTAGATTAAAGTTATTATCATTTGTATAACTCATTCCTAATTTAATAATTGGTAATGTATTTGTAAGGCTTGTTTTAGCAGCAGATTTTTTATTTTCACTTTTAAAGAAATAAGAATTTGCTCCTTCTTGTACATATTCCCTTTGGCTGTTGTTAAAAACAATAGGTCCAGAAAGTACATCATCTCCTTGTATAAAAAAACCTTGACCGATTGCTATAAAGGCTTTTGGCTCTGTATAAGATCCACTACCTAAAGTAGGTGTGCCATTATTACTGTTATTATTGTCAACTACACTGTTTGCAGCAACGCCTCCAGATAAGTTTCTAACAGCATATCCACCAACGTATCCACCATAATTATGTCCTTCAGAACCATTACTAGAGCTTTCTTCTCCTACATGTTCCCAAAAATATAAACTACCGTTCGTAACGTCTAAATTATCTTGAATAAACTTTTTACTACTCATTGCAGATGCATACGGGTTTCCTACTAAATAAGAGTCTCCTGCATTAATAGTAGTTGTTAATTCTCCGTCTTTAGGAGTACCAACAAAAGTATAATTTTGTGCAGCACCAGGACCTTTAAAAGTAAATCCATCGGTTTGTGAAATTGTTTCACTTTTGTATTTATGAGACCAACCAGATCTTCCATTAGATCCTGTTGCATATGTGTATATCCAATGATCTGCTATAGAAATAGGAGATGTGGTATTACCATCATAACCACTCACAAAGTTAATGTCTGTAATTGTAGAAGTTGCAGAGGTTGGTATTGTGCCGTCTTTTAAAACATCTTCTATAGTAAATGTTGTAGCATTAAGAGTATGTACAGGAGAGCTTAAATAATTGTATCTGTACTTACTTGGTACTGTAGAGTTTTGGTCTACTAATAATTTACCGTTTCCAGTAACTTTAGATGCTGTTTTATGCGTTTGAATTAACTGTGCCTTATTAGTATTGTCTGAACTAATTAAGCGTATTTCATCGTTTGTATCTTTAATAATTATTTCATTTGTAACTACTAATAGGTTATCTGTAATTGTAAAAATACTACTTTCTTTAACTTCTAATTTTCTAGCACTTAACTTACCTGTATGATTATAATCTTCAGAAACCTTTACATTTCTAGATCTATCTGGGTATCCGTTTGTCCAAACACTACTACCTAATACGGTAGTTCTGTCTGTAAATAGAAATCTATGTAAACCTGGTTTTATATTGGCTTCATCATTAGCTGTAGCTATTTCAGATAATAAAGGATCATGTGCATGACGTTCTATAGCATTATCATTTGCGTCATCTGAATAGGTAATAATGTCATCGTCTATAAAAGCAACCCATTCTGTTGTATCTGCAGTTTTATTTGGTGCAAAAACTTCATCAATACGCACATAGCTTGTATTGTTTTCTATAGATGCTATCACATCAATCCTTGATGCCCAAGCATTCGTATTAGATATTCTAGTTAAGGCTATAATATCATTGGCATCATCAAAATCTGTAACATTTGTATCAACTATTTCAGAAGCTGTAGAAAGCTTGTTAGAAACAGTTCCTGCAGATATTAATAGAGATTCACCCGGGTTAATAGCATTTGTGTTAGAGACAAAAGCATTTGGCGTATTATCTGTTTGATCTCCAGAGGTGTTTTTAAAGAGTGCAATAATAGCTGCATTTGGTGCAACAATATTTGCAGCATGCTTGTTGGTAATTTCTATCCAACGTTCTGTGTTTGTTTGATATATTTGTGTAATCATAGCCACTCCACATACATTTGTATTTTTATCTAACGCATATGTATTGTAGGTTGATGTATAGTTTATAAAGGTTGTAGTATTATCATTAGTTTCTAAGCTAGCCGCTAATCCATTGTCTCCAACAGGGTTATTTGAAATGTTTATTACAGCATCTGCAGTATTTGTAGTGGTATTATTAATTACGTTTGCACTTTCTAATACCGCAGGTACACTAGCTTCAATAGTATCTGGACAACCATCACCATCAGAATCTAAATCTAATTGATTTGGTATACCATCGTTATCGGTGTCGTTATTTCCTTCAGTAGTGTCTAAAACACCATCGTTATCATCATCAATATCATATATATCTGCTATAAGATCTCCATCATAATCTCTTAAGATGTTAAAAGAAACAGAAGGAGCATCACTGGTGATATTATTGTCTGTTTGATCTTGCGTATTTGTGGCTGTATTTGTTGTAGCGGCAATTGAGTTAATTCCTGTCATTGGATCTACTTTTGCGATAATTGTAATTGCTTCAACTTGGCCACTTGTAAGATTTCCTAATGTCCAATTAGGAGCTGTCCAGGAACCAGTACTTGGGCTTGCACTAACAACTGTTAAGCCATTAGGCATTACATCTGAAATGTTAATATTTGTAACAGGATTAACACCTTTACTTTCTACTATAATTTTAAAAGTAATGTTTTCTCCTTCCATAACTTCAGTCTTATCAGCAGTTTTGTTAATAATGATATCTGGGTTACAATAATAAGCAGAAATTGGTTGAGAATCATAGGTACAACCTCCTTTAGAAACACGTACGTAATAATCTCCAGATGTTGTTGGGGTATATGTAGGTCCGTTTTCACCAGGTACTAAAACACCATTGTCATACCATTGATAGGTTTCAAAATTTTTAGTTACTACCTCAATGGTTCCATCTGGCAAACAGCCTCCACCGGTTATAGCTAATTCAGTAACAGGTACGGTATCAAAACCAGAAAAATAACCAGCAATACCTCTAGCTCCATTAAAACCTAAAAACCCAACAGCTATTGGACCTGTAGACTTTACAGATACATTTCCTGTAAGACCTGTAATATAAAACGTTTTCCAGTCAGATGAACCTGCAACAGTTTTTTCTGTAGGTAAATTAATTTGAGTAGTACCGTCAGCACCGTTATAGACTTCAATAGCTGAGTTTGGTGTTGTAGTTGATGCTATAATATATAAACCTCCAGAAGCTGTAATTCCAGAAATATCTTCAATATTAGAAATTTGATCCATTGTGTCAGGCAATAAACAGTTTACGGGAGCAACGAAATTTAAACTTACCGTTATAATAGATGTATCTCCTGAAAGAACTTGATATGCATAAACGTCTTTTGTTGATGAAACAAACATATTTTCACCACTTGAAGTCCCAGAATATTTAGAAGATGGTATTTCTGCATATTCTCCTACACCAATTGTAGCATAAGGAGTGGTTTCGTCATTTACATAGATTTCTGTGTTTGCTTGGGTTCCTATGATAATCACAAACTCATTGCTTGAACCTCCGTTACCACGTACAAAAACGTATTCTTTTCCTAATTTGTCTTCAGGTACAGGCTGGTCTGCACCAGCATCTCTAGCAGCACTATTAGGGTTTACACCAAAATTTAACATTCCGTTACTAATAGCAATATCTTTATCAGACACAATAGAAGCGCCAATCCATCCGTCTATATTGGCTGTAGTAGCATCTTTTGCAGCTTCAAGAACATAAGACTGTCCTTTATTTAATGTAATATTTATAGTGTTGTCAGTAATACCATCAACAGTACTTGTAGC
This sequence comes from Polaribacter sp. HaHaR_3_91, assembly GCF_019278525.1. Classification (NCBI taxonomy): domain Bacteria; kingdom Pseudomonadati; phylum Bacteroidota; class Flavobacteriia; order Flavobacteriales; family Flavobacteriaceae; genus Polaribacter; species Polaribacter sp. HaHaR_3_91. The sequence goes on from NZ_CP058986.1 coordinate 550,092, forward strand.
TCTAAATTTACACTCTGTATTATAACCACTTATTGTTATCGAGGTATTGTCTTCAGTAGCCATTACACCTAATGTAGCACTCATTGTTTTGTGATTCGCTTCAATAGGAGCGCCCCCCCATTTAAATTTCTGACCTAAGGCTGCTCTACCTTTAGAGGTAATTGAAGCTGCTTGTGAAGCAGATCTACCTCTATAGTTTACATAAAATTTTTCACCATTTTCAGATTCGAAACGTAACCCGCTATTAGATAATACGATACCTGTGTTTGCGTTGGTTACTAAAGTTATATTGTTGTCTCCGTTACCTGGGTTGTATGTTTTTGGAGTTGTTTTTGATAGAGATAAAGTAGCAACTGCTGTAGTACTAGTTCCTTTATAGATCTTTACATTAAAACTTGAAGTTTCTGGTGTAGATAAATAGATGGTTTGTTGCTGAATAGCTTGGTTATTAGCATCCTGTTTTAATGGCGGAAGGAAGTGTAAGTCACTTAATTGACTATAACCAACTTGTGTTATGGTTAATAAAACTATACAGATAAATATTTTATGTAAATTATGTTTCATTTTATAAGTCTTTTAAAATTTGTATAACAATGTGCAAAGTGTTATAAGTTAATCTGTTGCGATACAAATTTATAGAAGATTCTTTAAAATTAGGATATTATTATTTGATTCGTTTTGTAGGTTAGACGAATTGCAAGTTACTTTCTTTAAACGGTATTTTTTTTTTGATAAAAAAGAGTAATAGTAGCTGTGTGTAGTGTTTTAAAGCTTTTTCTCGTTTTATGAAAGGTATTTGTGTGTTGTTTTAAAAAAACTACACTTTATCTAACAGAATCTCAAAAGTAGTTCCTTTTCCTATTTCAGATTTTTGCACAAATATTTTTCCTTTGTGATAATCAGAAACAATACGTTTAGATAGCGACAAACCTAAGCCCCAACCACGTTTTTTGGTCGTAAAACCCGGTTTAAAAATCTGTCTAAATAGTTTTTTTGACATTCCTTTTCCGGTGTCTGAAATTGTAATTTTTACTTTTTTAGGTGTGTTTTCTATGTTTAGGTCTAGTAGGCCTTTGCCTAACATGGCGTCAATAGCATTTTTAATAAGGTTTTCTATAACCCAACCAAACAACTCTGTATTTAAATTGGTGTAAATCTCTGTATCTGAAGTTGTAAAAGAGAAAGAAATTTGTTTAGAACTTCTAGATTCTAGGTAATCGAAAGCTTGTTTTGTTATGGCAACTACATTTTCTTTTTCAAGCTCTGGCGTAGAACCAATTTTAGAAAAACGATTGGCAATGGTATTTAATCTACTAACATCTTTTTCTATTTCTTCTACATATTTGTCATCTACTTTTTCCATTTTTAAAATGGCAATCCATCCTAAAAGAGAAGACAAAGGTGTACCAATTTGATGTGCCGTTTCCTTAGCCATACCAGTCCAAAGTTTATTGGTTTCTGCAACTTTATTAGAGCTGTAAAACATATAAATAACACTCAAAAATAGAAATAAAATTAAAATTAACGCAATAGGATAATAGGTTAATCTGTTTAGTAAATCTGAATTCCGATAATAAATAAACTGTTTATTTTTTCCTTTATAGCTAACCTCTATTGGTAGGTTTTCTGCCTTCATTTCTAGCAGCTGTTTTTCTAGATATTTAGGGTTTAAAGCTTTTACGGAATCAAGGTTCTGAAAATATTCTATTTCTCCTTTATCATTCACCAAAATCATAGGAATATTATTGTTATTCTCAATAATTTTTAAGGGTAAATCTACATTGGCATCTAAGTTGGTATCGCTAGCAATTTCTTTTTGGGCAGTTGCTAAAATTTCCATTTTTATACGCTCTTCATGTTTAAATTTCTGAAAGAAAGTATAGGTGTTCCATAAAATTAAAGAAACAATAATAAACGAAACAAGAATGGTAATTCGTTTAAATAAAAGGGTATTAGAAAAGATGTTCATCAAAACAAATATAAGGTTTCCTCTGTATAACTCATTTAAAGATTAGATAGTATCTTTACAATGCAAATAATATTTGCCAGTTAGCATTTTTACTTTTTTTCAAAATTTTATTCTGATAAAAGTATAAAACGAAGATATATAATTTCGTTAAACTTTTTAGTTGTGCTCTAAATGGCATTTAGTAAAATTTATAAGTATGCTATCCATCAATCCAAAAGAGATTTCTACCCAAAAATTACATGGTTATTTATTAGGCGCCATTGCGCCAAGACCTATTGCTTTTGCAAGTACGGTTGATGCAGATGGAAACCCGAATTTATCTCCTTTTAGTTTTTTTAATATTTTTGGAGCAAATCCGCCTATATTAGTTTTTTCGCCTGCCAGAAGAGTAAAAGATAATACTACAAAACACACGTTAGATAATGTCTTGTCTACTAAAGAAGTGGTTATAAATGTGGTGAATTATGCCATGGTACAGCAAATGTCTTTAAGTAGTACAGAATATCCGCAAGGGGTAAATGAATTTGAAAAAGCTGGGTTTACCATGTTGCTTTCAGATCTTATAAAACCATTTAGAGTAGCAGAATCTCCAGTGCAATTAGAATGCAAAGTAAATGATGTTATTCTTACTGGTGATGAAGGTGGGGCTGGAAATTTAATAGTTTGCGAGGTGGTTAAAGTACATATTGCTGAAGACGTTTTAGGAGATGACGGAAGCATAGATCAGCATAAAATAGACTTGGTAGCAAGAGCTGGTGGTAATTTTTATACTAGGGCTAAAGATGGTTTTTTTGAGATACCAAAACCAGTAAGTACTTTAGGTATTGGAGTTGACAAAATACCTTTAGAAATAAGAAATAGTACGGTGTTAACGGGGAATAATTTAGGCATGTTAGGTAATGTAGAACAATTGCCAACAGAAGCAGATGTTAATAACTTTAAGAAAGATCATTTAGAGTTTATTGGACTAGAAACCACAAAAAAACATACATTTGCCCAAGAGTATTTAAAAAAGAATGATGTAGAAAGTGCTTGGAAAGTACTTTTATTAAATTAGAAATTATGGAAGTTATTGGTAAAGTAAAATTAATTGGAGACGTTCAAACATTTGGATCAAACGGATTTCAAAAAAGAGAATTAGTGGTTACAACAGATGATCAATATCCGCAAATGATTAATATCGAGTTTCAACAAGATAAAACTGATTTATTAAACAATTACAAAGTTGGGCAAGATGTAAAAGTATCTATCAATTTAAGAGGTAGAGAGTGGATTAACCCACAAGGTGAAGCTAAATATTTTAACTCAATAGTTGGGTGGAGAATAGAGAATTTATCTCAAGCAGCTGCAGGTGGTGGTAATTTGCCTCCAGTAGATCAATTTCAGCCAGCATCTAAAGTTACAGATGAAGAGCCAGACGATTTACCGTTTTAAATAGCATCAAGATTTTTAGCATTAAGAATCAAGACAAATAAAAAGAGAGATTTCATTATTGAAATCTCTCTTTTATATTTTATAAAGGTTTGTTTATTTTTTTGTTAGCCTTGTTTCTTGTGTCTAAAAGCCAAACAATCTAAACATCAAAAAAATAAAAACTTATTTCTTCTCACCTTTTTTAGGCATTGGTCCACGTAAATGAACAACCAATCCGTTTAAGAAATTACGTAATATTTGATCTTGACATTCTACATATTTTGGGTGTTCTTCACTTCTAAATAAGGCACCTAGTTCTGCTTTACTTACTTTAAAATCTACCAAAGCACAAATCTCTACAATATCTGTATCTCGTAATTTATGAGCTACACGTAGTTTTTTTAAAATGTCATTATTTGTTAATCCCATAATACTAATATAATTATTTTAATCTGAATTTAATCTACAACCTGAAAAATTGCCCAAGCATATATTGCAAATCTAATAAAACGAAATAAACCAAAAAAGATAACTTTATTAAATGGGTATTTTATCATTCCTGCAGCAATACAAGCAATAGAAAAGGGTAATGGAAACAAAGCACCTACTAGAATTAAAATACCACCCCATTTTCGAGTGTTTTTTAAATTCTTAGCCATTTTTACTTCTAAATATTCTTTAACAGATTTAATTCTTAATGCAGTTTTACCTATAAAGTAAGAAACTAAACCACCAGAATATGATAAAGTAGCTAAAATTGCTAAGTTTAATATTGGGTCTGGTGTTTTTTTAGACCACGCAATAAATATTTCTGGAGGTACCAAGCCTAACAAGGTTTCAGAAACAAAGAAGAATATTAAAACTGTAAGTCTAGAAACTGTTTCTGTAAAATGATGTAATCCATCATTAATGTTGTATACATATTCGTTAAAAAGAAATAAACATGCAACAACAATTACAATTGGCCAGAAAGCTTTCTTTAAACTCTCCCATATAAACATATAGAACCCTGTTCTATGGAAATAAGAGTGCATCAATTTAGCTCTATGCGTTTTTGTTTTTTGTTTTGTTTTTTTTGCCATTTTTAGATTTCTCTTTTTCTTTAAACAGAGTACAAAAATAAGGACTTAATTTTTATAAAGTGAACAATAATTTATATTCCTACTCTTTTATGAATTCCTTAATTTAGCAACAAATAAATTTCTATGATTTGGCTTACAGATAAAATTGAATTTCCGCCCTATGAATTTACTACTAATGATGGAATTATCGCTTTAGGTGGAGATTTATCTGATGAACGGTTAATTTGTGCCTACAAAAATGGAATTTTTCCTTGGTTTTCAGAAGGAGAACCTATTGTTTGGTATTGTCCGTTGGAAAGAATGGTGTTGTTTCCCGGTGAAATTAAAGTTTCTAAATCGATGCGAAAAATCATTAATAAAGGTGAGTTTACCATCACAGAAAATAAAGCGTTTAGAGAAGTAATCTACCATTGTAAAAACATTGAAAGAAGTGATGGTTTTGGTACTTGGATTACTGATGATATGGAGCAGGCTTACATTAATTTACATAATAAAGGTATTGCAAAATCTTTAGAGGTTTGGCAAGACAATCAATTAGTGGGTGGTTTATACGGTTTAGAGATCAACAATATTTTCTGTGGAGAAAGTATGTATAGTAAAGTTTCTAATGCTTCTAAATTGGCATTTATTCATCTAGCTGAAAAGAAAGAGTATACTTTAATAGATTGCCAAATGTATAATGATCATTTAGCGAGTTTAGGAGCCCAAGAAATTGATAGAAATATATTTTTAAAAATACTAAAGGATTAAATATTAACAAGAATATAGGCAATGGAATAGTTATTGCTTAAGTTTTGGTACCCAATATGATGCAATGAAAAAAATACTACTTTTACTCCTATTTTTTTGTACGATTCAAACTTTACTATCACAAGAAAAACTTGGAAAACCTTTTTTTACAGGTTCAGCAAATTTAACTTTTGCAGTTAATGAACATTATACGTTAGATCCAGATGATGGTGAAACATTTTTAATTCCTTCGGCAATTTTTTTTAGAATGGGCTTTGGGTATGAAATTAAAAAAAGAGTTGCTATAAGTGTAAATGGTGGTTTCGATTATCATTGGAATTATGCCGTAAGTGCTTTTCCAACTTACGTGAGTTTAAAATATAATATAACCGAAGATGAAGGAGATAATTTTTTTACAGAAGTGAGTTACGGAAAAATGTGGCGTCCATCTAGTAATTATCCTGACGGAAATTATTACCGAATAGGATTAGGTACTCAGGTTGCAGGGGAAGAAAGATGGAACACAATAGTTCGTTTAGATTTTCATAGAAAAGGAATCATTGGTTTCGAAAATAATAGATTAGACAGTGTTTCTTTAGGGATCGGATTTTCGTTTTTCTAAAAATCTGGTGCCACTGTAAAGCTCATTCTCTTGTGAGTTGTTGGATGTGAAAACTCTATAAATTCAGCATGTAAATGCAACCTGTTTTCTTTGTTACCGTATAAATCATCACCAATAATTGGGGTGTTTAATCCGTTTATATGAGCAGCATGAACTCTTAATTGATGTGTTCGTCCTGTAATTGGGTAAAAATGGACTTTTGTCTTTCCATTTTCTCTATGGATGATTTTCCAGTCAGTTTCTGCATTTTTTCCATGAACAAAATCTACTAATTGCTTGGGTCTGTCGTCTAAATCTACACGTAAAGGAAGTTTTATTTTTCCGCTTTCTTCGGTTAAGTTTCCGTCTAATAAAGCAACGTATCGTTTTTTTACTGTTCTATTTATAAACTGACTTTGTAATACTTTATTAGCTTCTTTTGTTTTGGTCAATAATAAAATTCCAGAAGTAGACATGTCTAATCGGTGTACAATTAATGGCCCTGTAGCGTCTGGATATTTTTCTTTAATTCGAGTGTACACAGAGTCGGAAATATCTTTTCCTGGTACAGATAAAAACTCGGTTGGTTTATTTACAACCAATAAAACATCATCTTCATAAATGATTTCTAATTCTTGTTTTTCAGCTAAATTTTCTAACAATAAATTTTCATCCATTGTAATACCATCTAACATATGTGTTAAAATAGGTTTACATCTACCTTGGCAGGCAGGATAAAAGTTCTTGTGTTTTCTAATTGCTGAGTTTGGCGAAATTCCCCACCAAAATTCTGCCATACAAATAGGAGTATAGTCGTTTAAAAAAGCATGTTGTAGTAATTTAGGAGCAGAACATTCACCTGAACCAGCTGGTGGTTTTATTGCAGGATTGTTGAAAATATCTAATAAATTACGTTGCTCTTTTTTTTGATTTAAGAAAGCGTATTTACTAAAAAGAGTTTGTTGTAAATAATTTGATTTTTCTTTTCTATCTTTTTTTAATGCTGCAATTTTGTCTTCAAAAAGAATTAATTCTGTCCTTTTTTTTGCGATTTTATCTTCGTAGTATTCTACTAATTCTTTGTAATAAAATTGGTCGTTAAAACTTTCTTGGACTAATACTTTGTTGAGGTTGTTAAAATCTTTCTCATTTAAAGTTGCTTGTCCGTTTGTTTTTCTTCTCTTTCTATCTTTTTTCTGAAGTTTCAGTTTTTTTCTTTCTAGGACTAAATCTTCTTCTATTTCTTTGGATAGTTTCTGAACCGTTTTCTTTAGTTTTAAATAACTTCTATCTTTTTTTAAAAGAGATAATTGAGCGTTTATTTGGTCTATCTCTTTTTCACCTTTTATATAAAAACTTCCTTCTGTTCTCATATTAAAAACAGGAGGAACAAATTTTAAAGGCAAACTTTTATCAGCTAATTTTCCTGAAAAGGCAGCTAAATAACCAATTTCATTTTGTTTGTTTTTAACCACCAACACACCAAACATTTTACCAATTGCTAGTTCGTTTTCTATTTCCGTAAGACCAAAATTATGTTTAAAATCTGTCTGATTTTCTAAATATTCTTGCAACTCATTTGTGGCAATTATAGCCAATTTATGAGGTTGATAATAAAACGGAAAAGTAAATTTTTCTGGAAGTTTAATGTCAGAAATATCTGCTTTAAATTTTTGAAAATAAGTCAAATTAAAAAAATATCAAGTTAAAGGCTAAAAGTTGCTCTTTGTAAACGGTCGTTAATAGATTTTCCTAAACCAAATTCAGGGAATCTTTCTGCAATAATTACATCTAATTTTAGATGGTCTAATTCGTGTAAAGAATCGTATAATTTTGATGCAGCTTCGTGCAAAGATCCTTTTTCTGATAATATAATTTCTGTTAGAGAAACATCATTCAAAGAATTTTTAAAAGGTAATACACCAATTTTTTTACCTAAATGCTTTTTAACTTCATTCGCAATATCATCAACCAAAAAAGTACGAGTAGCAGGTGCATAATGTCTTGCCAACATTCCTGGAGCATCCGGACTTACTTCTTCTTTGTTTTTAATGCTAATTTTACCAATAACCGCTTCAATATCTTCTAATGCCAAAGCACCTAATCTGTAAATAATAGGTTCGTCATTTATAAAACCAATAATGGTAGATTCAATTCCGTTTGTACAAGCTCCACCATCCAGCACCATTTTTATATCGTCTTTAAAATAACGTTCTACATGTGCTGGTTTTGTAGGGCTTATGCTTCCAAAAGGATTTGCACTTGGTGCTGCTAAAGGAAATGGTAATTGTCTTAATAACTCTAAAGTTACTTGGTGATTAGGTACACGAACGGCAACCGTATCTTTGCCTGCAGTAATAATATCAGGAATATTTTTGTTCTTTTTTAAGACCAAAGTCATAGATCCTGGCCAAAAAGCATCTGCTAATAACTTTGCTTTTTCAGGAATGTGCGTTACAATTCCGTCTAAGGCATCAACAGAAGGTATGTGTACAATTAACGGATTAAAAAACGGACGCTTTTTAGTTAAAAAAATACTTTTAATTGCTTTTTCGCTAAAAATATTCCCTGCTAAACCATAAACTGTTTCCGTAGGTATGGCAACCAATTCTTCATTGGTTAATAATTGTATGGCTTTTTGTATGTCTTTAGAAATGATGCTCATTGATTATTCTTATAGACCGCAAATTTAATTATAAAATAGCACAAATAGGTTTAGTTAGTTTGATAAGAAATAAAGATCTAATTTTTTTTGATAATTAATGCTGTTTTTATTTTGTTATGAACGTAGGTTCATTAATTTTGTGTAAAATTTAAGAGATGCCTAGACCTCACAAGAAAAGAAAAGTAAATCATCCACCAAAAATGCTGGGTTTTAAGCCGTTTGGAATTCGGTTTTGTGATACGGAGCATGTCGATATGCAGTATGAAGAATATGAGGCTGTAAAGTTGGTTATTTATGATAATCTTTCTCAAGATGCTGCGGCAGAAAAAATGGAGGTTTCTAGACCTACGCTTACTAGAATTTATAACAGTGCGTTAAAAAAAATTGGACAAGGTTTTGTGGAAGGTAAGTCGATTGTTATTAAAGGAGGGAACTTTGAATTTGAAAAAGATTGGTACAAATGTAAAACGTGTTTTAAATTAATTGATGGTGTTACAAATCCTACAACATGTGGTGATTGTCCTGCCAATGATAAAGATGAGTTAGTGAATCTAAATGAATAGAATATGCCAAATTTTGATAACAATGGTCCACAAGGTTTAGGTCCAAAAACAGGAATGAAATTAGGAGAATGTAGAAAAACTAAATCCGATGCCAATCAATCTCCAAAAAATAGACCTTTTAGAAAAGGAAGACGTAAAAAAGACAATACGAGAACAATAGTGATAATAAATGATTCGTTATGAAAAAAATAGCAATACCAATAACAAAAGACAACAAGATTGCAGACCATTTTGGAAGATGTAAGTTTTATGAAATCTATACTTTTTCTAATACAAATGAAATTTTAGACTTAAAATTGTTAGAGTCGGATGGTAAGTGTGGTTGTAAATCTAATATTGTTAGTGTTTTAGTAAAGGAATGTGTAACATTTATGTTGGCGGGTAATATTGGTGATAGTGCAATGAGTAAGTTAGTGGTTGCTGGTATTGGCGTAATACGCGGTTGTTCTGGTAAATCTGCAGACGTTATTTTAGAGTTTGTTGAAGGTAAAATTTCTGATACAGATGTTAGTTGTGCAAGTCATGGTCACAAACATAAAAAAGAGCATGCACACGCATGTCATCATTAGTAATCTATACATTATTTAAAGACTAAAAAGCATCAGATGGGGAATCAACTTAGTGGTAAAAAATCAGAGCAGAATTGTTATGATAACTAATCTTTTTCAATTAAGACCTCGTTATGGAGAAGTCGATAAAATGGGCTATGTTTACCATGCCAATTATGTAGTCTATTGTCATCAAGCACGCAATGAATTATTGCGAAAATTGGGTTTAGATGAAGTCAAGTTAGAGAAAAATCAAATAATGTTACCTGTAGTTTCTTTTGATATAAAATACAGAAAACCAGCTCACTTTGATGAGTTGATTACTATAAAAACAATTATTAAAGAAATGCCAAAAGTTCGTTTCAGTTTTGATTTTGAAATAACAAATGAACAAAAGGAGTTGCTAAGTAAAGCTAAGTCAGATGTTGTTTTTGTAGATTTTCTGTCTCGTTTGCCGAAAAGAATTCCAAGTTTTATTGAAAAGAAACTAGCTGCTTATTTTTTTAAAGAAACGGTATAAAATTAATGATTTTAAAAGCTGATTATATCTGGTTAAAAACCTATACAGTCTCTTTTTGTGATTGATTTAATAATGCAGAGTTAAAAACTGAAACAGTTCTGTGGTATTGCAGTTTATATAAATAAAAAATTAACAAAGTAATTCATTAATTAACCCTTTTTTTTCAGAGTTTTGCACCTGAAAAAACACTAAATATTTACAGGTTAAATAATCTGTAAAAGATACTCATTAGAGAAAGCGACGTTGTAATAAACGTTTAAAATAAAGCACTTATGACAAATAATATAGCGATAGAAGATCAATATAAAAGAACTTCTTTATTTGAAAAAGAAAATATTAATTATCTAGTTCATGTTTTAAAGAGATTTAATACGGTACCAAAAATAAATAACATTAATATTATTACTTCTAATACGGTACCAAAAGTTTTTAAAATTGTTCCGAATGAATCGATAATAATTGGTGCTTTATATTTAAGAAACCCAGTTTTGGCATTGGTTTATTTACGATACGGAATAGAATGGCAACTTTGGTATAAAGCCTTAGAAAGTGAAAAAAAAGATACTTCTTTATGTAATATTGCTGCCTTAGAAGTAACTAGAATTTTTTACAAGTTGCTACCTAAAGAGGATAAAGAAAAGTTAGAAAATGTTGATTATTTTTTAATTAATTTGATTAAAAATGAAGACAGTCTAAGTGCTGAATCTTTATTAGAGCATGAAGAATTAGAAGCGTTTCATGGATTAAATACAGGGAGTAAAGTATTTGAAAAATCTTGGAAACCTATTATTGATAACCTTGCAAAACCAACAGAGTATTTATTAATGGATGGTGGTGACCATAGATTAAATATTGATGAAATAGCTTTATTAAATAAATATGGTTGCAGGCCTTTTCCAAGACCAGAAGCTTTTACGTTTGCCTCTTCTACAGCAACTAGTGTTTCTAATTTTGCTTTTGATAAAACAGATAAAGCTAGAAGTATTTTAATTAAGAATAGCTTAAAAAATGGATTTAAAGAGAGTGCCATAGAATTTTCTGAATTATTAAAAAGTAATTTGAGAAAAATTTTTACTTTAAATGATGCTTGCGAAATAATTTTTTCTCCTTCAGGTACAGATTCATCACTTCAAATAGCAGCTATTAGTCAAATTGTTACAGACAAAGAAATTACACATATTTTAGTTGCTTCCGATGAAACGGGTAGTGGAGTTCCTGCTGCATTAAAAGGATGTCATTTCGAAAATAATACAGCTTTAAATTTTCCGGTGAATAAAGGTGATAAAATGGAAGGTTTTAGAGACGTAGATCTTATTAAAATTCCGTTTAGAGATGAAAAAGGAGCATTAAAATCAACAGAAAAATTAGATTCTGAAGTTTTTACAGCAATTACTGAAACTCATAAATTAGGAAGACAAGTTGTATTACACGTGATGGATCATTCTAAATTAGGTTATCAGTCACCTAGTGTAAAAATGATGCGAGAAATAGATGCTCTTAAAGATTTGTCATTGCAAGTAATTATTGATGCAGCACAGTTAAGATTAGATCCTACAGATATTCAGAACTATTTAAACAAGGGTTATATTGTTAGTATTACCGGAAGTAAATATTTTACAGGACCTCCGTATTCTGGAGCATTAATTTTTCCGGAATGTGTAAGTCTGCAAATTAATGATGCCAAAAAGAAGTTGCCAAAAGGATTAACGCAATATTTTAATCATTCTGATTGGCCAGTTAATTGGTTTTGTTCTAAAGAATTATCGGACGGATTTAATTATGGTTCTTATATGCGTTGGAATGCTGCAATTGTAGAGATGGAACGATATTATAAAACACCTATTTTATATAGAAATATGGGAATAGAAATGTTTTGTAATTTTGTAGAAGACTCTATAAAAGAAGCTACTTTTTTAGAACCTGTTTATGGTTATGAGTCTAATTTAAATACAAATAATGACGAAGAATTTGGAATAAGAAATATTCGAACTATTTTTCCTTTTTTCATCCTTAAAAATAAAGAAGCATTGTCTGTTGATAAAGTGAAAAAACTTTATGCGCTTTTGAATTCTGATCTTTCCAATAAATTTGAAGGAGCTTCTTTAGAAATTATAAGACTTGCAGCACAAAAATGTCATATTGGGCAGGCAGTAAACGTAAAGTTTGAAGACGATATACAAAGTGCAGTCTTAAGAATTAGTTTGGGGGCCAGAGTAATTTCTGAAAGTTGGGTAAATAGAGATATCAGTCTATATTTTAGAAATATTGAAGCACAATTGAGTCAAATTACTGTAATTATCAAAAAAATAGAATTGATTCTTAATACGCCAGAATTATTGAAATAATTTTTTAATTGATTGGAGCATTGCCTTGTTGTTAAATTTACAAGGTGATGTGTTTCGTCTCTTTATAATTTTGACTTATTTTAATACCAAAATCGTTGACTTTTTTCCAGTCAGTTAACTCTATAGGTTCTTTGGATTTTGTAGGACCATCAGTTAATCTCATAATTAGTTTAATCATAATTCTATCTAATAAAGAGTATGATTTATAATCTAATTTACCGGCAAACACTTCTAATAAATCAGGAGTCCAGTTTATCTCTTTTATAAATTTAATTAGATATGGATTTGTAGAAGGGCTGTTTTTATTTTCTTTTCTTGCTACCAAATTAACTGAGAAAAAGGCTGTTTTTATTTCTTTAAGGTACTCTTTGTTTTTTAAGATAAAATCATAAACTTGTTTGTTGTGTTTTCCGTACCTAATACTTGCTCCAATTATTAGTGTGTCAAATTCCGATAAATTATCATTAAAATTCTCAATTGAAAATAGTGCTGATTTTATTTGCTCTTTCTTGAAATGAGCATTTAGTTCTTCACAAATTTTTTTAGTTTGTCCGTCTATAGAAGAGTAAATAATTCCGATTTTTCTTTTCATAACATTCTTTTGTCACTTTGTCTTGAATTATTACTTTATTACTGTAAAATGTTCCTGTTTTACAGACTACTAATTTACGAAATTCAGTGGAGTTTTTTGTTATTTAAAAAGGAGGAATATTGTATGTTTTTAAAGGGGGCGGTATTTCGTGTCTATTGATTTTTATTGAATAATTTACTCCTCATCAAAAGTAGCTGTGGGGCAAAATAATAAATCTGTAGGGTTGTCAATTTCATATAAATATTCATATCCTTTAGACTCTTTTTTGCAAAAAGGTTCCAAAAGTCTTGCCATATTTCTAAACCCTTCTAGGGTTAAAATACAAAAAAAAGTTTCGTTATCTTTGGTTAAGATTCCTTCATCAGTTTTAAATAAACCGAAAATTAAATTGCAATTTCGTGGCGTTATAAAATCTAAGGTAGCTAAATCTAACTTTTGTTTTTTATCAATAATGGTATCTACAATTAGGTCTCTAAATAGAATTGCTTCTGCTTTGTCAAAATTGTATAAACGAACAATGTTCTGATCATGTCCGTCTATGTTTTCAATATAATCTAATTCCATTTATCGTTTTTAATAAGTTTTTCTACAGGTTATAGTAGAAAGTGAGGTGTAATGAATAATTGCTGAAAGTATTTTAAATTTCCTTCATCACTAAAAATAATATCTTTTTATCTTTTTCCGTTAATTCATGAGATAACTCCTTAGGGTTAAAATGAAGTTTAAAAGAATAAATAGCATTTTTAATATTGTCTGTATTGTAGCCAATATATTTTAAAGCAAAAGTAATATTAAAGTCTACCGGAAGTGTTACGGTCTTTAAATCCTCTTCAGTATACCAAATTCCAAAACCACTTTCTGCTAATGATTTCCAAGGAAATAATGCACTCGGATCTGTTTTTCTTCCAGGAGCAATATCCGAATGACCAATAATATTTTGCGCAGGTATTTTATATTTTTTCGTCAGCTTTTCTAATAAGAAAGTTAAACTATTAATTTGAGCATAAGAAAAAGGTTCTGTACCATTATTATCTAGTTCAATACCAATAGAGGAGCTGTTTATGTCGGTGTTTTTACCCCAACTTCCATTACCTGCATGCCAACCTCTAACCAGGTCGTGTAGCATTTGTGTAATGGTTCCATCATCGCAAATTACGTAGTGAGAGCTTACTTGTGTGCGCTCTAAAGCAAAGGTTTTATAGGTTTGCATACAACTATCTTGGGCAGTGTGATGTATAACAACTAAATTAGGTTTTCTTAAATTAAAATTCTGAGATTCTATAACCTTAGTCGTTCTGTTTCCTATGGTGTCTGACTCAATTTTAACTAGAGATTTCCCTAATTGTTTTGCTTTTTTATGATAGGTGTTCTTAGATATTTGATAGATGTTTTTAGAACACGAAGCAAATACCGTAATGATGATTAAAAGTCTTAAATATTTCATTGATTTGTTTTTTAATGTGCCTGTAACCAGTTTTCTCCAATTCCCATTTCAACATCTAAAGGAACACTCATTTTAAAAGCGTTTTCCATTTCGTACTTTATAATAGGTCTAATAATTTCTAACTCGTCTTTATGCGCGTCAAAAACCAATTCATCATGCACTTGTAAAAGCATTCTAGATTTAAAACCTTCTTTTTCAAATCGATTATGAATGTTAATCATGGCTAGTTTTATAATGTCTGCAGCAGAACCTTGTATAGGAGCATTTACAGCATTTCTTTCTGCACCAGATCTAACCATGGCATTTCTAGAATTGATATCTTTTAAATATCGACGTCTGTTTAAGATGGTTTCTACATATCCATGTTCTCTAGCAAAATCTACTTGTGCAGACATGTATGCTTTTAACTTCGGATACGTTGCATAATAGGTGTCAATTAATTCTTTAGCTTCACTTCTAGATAAGTCAGTTTGATTACTTAATCCGAAAGCAGAAACTCCATAGACAATTCCGAAATTGACTGTTTTAGCGTTACTTCTTTGTTCTCTTGTAACTTCATCCAACGGAACGTTAAAAACTTTTGCAGCGGTAGAAGCATGAATATCTTCGCCGTTTTTAAAAGCTTCCATCATATTTTCTTCTTCACTTAAAGCTGCAATAATTCTTAATTCTATTTGAGAATAATCCGCCGCTAATAATACATAGTTTTCATCTCTTGGAATAAACGATTTTCTAACTTCTTTTCCTCTTTCTGTTCTAATAGGAATGTTCTGTAAATTCGGGTTGTTAGAACTCAATCTTCCTGTAGCAGCAACCGCTTGCATATATTCCGTATGAATTCTTCCTGTTTTCGGATTCACTTCATTTGGCAATGCATCTACATACGTGCTTTGTAATTTTTTATACTGACGATATTCTTGAATATCTCTAATAATTTTATGGTCTTTTGCTAAGAATGATAAAATATCTTCGCCTGTTTTATACTGACCTGTTTTTGTTTTCTTAGGTTTTTTAACTAATTCCATTTTCTCGAACAACACAATTCCTAATTGTTTTGGTGAAGCAATATTAAATTCTTCACCTGCTTGTTCGTAAATATTTTTTTCAAGTCTGTTGATGTCATCCGTTAAGGCAACAGATAATTCTTTTAAGAAATCAATATCGATGTTAATTCCTTCAATTTCCATGGCTGTTAAAACCGAAACTAAAGGCAATTCAATAGTATTAAAAAGAGTGCTAACATTTCCGCTTTCTAATTCACCAGTAAAAAGTTGTTTTAATTGAAACGTGATGTCTGCATCTTCTACCGCATATTCTGTTTGATCTGCAACCGGCACAACACGCATAGAAAGCTGATTTTTCCCTTTTTTACCAATCAAATCTACAATAGAAACCGGTTGATAATTCAAGTATGTTTCTGCCAACATATCCATATTGTGGCGCATATCTGGATTGATTAAGTAATGCGCAATCATGGTATCAAATAACTTCCCTTTTACAGGCATTTCATAATTCGATAACACTTTTATATCATACTTTAAATTATGACCTATTTTTTCGATTCCATCGGATGTAAAAAACGGACGAAATTCTTCTAAAATGGCTTTTGTTTCCTCTTGATCTTCAGGGAAAGAAACATAATATCCTTTACCAACTTCGTAAGAAAAAGCAATTCCTATTAATTCCACTTCCAAAGCTCTTAAACCCGTAGTTTCTGTATCAAAACAAACCGAAGTTTGTTCCATTAATTTTTTAAGTAATAATTTTCTAGCAAAAGGCGAATCTATATGTTGGTAAAAATGACTCGTATCTTTTATCGATTTAAAACCAGATGCAATTTCTTCTTCAGAAACACTTCCGCTTCCTGGTGCTGCAAATAAATCAAACTGACCTTCAGGAACTGGAGCTGCTTTTTTAGTTGATGATTTCTCAACTGCGCTCGAAGGGACATCTATAGAATTTTCGGCAGAATTCGCTTTTTCAGCGTTTTCTACAGCAAAAGTTCGTAAGAAATTGGTTAATAGATTTCTAAATTCTAACTCGTTAAACAGTTCTGTTACCTTGTCCTTATCTGGCTGATCTAATTCAAAGTCTTTGGCATCAAAAGTTACCGGAACATCCAACATTATTGTTGCCAATTGTTTAGAAAGCAAACCTAATTCTCCGTTTGCTTCTATTTTCTCTTTCATTTTTCCTTTTAGCTCGTGCGTATTTGCTAAAAGATTTTCCATAGAACCGTAAGCAGCTAAAAATTTCTTTGCGGTTTTTTCTCCAACTCCAGGTAAACCTGGGATATTATCTGCAGAATCTCCCATCATTCCTAAGAAATCGATGACTTGCTCAGGGTTTTCTACACCAAATTTTTCTTTAACTTCATCAACACCCCAAATATCATAACCACCACCAAAACGAGGTTTGTACATAAAAATATTCTCAGAAACTAACTGAGCAAAATCCTTATCTGGCGTTACCATATAGGTTTTATAACCTTCTTTTTCTGCTTGTTTAGAAAGTGTTCCAATAACATCATCTGCCTCAAAACCTTCTTTTACCATAATAGGAATGTGCATGGCTTTTAAGATTTCTTGTATGTAAGGAACAGCTAATTTAATCGCTTCTGGTGTTTCATCTCTGTTGGCTTTATAAGCTTCAAACATTTCTACTCTGTCTACACTTCCACCTTTATCAAAACAAACCGCTAAATGATCTGGTCTTTCACGCTTTATCACGTCTAAAAGCGAGTTCATAAAACCCATAATTGCAGATGTGTCTAAACCTTTGCTGTTAATTCTTGGGTTTTTTATAAAAGCATAATATCCTCTAAAAATTAATGCAAAAGCATCCACTAAAAAAACTCTTTTTTGATCTGACATTATATTTGTTTTGTGGTTTAAATTGATGAAAATTTGACCTCAAAAATAGTGTTTTTTGAGATGCGAGAAAGGTACAAAACTTTAACAAGACGTTAAAATCCAATCGAAACTTAAAAACCTACCTTTGCCAACATTTTAAAATTTATTTATGCCACGTTGGGTTTTTCCTTTAATCATATTAACTATTGTTATCACGCTTGTAGAAATTTATACGTTTCAAGCGTTTAAAACAGTCTCTAAAAGTAAAATAGTTCGTTATTCTTTTCTATTGATAAGTATCGCGGTATACATTAATTTTTTCATCACTTTCTTAACATATTCTAGAAGTGTAGGGCAAACGCCACAGTTTCAAATGGCCGTGGGTTTGTTGCTAACAATTTCTATTCCTAAATTGGTTATTATCATCTTGCTTTTTGGAGAAGATGCATATCGTTGGGTTTTAAAATTATTTTCTGCAATTTCAAGCGGAGAAACAAAACAGCTTGTAGGTAGAAGAAAGTTTATTTCGCAGATTGCTTTAGGTTTGGCAGCAATTCCTTTTGCAGCTTTTATTTACGGAATTATTCAAGGGAAATACAATTACAAAGTTTTAAAATACCAACTAAGCTTTAAAGATTTACCAGATGCTTTTGATGGTTATACCATTACGCAAATCTCAGACATTCATTCTGGGAGTTTTACCAACAAAGAAAAAATTAAATATGGTGTAGATTTGATAAATCAGCAAAAATCGGACATAATGTTATTTACAGGTGATATTGTAAATAATAAAGCAGATGAAATGGATGATTGGATGGATGTTTTTGATAAGTTAGAAGCAAAAGACGGTAAATATTCCATTCTTGGTAATCATGATTATGGCGATTATATGGATTGGGATAATCCGCAAGACAAAATAGATAATTTTCAAAAAGTAAAAGATATTCACCAGAAAATAGGGTTCGATTTATTACTAGACGAGCACCGTTATTTAGAAAAAGACGGACAAAAAATTGCATTATTAGGCGTAGAAAATTGGGGAAAAGGATTCAACCAAGCGGGAGACCTTGCAAGGGCATCGGCAAACATAAAACAAGAAGATTTTAAAATATTAATGAGTCACGATCCAAGCCATTGGGAAATCAAAGTAAAACAAGATCCTTTTAACTATCAACTTACGTTAAGTGGGCATACACATGGTTTGCAAATGGGAATCGAAATTCCGGGTTGGTTAAAATGGAGTCCTTCTAAATACGTTTACAAACAATGGGCAGGTTTGTATGAAGAATATGGTAGATACATTAATGTAAACCGAGGTTTTGGTTACCATGCATTTCCTGGTAGAGTAGGTATTTGGCCAGAAATTACAGTGATAGAATTGAAAAAAGGCTGATCCTCAGACCATTTAATTACTTTTCTATATATTTGTTAAGTTACAAGTGATTATTTATACGTTTTTTCCCCCTTAAAAAATCTATATTATGGCAAAATTTGGTGATTTAATAAGTGCTGAAAAGCCTGTTCTAATTGACTTTTATAAAGATTGGAGCGAGGTAGATAATACCGTACATACTTTAAGAGATGTTGCTGCCGTTTTAGGTGATAAAGCTAAAGTAATTAAGATTGACATCGCTAAAAATGAAGCGCTTGCAGAAGCGTTGTTAGTTAAAGGAAATCCTACTTTTATGATTTATAAAAATGGCGAAATGAAATGGCGCCAAACAGGTGCTCAAGATGCAAATACTTTAATTGGTTTGGTGCTCAAGTATCTTTAATTTTTAGAAGCTATTTCCTGCTTTCCACTATATCTTTTTGTTTAAAAAAAAAACAAAAAGGATGCCGTTACGATAATGGCTAGAATTTTTTTGTTTGCTAACTTTTGTCTTTTCGAGTTTCTAAGAGAATACTATTAGGACGCATAATTTGTGTTTCTATGCGATGAGATTTCTCAATCACCGAAAAGGCTCATTTCGAAATAACAATTTATTTTTTTTATATTGACTTAAATACAAATCCTTTATCAGAAAAATGTTTTAATACTTTAGGTAGCGCATATTTCATTCTTTCAGAAGCTTTTACGCTATCATGAAAAACAATAATGCTTCCTGGTTCAGTATTTTTTAAAACGTTTTCTAAACACTTTTCATTAGAAATTTTGGTGTCAAAATCTGCAGATAAAACACTCCACATAATAATTTTGTAACCTTTTTCAATTAGTTGTTTTGCTTGGTTCTTTTTTATTTTTCCGTAAGGAGGCCTAAAGAGTTTCTGTGTAATTGTTGAAGTGTTAAATTGTTTAATTGTTTGCTCGCACTCTAAAGCATTTTTTACATAGGTGTTGGTTTCACTTTTCCAGCCCTTTAAATGGTTTTGGGTATGGTTGCCAATGCTATGACCATCAGAAATAAGTTTACTGAATATTTCTGGATGATTTTGTATGTTTTTTCCAATACAAAAAAAGGTGGCTTTTGCTTGGTGTTTTCTTAATTCAGTTAAAACAAACTCGGTGATTTCTGGCGTAGGTCCATCATCAAAAGTGAGAAAAATCTCTTTTTTATCAGAAAGAAAACGCCACGTATATGTAGAGAAAAATCTCATCATAAAACGTGGCGTTCTGGGGAAATAACTTTTCATTTAAAAGGTGTTATTCTTCATCTGGCATTAGATGATCAAATAGTTTTACAATGCTTATAAATTCGTTTTGTAAGTCATCTAAATATTCTTTATCTACTTCGCCTTGTTCTACTTGTGTAATAATGTTTCTGTACATGTACAACGTAGTATCAATGTCATCAAAAATTAATTCAGTATCTTCCATAGAGAAAGTACTTAACCAAATTAATTTTTCTTTAAATAAATCAATCAATGTTCTAGCAGTTTCTCTAGCTTTTTTACTGTCTTTTAGATTGTAATAAGCTTCTGGGTATCCCATAGATAAACTATAATGATCAAAGTCTTTAATAGGCATTTTATCTAATGATAAATCTAAAATTTCTAAAGCTTTTGCTGTGTCTCCTTCTTTTGCGAAAGCTTCAGATAAACGCAATAAGCTATTACGCATAGAAATTGAATTTCTTTTGGTTTGTTCGTCTAAATAAATTTTACCATCGTTAATATTTCTCCAATCCCATTTCTGAACATTGGTGTACATTTTTTCGGTGTCTATTCTACCCATATCAAACAAGCTCTTGTTAGCCATAGGGGTTTTAATAGGTACTAACTTGTAAGCCAAACCATCTAACTGTAGGTAATCTTTTAGCCAAAGGTACTCTTCTGGAGCATTTGCGCCACCTGTAAAGTAAATTGGTCTTTCCCAATTGTTATTGGCAAGAATATCTAACATTAAAATTCTGTTCTTAAACAAAGCTCTATCATCAATAGTAATGTCTATGTATGGTAAAATTTTATCAGCATCTTTTTGTGCTACAATTCCGCTTTTTAAGACCGCTTCTTTATTAACAGGAAGTCTAATTTTATTAGTCGGATAAAACTTTTCTTTCAGCCCATTTTCTGTTTCTACATAAGTTGCATCACTATCTGAAGCAATCCAACGCATAAAGTTTTTAATAGTCATCACAGAGTCTTTAAAACGCGGGTGATCCATAGAATAAGCAACATCTAAAGTTCCGTATTTGTATTGATCGTGTTCTAATTGAGACGGAATAGGAGCTGCCTTATAGGTAGCTCTTTTCATTTGGTCTATGTACCAATCTGTAGCAAAAAGTGAAGTGTTTACAAGTTTTACATCTGTTCTAAAGTCTTCTACCTCTTGCATGTACCAAAGTGGAAATGTATCATTGTCTCCAATGGTAAACATAATGGCGTTTTCGTCACAACTTTGTAAATATGCCTTCGCGTTTAAGTGTGTTGTGTATCTGTTAGAACGATCATGATCATCCCAGTTTTGAGAAGCCATTAAAGTTGGTACTGCTAATAGAGAAACCAAAGAAACTGCAATGGCAATTGTTTTTTTATTACCAAAATTCTTAAAGTATTCATAGAGTGCAAGTACACCAAAGCCAATCCAAATGGCAAAAATGTAGAAACTTCCTACAACGGCATAGTCTCTTTCTCTAGGTTCAAATGGTTTAGGGTTTGTGTAAAATATAATAGCAAATCCTGTAAACGCAAAGAATAAGAAGAGTGTAAAGAAGTTTTCTTTATCCCATTTAATTTGATATAATAAACCAATAATACCTAAAATTAACGGTAAAAAGTAGTATTTGTTTCTTCCTTTGTTTTCTAAGGTTTGAGAAGGTAGATCCTTTTGTGAACCTAATCTCATTTCGTCTAATGCATTAATTCCACTAATCCAATTTCCGTTAAAAATATCTAAGTTTCCTTGTATATCATTTTGCCTTCCAACAAAATTCCACATAAAATAACGTCCGTACATGTAGCCAAACTGATAGCTCATCATAAACTTTACATTCTCTGCAAAAGTAGGTCTACGTTTACTGTTTTGCGGAATTCCAGCAATAGATTTGTACATTTTTTCTGAAGCAGGGTTTACCATTCTTGGTATAAAACCTTTGTGCTTGTCAGACCAGTTTGGTACAACTCCTTCGTAGTTATTTACAATCTCGTATTTACCATTTAATTTTTCATATTTTGGCTTATCATCTTTGTAAGGATTCTTTGCGTCTTGCTCTCTGTCGTAAGAATTTGAGTAATACGTGTCATAAAAAACATTAGCATCACCATATTGTTCACGATCATAATACGCTAATAATTCACGTGCACTAGAAGGATTATTTTCGTTAATTGTGGTGTTTGCGTTTGCTCTAATTGGTAACATCATCCAAGAAGAGAAACCAATCATAATAAATAATACAGAAAGGATTAAGGTGTTTGTGTGAATTTTATTTTTCTTACGAGTGTAGTTTAATCCTAAGTAAAATAATATAATTAAAATAATTGCAGCAATAATACTTCCAGAATTATAAGGCATTCCTATAGAATTGATAAAAAATAACTCTGAAGCACTAAAGAATTTTAATGTAAACGGAAATAAGAATTTAAAGACAAACATTAACGCTAAAACAGAAATTACGGTTGCAATAGCAGTTGTTTTTATGTTGATGTTTTTATACGTCTTAAAGAAATATAACATTACAATAGCCGGAATAACCAACAAAGAAAGAATATGTACTCCAAATGATAATCCTACCACAAAACTGATTAAAATTAACCATTTGTTTCCTCTAGCTGTGTGTAGTTCGCTTTCCCACTTTAAACCTAACCAGAATAATAAAGCCATTAAAAAAGATGACATTGCGTATACTTCTCCTTCTACGGCACTAAACCAAAAACTATCTGAAAAAGTGTATGCCAAAGCTCCTACTACAGAACTTCCTAAAATTGCTATGTATTTACCTTCTGAACCTTCACCATTTTTTAAAGCAAGTTTTAGAGCTAAATTAGATATAGTCCAAAACATAAACAAAATGGTGAATGCACTTGCTAATGCAGACATAAAGTTTACCATTTTAGCAATATGTGTAATATCTGTAGTAAACATTGCAAAAAATGCACCTAACATTTGAAATAAAGGCGCTCCCGGTGGATGTCCAACTTCTAATTTAACGGATGTAGAAATGTACTCTCCACAATCCCAGGCACTCACAGTTGGTTCTAGTGTAAGGTAGTATGTAATTAAAGCAATTACAAATGTTGCCCATCCTAAGATGATGTCCCATTTTTTAAAGTTTGCTGATGTCATAGTCGTTTTAATAATGTGTGGCGAATTTACTAATAAATATGAATTAAATTAGTTTGGGATTGGTATTATAACTGATAATTTCATCTTAAATGTTTGTTAAATGTAAAAAAAAATAAAAAAATGTTTGCAGATTCTAAATAAAGGTTTAAATTTGCACCCGCATTACAGTATTGGCCTATGGTGTAATTGGTAACACACCGGTTTTTGGTACCGACATTCAAGGTTCGAGTCCTTGTAGGCCAACTGCAAACCCTTTTAATCATTTGATTAAAAGGGTTTTTTATTTTTAGCTTTTTTTTTGTGTTGGTAATTGTGTCGGTTTTGTAAGATTACTTATCAAGCAATAATACGCCAAATGAGGTTGGTGTATGAAAATCAGGAGTTTCTGTGTTTGGGTTTATCCAAGTAATCCAAGTAGGTTTAAATGTATTGTCTTCTTGTTGGTTGTATTTTGCTCTATAAATTCCTGTTTCTATAGCTCCATTTTTTAACAAGTTTAGATCTTTTAAAGATTGAAGTGAAATTTCAATTTCTACAATAAAGTTATTTTTGTTTACTGACGTTTTAACTGCTATTTCTTGTGTGGGCCAATTCCAATTAAAATCGAATTCTCTATTTGGACGAGCTTTAAAATCCATAATTCTACCTGTAGTATCTATTTCTAAACAGTAATATGGGTCTAAAGAAGTATTACTTCTAAAAAATAATTCTACTCTATCAGAATCATTTATGCTTTTATTTTTATCACCAGAAGGATGTATGTGTGTCTGATGATCTTCTACTTTAAATTGGAAGAATATTTTTTCTGAAGTATGAAGGGCTCTCAATTCTATTTTCTTTACAGGTTTGTCATTCCAAGGAGATGTAAAATTGGTTAAAGAATCTGCTTTTTTCCAAATTGGATTATTGCCATCTGCTGAAATATTTATTTCTGTATCTTTTATTAATTTTACGTTGTAGCTATTCATTTGTAATTTTATGTTATCAAATTTATTTTCTTCCAATACGGGAATACTACCTTTTCTAGCAGATGTAATCACGGTTTGTCAAAAGATGATGTATTACATCCAAAGTTACTATTTAAATTTCTTTTATAGTTTGTGAGTAGACGAAGTATTAAATGTTGTTGTTCTTTTGATATTTGTGTCTCTTTTTTTAGTCTTTTAGTTTCAAGTTTATTAAACAGATAGCGTTAATATAAATATCATCTAAGTTAAAAGGGATTCTACATAAATTTTATTTTTGTATTGAAATAGAATATTAATCTTTAAAAATATATAAAAATGAAAGTACAATCATATTTAGCATTTAATGGAAATTGTCAAGAAGCATTAAATTTTTATGGAGAATTATTTAACGCAAAAATAGAAAACAAGACAACTTACGAAGATAAAAAAATAGATGTTCCTTCTTCGTATAGAAAAAATTTACAGCATGCAGAGTTAAAAGGTAAGGGTGTGGGTTTTATGGCTTATGATGCTGCTCCCGATACGCCAATAAATTCAGGGAATCAGGTTCATATGAGTGTTGATTTTAATGACAAAGATGAAGCGGAGTCCGTTTTTAATGATTTATCTAAAAATGGAATTACGCATACCGGATTCGGAGAGAAGGAATGGGGTTTTTATGGAAGGTGTACAGATGAATTTGGTATAAATTGGATGGTAAATTCCAAGAAATAAGAAATTTAGAAACAAAAAAGGATAGCAAATTAATGTTATCCTTTTTTTGTTTTTACCTTTTGTTTTAAGATGTTTTGTGTTTCAAATTAAATAATTATTTTACCTTTATACTTTAAAATGAAAATGTATCCTATTGATTAGTTTTATTACTTGCTTATAGTCATTTTTAGAGATACTAAAATTAAAAATTTTCAGTATAAATGCGTTTTTTACTTCTATTCTTAATTCCTTTTTCTGTTTTTTCTCAAATAGAGAATCAGTCTAAAAAATTTGACTCTATCTATTATCAGGTTGCTGTAAATATTTCTTCTGCAAATCCTATTAAAGCAATTCACTTAGCAGATTCTCTTTCTTTATATTCTGCCAATAAACAGCAAAAAATTAAATCGCTAATGCTTATTGCAGATATTTTAGCTAAACAAGAAAAAAGAGGAGAAGCGATTATTAAGGCGTTGGAGGTTTCAGAGATAGCGAAAGATGCAAAAGAATATGTTTTACTCGCTAGAAATTATGGTTTTTTGGCTACACAATATAGAATGATTGGCTTTTTAGATAAAGGGAAAAGTTTTTTGAATGAAGGAATAAAAGTTAGTAGCCTTTTTTCTGATAAAAAACAAGTAGTCAGTTATGTTGCTATGTGCAATCAAGAATTAGCTGAGTTTGCATTAGAAGAAAAAGATTATAAAAAAACGATAGAACACCTACAGTTAGCAATGCTTACGTTTGAGAAAGAAGAAGATGCACAGACTAGATGTTTTGTATTGGCTAATGCGGAAGAGATGTTAGGACGTTCTTATTTGTTTTTAGGTGATGTTGATAAGGCTATATCTCATTTTTCTAAGTCCAATTTTTTTATAAATGAAGCGGGAGCAGGTAATACCATATGGGCCTCTTTAATATATCAAAGTTTAGGAAATGCATTTTTAGAATCTAAGAATTTAGATAGTGCTGGTGTTTATTTAAAGAGATCGCTTTCTATTTCAAAAAATAGTAATCATGGTTCTTTAAAACAACGTGTATTTAAAAGTGTGTCTGAGTATTACTCTCAAATTAAAGAAATAGATAGTTTTACGTTGTATAATACTAAATATAATACTCAGTTAGCTAAAAATACAGCAGAAAAAAGATTGATGATAAATAGTGCTTACAATTCACTACAAGAGCGCCCAGGTAAAAATAAATCGAACGGTACAATAATGTATGTAGTAGTGTTTATAGTATTGTTTTCTGCTTTTGGTTTTTACTTTATCAGAAAAAAAACAAGTACTACTAGACAGAAGGATCCTGTTGATGTTGGTAGTAAATCATCAGATTTCACCATTTCTCGAAAGACAGAGAATTACCTTGAAGCCAAATTAAAAGAATTTGAGGAGTCGGATGAGTTTTTAGATAAGAATATGTCTTTACCTAAATTATTAGGCTTGTTAAATATCAATTCTAAATATTTTAGAAGGTATCTTAAGGATAACAAAAATACAGATTATACTAATTATATTAATGAGTTAAGAATACAATATATTAAAGAGAAATTAAAAACAGATAAAGAGTACTTAAATTATAAAATTAGTTATTTAGCTGAAGAGTGTGGTTTTTCTTCTCATAGTAAATTTTCTGCAAGTTTTAAAAGCGTTCTTGGTATCAGTCCTTCAAAATTTATTAATAAGCTTAAAGAAGATGAGGTTTCGTCTTAAAAAAGGTACTTCATTTAATCTTGGTGCAAGCTTATTCCTTTATGTATTTTAGTTATATATATATATATATTGCTTATTCTTTTCTAATTTTTATAGTTTTTTTTTACCCTAAAATTAGAGCGTTAAAACAGTTTAAATTCATTAATTCTTAAAAGGTGTAAAGTTGTTTTTTTTTACGTAACAAACTCTTTTTTGATTGTGTTGTAATTGTTTTTTTTAGTGGATAACTTATAGTTGCTTGTTTATATGGTGTTTGCGGACTGTCTGTTTTACGGAAAACAGACAGTGGGTAGCTTTTTAATAGAAAGATTCTAGTATACTTTTGTGAAAAGTTCTTTTTCAAATAGTAATTAAATATTAATACCTTTTTCTTCCCCTAAATATTTAATTAAAAAACATGTATTCTTTAGGTTCTTAAATATCGTTAATGTTGTTTTTGAACGATAACTATCTAGAAATTTAGAATTGATTATATCTTAAAATTTTAGGATGTATAAAACTATTTAACTAGAAAGATAATAAAGAACAAAAATACAGAAAATGAAATTTGTTTTGTGCACCAATTTTAACCTTGATTTAAAAGAATGATTTTTAGAAAAAAAATTAATATACCATTTTTTTTTACGTTTTTATTTTTACTCCCATCTTCTGTTTTTTCTCAAATACAGAATCAATCTAAAAAATTTGACTCTATATATTACCATGTTGCTGTAAATATTTCTTCCGCAAATCCTGTTAAAGCAATTCACTTAGCAGATTCCCTTTCTCTATATTCTGTCAACAAATATCAAAAAATTAAATCATTAATGCTTGTTGCTGATATTTTAGCAAAACAAGAAAAAAGAGGAGAAGCAATTATTAAGGCGTTGGAAGTTTTAGAAATAGCGAAAGAAGCAAAAGAATATGTCTTATTAGCTAGAAATTATGGTTTTTTAGCTACGCAGTATCGGATGATTGGTTTTTTAGATAAGGGGAAAAGTTTTTTAAATGAAGGGATAAAAGTTAGTCGCCTTTTTTCTGATAAAAAACAAGTGGTCAATTATATTGCTATGTGTAATCAAGAGCTCGCGGAATTTGCACTAGAGGAAAAGGATTATAAAAAAACGATAGAATACTTACAGTTGGCAATGCTTACGTTTGAAAAAGAAGAGAATGCACAGACAAAATGTTTTGTAATGGCTAATGCAGAAGAAATGTTAGGGCGTTCTTATTTGTTTTTAGGTGACGTTGATCAGGCTATATCTCATTTTTCTAAGGCCAACTTTTTTATAAATGATGCTGGAGCAGGCAATACGATATGGGCGTCTTTAATTTATCAAAGTTTAGGTAATGCTTTTTTAGAATCTAAGAATTTAGATAGTGCTGGTGTTTATTTAAAGAGATCTCTTTCTATTTCTAAAGATAGTAATCATGGTTCTTTAAAACAGCGTGTATTTAGAAGTGTGTCTGAGTATTATTATCAAATTAAAGAAATTGATAGTTTTACTATTTATAATTCTAAATATAACACTCAGTTAGCTAAAAATACAGCAGAAAAAAGATTGATGATAAATAGTGCTTATAATTCGTTAAATGAGCGTTCAGATAAAAAATCATCTAACAATAAAATCTACGTTATAATACTTATGTTGTTACTTTCTGCTTTCGGATTTTATTTTATCAGAAGAAAAAGAAGTATTACTAAAGAAGAGGACTCTGTTGAAGTTAGTGATAAATCATCAGATTTTACAATTTCTCAAAAGACAGAGGATTACCTTGAAACCAAATTAAAAGAGTTTGAAGAATCTGATCTGTTTTTAGATAAGAATATGTCTTTACCTAAATTGTTGGGTTTGTTAAATATCAATTCTAAATATTTTAGAAGGTTTCTTAAGAATAACAAAAACACAGATTACAATAATTATATTATTAGGTTGAGAATATATTACATTAAAGAAAAACTAATAACGGATAAAGAGTACTTGAATTATAAAATTAGTTATTTAGCGGAAGAGTGTGGTTTTTCTTCTCATAGTAAGTTCTCTGCAAGTTTTAAAAGTATTCTTGGTGTCAGTCCTTCAGAATTTATTCATAATCTTAAAGATGATACTATTTCATCTTAAAAAAAGTGTTTCAATTAATCTAGTTACACAAGTTGTTTTTATGCTAATTTTAGATAGAAGCAACTTTTCTGGTTTGCTTTGGTTTTTAGAATTCTTAATCGTCATTTATTGTACTATTTTTTCTTTTAAATAATGGTTAGCTATTTAGTTATTGCTACGTTATTTAATTTGTCTTTTTAATCTTAGAAGAGATTCAAGTCTTCATTTTTTATAAATAAAATAGCTATTAATAGTGCTGTAGTTAATTTCTTACTACAAATAGGTAATCGATTGTTTATTAATTGTTTGTATGGTATCCGTTTTACGGAAAACAGCTATTCTGTAGGTTTGTAACAAGCAGATGGTGTTATACTTTTGCGGAAAGTTTTTTTTAGAAATAATTAAAAACAAAAATTTATTACCCCTTCAGCCCCATGGTATTTATGCAAGCAAACGAAGTGTTGTTTCATTTTAAAATGCTATAGGGGTTGTTTGGAGGTGGGAATCAGAATAAAAACACAAGAACAGAAAAATCGCAATTTCATTTTGTGATCTAAATTTTACTATTGAGTTAAAAAATAATTTTATGAAAAAGTATTACTTATTATTTTGGGGTGTATTATTGATGGTTTTTCAAACACAATCTCAAACTTATGGAGATTTTCCTTATGAGGAAACATTTACTAGTGGTGTGCAACCAAGTAATGTTACCTTGTTAACATCTCCTTCTACTACTATTTTTAATAGTGCACAATTTACAACTAATGGGCTTTTATTAACAGAGAAGTTAAACAATCAATTTGGAGCCGTATATGTAAATGATAAAAAGTTTGGTTCTAATAGTGGATTTCAAATCGAATTTGAGTTTCAAATATATGATAGTAGTAGTGGTGCTGATGGTATCACATTCTTTTTGTTTGACCAATCTGTTGGAACACCAAACATTGGAGGAACGAGTAGTTCTTTAGGGTATACGTACAATAGAGTTTTAGGAAATGTAGGTAGCGCGAGCTCGGCAGAAAGGTATATGGGTTTAGAGGGGGCTTATTTGGCTGTTGGTATAGATCAATATGGGAATTTTAAAAATCAAAGATTTGCCGATAACGAAAGGAAAAATGGTGTTTTACATCCTACTATTTCTAGTGGATTTTCTGGTAGTAAAAGTCACGTAACCTTAAGAGGGGCTAAAGGGAAAGTAATTAATGTTAGTAATGGTTTGCGATCAGGTTATACAGGATATCCGGTTTTAATAACACAATCTACTAAAAATTACTCTGGTACTATAGGTTCTGCAGAAATAGATACAACAGATGGGTCTTATACTTTTGGGGCCGGATTAAGCGATGATTTTGAATTTGCTACAAGTGGCCTTAGTACTAGTGAAGGTGATGCTAACTATAGAAAATGCTTTATAGATTTAGTGCCTAATCCATCAGGTGGTTTTAATATTACGGTTAAAATTCAACATGGTACTATTGTTACTACAGTTATAGATAATTTTTATTATCCAGAGTCTTTAGTATATACGGAAAATGCAAACCCTGCAGTTTCAGATTATACAGATGCAGCAGGTTCATCAGCAGGAGCAAGTACAACACATACTTTAGATGCTACGGTTCCAGATTATTTTAGATTTGGTTTTGCGGCTTCTACAGGAGGAGCTAATAACAATCACTTAATAAAAAACTTAAAAATCACATTGCCTTATGGTGCAGAAGCAGAACCAGATGCTATGGAGTATTGTGGAAATGGAACGGCTAGTAGTGTAAATCCATTATTAAATGATTTGGCTCACAATACCTCACTTGTTGCGGCTAGCACTAATATAGACCCAACTTCTTTTCAATTTATAGATGCTTTAGGGACTTCTCAAGGGCAGTCTTATACGATTTCGGGAGAAGGAACATGGAGTTTTAATGCTACTACATCATTAGCCACTTTTACCCCAGTTACTGGTTTTTATGGAGAATCTACAATAAGCTATAATGTAAAAGGTCTTGAATCTCCATATAATGATGAAGCGTATAGAAGTAATCAAGCAACAATTACAGCTACATTTGGTACAGATACAGACGGAGATGGTGTTGCCGACGCATGTGATTTAGATAATGATAACGATGGTATTTTAGATGAAGATGAGTGTAGAGATTTTTCAGACTACATCCCTGATTCGTGGGATTATGATGAAACAGCTAATAATATCAACATGTCTTCTGGAGAGATTCTGTACATCAGACCAGGTACAACGTTTACAGGAGGAATTAATAGTTTCCCTTCTGGTGCTAAAATATATGTAGGGGAGGGTGCAACCTTTTCACCCTCTAATTTCAATAGCCCATCAGGAGCTGTTTATAATTTGGGGACTATAAATTTTGGAAGCTTATCTATTAATACAGGTTTTTTCTTAAATAATAGAAGTTACGGGCTAGTAAATTTTACACAGGGTGTTAATTTTAATGGTGAAGCACAATTTTATAACTATAAAGGTGCAGAAATGCATTTTTCAACTACGTTTACTTTAGGAGCTAATTCAAATTTTTATAATTATGGAACCATAATTGCAGAGCAGGAGTTTAGTTCTAATAATGGTACTCAAGTAAATAACTATGGTATGTTTACTATTGAGAATGATAATAATTTTAATCCCAACGGGGCATTTCTTAATTATGGGACGCTACATTCTACTGGTTTTATTAATATAAACGCTAACTCAACCACAACAAATGGTTGTACACTAATTGCAGATTTAGGTTTTAATAATAATTCTAATATTGACTTTGTAAACAATGGAAAAGTTTATGTAAATAGTGGTGAAACTTCTAATAGTGGAGTTTGGAAAAACAATGGTCTTGTTGTTGGTGTAAATTTTAGGAATAGTGGTACAATGACGGGAGCAAATGGGCAATTCTATTTTACAGGAAGTACAACTAACCAAAGTACTTTTAGTGGTTCTGCTACAGAGCAATTAAATTTTTATGACAGTTCAAATTCTATTAGTTCAACTTTTGATACAGAAAATACTGCTCCTAGCAATACAACATCCCATGAATTTGCACCTGCAAGTGTGGATCCTGAGTTTATGAATTGTACTAATGTTAGTGTTACATGTAATTTAGATACAGATGGAGATGGCACACCAAATTATTTAGATACAGATAGTGATAATGATGGATGTCCGGATGCGTTAGAAGGAAGCGGAAACTTTATAGCAAGTGATTTAGATGAGAACAATATGTTATCAGGAGCTGTTGATGAAAACGGTGTAACAGTTGCAGGAAATCAAACTATTGGAAATTCACAGGATGCTAGCATAGCAGATGCTTGTGCTTGTTCTACTGGTATAGATACAGATGGTGATGGGGTTTCTGATGTTTGCGACTTAGATGATGATAACGATGGTATTTTAGATTGTGTAGAAAGAGGGTTCTCATCCACTACGAGTGTAGATGACATTTTTCAATTAAATGGATCAGCACTTCAAGCTGGCACCAATATGATTCAATTAACTACCAATAATAATGGCCAGTCAGGACAAGCTTGGAGTAACGGAAAAGTAGATTTTGCTAAAGATTTTGTTATTAGTTATGAAGCTTACTTAGGTACCAATGATGCTAATGGCGCAGATGGAATAGCAACAGTTTTTCATAATGATCCCGATGGACAAAATGCTACAGGAGCTACAGGAGGAGGTTTAGGTGCGTTAGATATAGAAAATGGAATAGTACTTGAAATTGATACTTACGATAATGGTAGTGGAGCAGGAGATATCTCAGATGATCATGGCCAGATTTGGGTAGCTGATAATCAAGCAGGTGCTGGGTTTTTAACATCAGCTATAAGCTTGGGAAATGTAGAAGATGGAACATGGAAAGAAGTTGTTATCACTTGGAATGCCACAACCAAAAACCTATCTTATACTGTTGGAGGAACCACTGCAGGTAGTTATACATTTCCAACATCTAATCCAGTCACTAGTTATTTTGGTGGAGTTAGTAACGTTTATTTTGGTTATACTGCTTCAACCGGAGGTAGTGTAAATTATCAAATTATACGATTTAACGATTTTTGTTCTAATCTTCCTTTAGAATTAGATACAGATGGAGATGGACTCCCAAATCATTTAGATTTAGATAGTGATAATGATGGTATTCCAGACAATATTGAAGCACAAACTACAGTAGGTTATATTACTCCAAATGGTGATTATGATGGAGATGGTGTAGATACAGCTTATACAGGAGGTTTAATACCTGTAGATACCGATGAAGATGGAGTTCCAGATTATATTGATTTAGATGCTGACAATGATGGTGATTATGATGTAGTTGAGTCTGGTAGTAATTTTCCTAATGATGGAATCGGAATGGTAACTGGCAACTTAGGAACAAATGGATTAGTAGATAATGCAGAAACGGATGGAAACGACCAAGGCTATGAAGATGTTAACGGAATTTTCGAAGACCCAAAAACAGACTTTACAGATACAGATGGCGATGTATTATTTAATGGCGATGTAGATTATAGAGATACAGAACTGAGTGGAGTACCAATGATTACACAAGTATATCAAAAAGGAACAGAAAAATGGATAGAAGTTACTAATATTGGTAACACAGATATTCCTGCTAATTTAATTAAGGTTCAATTGTATACAGATAGGATAGGAGCGCAAACAACAGCACCTACTGCATCGTACACTTTTTCTTCAGCATTAGCTGCTGGTAAATCTATATTGTTTAAAAAGACAGGAAATACAATAACAAATATTGAAGATTCTGAAGCATCTAGAATTATAACTGATGATAATTTAACAACTTTTTCTGGAGGAGATGATATGATTACGTTGTCTACAACAAATGACGCTACTTCTTACGAAAATAGATATGATGTTGTTCTATCTTTTGCAGATAACACTTCTTACGTAAGAATAGATGAAACATTAGTACCAAATAAAGACTATGAAGCTGATGAATGGGTGATTTTTATAGACGATGCAATTGAATCTTATTCTAATCCATTAGATGATATAAATGATGTAGAGCGTCATGCACATGCGCCATTAATTTCTGAGATTGCAAATGCAAATGCAGAAGCAAATATTAGATTAGGTTTGCATAGAATTAAATTAACTGATAGAATTACAGACCCAAATGATGCAAATAATACTATTTGGTCTAATGGATACCCAGATAGATCTAGAAATGTAAAGGTTTCAGAAGATTATAATCACAATGATAATGTCTTAAATAAATTAAGTGCAAGAAAGTTAGAGGTAAGAAACGGAAGTACACTTAGTGTTACGGATAATTTATTAGTAGTTACCAATGAAGTAGTAATAACAGCTACTAATGATGAAATTAGATTAATTAGTTCTGATGATACTAACAAATCTCAGTTAATACAAACGCATACAACTGAGTCTAAAGTAACAGGAGGTGGTAAATTGTTAATAGACCAAAACTCTACAATACCAAGTAGATACAGATATAACTATTTAAGTTCTCCTGTAAATACTATCGGAGCTATAACCTACTCTATAGAAGATGTTTTAAAAGACGGAACAATACCATTAAGTGATATTTCTGCGATTACAGACATTACTTTTGTAGCTGGTTATGATGGAGATTATACAAAATCTCCTATAGAAATTGCAGATTACTGGATTTATAATTACACAGCATCTTCAGATGGAAGATCTAATTGGAACCACATGTATAAATCTGGGGATATCAAACAAACAGATGGATTTATCTTTAAAGGACCAGGGAGTGAAAATCAAAATACAAATGGACAAAACTATACGTTTGTAGGTATGCCAAAAGACGGTTTGTTAGAAACGACTATTGGTGCAGGAGAATCTTATTTAATAGGAAATCCGTATGCATCTGCTATAAGTGTTAAAAAGTTTATAGAAGATAATTTAGACACAAGTACTGGTAGTTTATATTTCTGGGAGCATGAACAAAGTGTTTTAGGGGATAACGATATTAGAGGTCATTATTATGGTGGGTATATTGGAGGTTATGGAGTAAGAAACCTATCTATGGGAACTGCGGCTAATAATGTATCGATAAACGCTGATGACCCTAACGATGGTGCTCCGAGTTTAGGGAGTGGTTCTTATACAGCGCCAAAAGCTTTTATTGCTATCGGCCAAGGATTCTTTATAGAAGGAGATGATGTGGCCTCTACAGGTGTAGATAATATTAAATTTAACAATAGCCAGAGAGAGTATATGCAAGAAGGAGCAAATTCTCATTTCTTTAAAAGTGAAAACAAGGAATCTAGTACTAAAACAACAACTTATCAAAATACGTTACCTATTATTAAATTAGGAATGGATTATGTTAATGATGATAATTTAGGACTGCATAGACAATTAGGTGTTTCTTTTAAAAATAACAATTCATTTGAGTTTGATAAAGGATATGATACCGGAATTTTTGATATCGGAACTACGGATCTTTATTGGAAGTTTCCAGGTGATGATAGTAAATATGTAATTGCTGGTGTACAAAGTATTTCTGATGATTTAGAAGTGCCTTTAGAATTGCTAATGTCTAAAAACGGAGAAGTAACGTTTGGTATAGATGAATGGAATGCAATTAATAAAAATGTTTATATAATAGATAAATTAACCAATACCTCTTATAATATTACAGATGGAAAAGTTACTGTAGCCATAGAAAAAGGTATTTATTCAGATCGTTTCGTACTTGCTTTTAGAGAGATTGGTGTGCTTGGTTTAGAAGGAAATGTTTGGTCCAATGGTCTTCATATTTATTCGGATAATAAGAACCATAGTATTGTAATTTCTAAAAATCTAGACTTAAACCTTCACAAAGTAGAATTGTTTGATATTCTAGGTAAAAAAGTAAGCTTTTGGAATATTAATGAACAGAAAACGTCTTACCAATTAGAGATTGAAAAGCAAATTCCAACAGGTATTTACATCGTAAAAATAAACACGGATAATGGTATCATAAATAAGAAAGTTGTAGTAGAATAAAAAAGTAGAGATAGTTTTTCTAAAAATACAAAAAACGAATAGAAATAAGGCTATAATAGAAAAGATTAATTAGAGAGGTTTTAAGTAAGTTTCTCCTTTTAATTGTAATTTTTAGTTCAATCCCCATAGAACTAAACTCTTTTCTATTGAGCCTTTTTAAAAAAAGAAGAATATATGATTTTTTTACAAGTACCACCACCAATGGGACCACCACCACCTCCAGGACTTCCTATTGATTCAGGAGTAATTACATTACTAATTATTGCTGTTATTTATGGAATACTACTTATTAGGGCAAAATCCAGTAAGTACCATTCAAAAAATTGCCCTATTTGTAATTCAAAAAAAATTAATCGTTTACTTAAAAGTTATTTTTATAAAGGAATACCTATTCTTACTAAAAAATATGAATGTAAAAATGTATTTGTAATACTACTGTTTTCTAAAGTAAAGCGTAAGGTTGTTTTTACAATTCAAAATAATAACTAAGTTAATTTTTAACTGATATAAAACAACATTGATGAGAAGTTTTTTATATATTCTATTTAGTACTTTTATTATTACACAATCATTCGGTCAATCTACCGAAAAAAACATCATAAACACAGACAGTACCGAAGTAAAAGGTAAGGACATTATTAAAGACAATAACACCTGGGCAATTGGTGGTGGTTTTAGTAATTTTATCATGCATGGAGATCTACGTTCTATAAGCGTTGCTGATGATTTTAATTATTGGAATTTCGGTGGTTATATTTATGTAGATAAAATGTTCAACCCAATCTTAGGTTTAGAACTTAAAGCTACATATACTAAAATGTCTGGAGGAGTACAATCATTCTCAAACGGATATTCTCTCAGATATGTACCAAATAATGTTATTAGTGATGCTGATTTTCGCTTTGAAGGTAGATCTTATGGTGCTGAGTTAAATTTAATCGTAAGTTTTACAAATATGTTTAAAAGAGAGTCTACTAAATGGCGTGCTACAGGATATTTTGGAGTTGGATATCATCAATATGATTCTGCTCTTTATAAAACAGATCCAACAGGAGCAACACCAGATGAACTTTTAGTTGACTTTGGTTACAACCCTGATAGAAATAGTGTAAATGAAGCAAGTTCTATCTTTTTATCTGCACAACTAGGTGTAAAAAGAAAAATAAGTAGAAGATTAGATCTAGAATTTAGAACAGGAATGTACTTTAATAATGAAGATCATTTAGACGCAGCTGTTTCTGATAAACAAACTTGGGAAAGCTTTTTTGTGACTAGTTTAGGAGTTGTTTTTAAATTAGGAAAGAAAAAAGAATACATTATATGGGCTGCTGAAGAAGCTCCTGGAGCACAATTTAAAATTGTTGATACAGATAACGATGGTGTAATGGATGAATTAGATGTAGAGCCAAACACTCCAAAAGGTGCAATGGTATATGGTAACGGTCAGGCTGTAGATACAGACGGAGATGGTTTACCAGATTACAAAGATAAATGTCCTTTAGAATATGGACCACTATCAAATGAAGGTTGTCCTTTAAATATAGATACAGACGGAGACGGTGTAATGGATGCAAAAGATTTATGTCCTAATACTCCAGGTCCAGTAGAAAACAGAGGTTGTCCTAAACAAGAAGCAGTAGCTCCTGTTAACATTACACAACAAATTGGATTGTTAGCTACTAGTATTTACTTTGATACCAATAAAGATGTAATTAAGTTAGTGTCTTATAGTACTATTGATGAAATCGTAGGACTAATGAAACAAGTACCTGATGTAAGATTTGTTATTGAAGGTCATACAGATAGTAGAAATAGTGATAGATACAACTTATATTTATCTCAAAGAAGAGCAGAAAGTGTAAGAAAATACATGATCAAACAAGGTATTGCTAACGAAAGATTAGAACCTAAAGGTTATGGTGAATCTAGACCTAAATTCTCTAACGAGAATGCTGGAGGTAGACAATTAAATAGAAGGGTTGAAATTAAACCAATAAATGCGACAGTACCAGTAAAAAGAATTGATTGAAATAGATGAAAACTAAATGTTGTATCTAGTGAAAAAGGTAGTGTTAAAAAAGATTTTATTAAATGCTACCTTTATTTTGAAAGTGAGTAGGTGTTTTAGTAACAAAATTAATTAAATTATAAATTTAATGATGATAAGCTTAATAACTCCTAAAAGTGAAGTTTCTGGGAATTTTGGAATTATATTATTTTTTGTAATCATGTTAACTATATTGTTACTGTTTCGGAAAATATATGACAAAAACAAATAAAAAGGCAATATTAAATAAGAAATCTAGCGTTGTGTACTAAAATTACTTAAAAGGATTTAGAACGTATTTAAAATAAAAACTCCTAACAATTTAAATTGTTAGGAGTTTTTATTTTTATAAAAGGAACTTATTTGATTATTTCATCAAATAAGCCTTTAAATCTTCATAGCTAGAAGCTTTTATAGCAACTTTAGTATTGTTGATTACTTTTTTAATTTGTGCTGGTATTTCTACTTTAACGGGTAAGGTTTCTTCTACAACATCTAAAAACTTTACTGGATGAGCTGTTTCTAAGAAAACACCAAATTCGTTTTCTTTTAATCCATGTTTTTTTAATCCTAAATAACCAACGGCTCCATGAGGATCTGCAACATAACCAGAGTTTGAATAAATTTCTTTCATAGTGGCACGCGTTTCATCATCAGAAAAACTATACGAAGAAAAAGCACTTTTAAGAGCTTCTAAATCATTATTGAATAATTCTTGTATTCTGATAAAGTTACTTGGGTTACCAACGTCCATAGCGTTAGAGATGGTTGCTTTAGATGGTTTTGGTTTGTAAATTCCGTCTACTAAATAATTAGGTACGGTATCATTTACGTTTGTAGAAGCTACAAAGTGTTTGATAGGTAAACCTAATTTTTGAGCCATAATTCCTGCACAGATGTTTCCGAAGTTTCCGCTTGGTACAGAAAAGATTAAATCTTTGTGTTTTTTGTGTAATTCTTTATAAGCAAAGAAAAAGTAAAACATTTGTGGTAACCAACGTGCAACGTTTATAGAATTTGCTGAGGTTAATGTTTTTGTAATTTCTTCATCTAAAAAAGCAGTTTTTACCATTTCTTGACAATCATCAAAAACTCCATCAACTTCTAAAGCAGTAATATTCTGACCAAGAGTTGTTAATTGTTTTTCTTGAATGTCACTTACTTTTCCTGAAGGATATAAAATAACAACGTTTACGCCTTTTGCGCCTAAAAATCCGTTTGCAACTGCACCACCAGTATCTCCAGAAGTTGCTACTAAAACAGTAACTTCATCGTCATTATCTTTATTAAAATACTCTAAACATTGTGCCATAAATTTTGCGCCAACGTCTTTAAAAGCCATGGTTGGACCATGA
The DNA here is from genome assembly GCF_019278525.1 of Polaribacter sp. HaHaR_3_91. NCBI lineage: Bacteria > Pseudomonadati > Bacteroidota > Flavobacteriia > Flavobacteriales > Flavobacteriaceae > Polaribacter > Polaribacter sp. HaHaR_3_91. The sequence continues at coordinate 589,002 of NZ_CP058986.1, forward strand.
AACAATTCTAAAGAAGCAATATTATCATCCACTTTTACCAAGGGAAAATCGAAAGAAACCGTTTTTGCAACAATGTCTTTTAATTTTTCAGCAGGAATTTCATCTCCTACAAACTGTTTAATTACTTCATAAGCAATTTCATGATTCGAATAATCAGAAATGTTTTCGATAAAATCTTTTGAAAGCTGTTGAATATTATCAGGAAAATAAATTCCTCTATCTTTTGCTAAGCCTTCTACAACTGCGTTTTTAAATGTTGATTTTGGCGATTTATGGTGTAAACTGTAGTAGTTCATTTTTTGTTGATTATTAGTCATTGCGAGAGGAACGAAGTAATCTGTTTGCTATAAAGAGATTACTTCTGTCATTTTCCCTTCGTAATGACGATTAATTTTGTTTTAATATTTTCATTCCTTCATGATTCACTTTAGAAATAAACATTTCAAAGGCGATTCCTGTGTTTTTATAGCTTTCTTCGATGCTTTTGTAAACCTTATTGGCAATTTCATCACCTTTACAAAGCGCGAAAATTGTGGGGCCGGAACCACTAATTCCTGCACCTAAAGCACCTGCTTTTATGGCTGCGTTTTTAACATCGTCAAAATGTGGAATTAATTTTTTACGATGAGGTTCTACAATAATATCTACTAAAGAATTACTGATTAAGTTGTAGTTATCAGAGTATAAACCGCTAATTAAACCACCAACATTAGCCCATTGTGTAACAGCATCTTTCAAAGCTATTTCTGTAGGTAAAACTTCTCTAGCATCTTTTGTTTTTACTTCTACCTGCGGATGAATTGCCACAACTCTTAATTCACTAGGAACCGGTAATTTTATAATTTCTAAAGGACTATAGCTTCTTACTAAAACAAAACCTCCATAAATTGCAGCCGAAACATTGTCGGCAATTGGAGTTCCGCAAGCTACTTCTTCACCAAACATGGCAAATTTTGTCAATTCTAAATCCGAATAAATATTACCTAATAATTGATTTGCACCAAAAGCAGCACCAGCAGCACTAGCGGCAGAACTTCCTAAGCCACTTCCTGGAGAAAAGCCTTTGTGAATTGTTAATTCGATTCCAAAATCTGCGTTTGCTTCATTCAGTATTTTTTTAACAACGGCACTTGCAGCATTTTCATCAACATTGTATGTTAAATTTGCACCGGTAATATTTGTTATTTTAACGCCTTTTTCAGTTGTTTTTGTAAAAGTCATTTCATCTCCAATTGCATCAACAGCAAAACCTAGAGAATCGAATCCGCAAGAAACATTAGCAACAGTAGCGGGAGCAAAAATTTTTAAATAATCCATATTTTTTAGTTTGCAGTCTACAGTATTCAGTTTTCAGTCAGTTGTTAACTGAAAACTGCTACTGCCAACTGAATGCTTTTTTATTTATTTGCAATTCTAATTACATCAGCAAAAATACCAGAAGCAGTAACATCTGCACCAGCACCAGCACCTTTTATAATTAAAGGGTTTTCTGGGTATCTGTCTGTAAAGAATAACACAATATTATCACTTCCTTCTAAATTATAAAAAGGATGATCTGACGGAATGTGTTGTAAGCCAACATTTGCTTTTCCATCAGCAAATTCTGCAACATATTTTAAGCGGCAATCTTTGTCGTTTGCTTCTTTAAATATATTTTGAAAATGTGCTTCGTTTTTAGTTAATGATGCGTAAAAATCATCATTATTAGTGGTTTTTAAACTGTCTTCAGGTAAAAAGGCATTTTTTGCAATGTCTTCTAATTCCATTTTATAGCCACTTTCTCTGGCTAAAATTAAGATTTTTCTAGCAACATCAACACCACTTAAATCAATCTTTGGATCTGGTTCTGTATATCCTTCTTTTTGAGCAGCAGCAACTACATCATGAAAAGTTGAATCTGCATTAAAGTTATTGAAAACAAAATTTAAACTTCCAGATAATACTGCTTGAATTTTATTGACTCTATCGCCAGAGTTTACTAAATTCTTTAAAGTATCTATAATTGGTAAACCTGCACCAACATTTGTTTCAAATAAGAAAGAAGCATTGTATTTTCTAGAAACTTGTTTTAAGGTTTTATAATTGTCGAAGCTAGAAGCACAAGCAATTTTATTACAAGTTACAACAGAAATACTGTCTCGTAAATATTTTTCATAGATTTCAGAAACTTGCTGATTTGCAGTATTGTCTATAAAAACACTATTAATATGGTTGCTTTCTTTTACTTTTTTATGAAAACTGTCTAAAGTTGTAGGTTCTCCGTTTTCTAAAGCTTCTTTCCAATTATTTAGATCGATACCATTATCATCGAAAGCCATTTTTCTAGAATTCGCAATTCCAATAACCTTAATACTTAATTTTAAGTTATCTTTTAAGAACTTTTTTTGTTGATGTATTTGAGCTAAAAAGCGTTCGCCAACATTGCCAACACCAGTTACAAACAAGTTTAGTTGTTTCGTTCTTTCTTCAAAGAATTGCTCATGTAATGTGTTTAAAGCCTTTTTTGCATCATATTTATTAATTACAGCAGAGATGTTTTTTTCTGATGAACCTTGTGCAATTGCTCTAACATTTACATTGTTTCTACCTAAGGCGCTAAACATTTGTCCGCTTAAACCTTGGTAGTTTTTCATGCTTTCACCAACTACGGCAATAATTGCTAAATTACTTTCAACAATAATTGGTTTTATTTTTTTCTTGTCTATTTCTATACTGAAGGTATCGTCTAAAAGTTCTTTAGCTTTTGCTGCATCATTTTCAAAGACTCCTACACAAATAGAGTGTTCTGATGAAGCTTGAGTAATAAAAACAACATTTATTTTAGCGACAGAAAGAGTTTCGAACAAGCGTTTAGAAAAACCAGGAATTCCAACCATTCCACCACCTTCTAAAGTGATTAAGCTAATGTCTTCTATATGAGAAATACCTTTTACTTCATTTCCGTTTTCTGGATTCTTACAAATTAAAGTTCCTGCGCTTTCTGGTTCGAACGTGTTTTTAATACGAATAGCAATTCCTTTTCTTAAAGCAGGTTGAATTGTTGGTGGGTACAAAACTTTTGCTCCAAAATGTGACAATTCCATGGCTTCTTCATAAGAAATTTCTGAAATAGGATATGCGTGCTTTACAACTCTAGGGTTTGCAGTGAACATACCAGAAACGTCTGTCCAGATTTGTAATTCATTTGTTTCTAAAGCAGCAGCATAAATGGCAGCGGTAAAATCAGAACCACCTCTGCCTAGAGTAGTTGTTTCTTCAAAAATATTAGAAGAGATAAAACCTCCTAAAACAACAACCTGATGCTTATTTTTTTCAAAAAATGAAGTAATATTATTATTAGTGACTTTAAAGTTTACCTGCGCATTTAAATATTCATTGTTAGTAATAATTAAATCTCTGCTTTCTTTATGAGCAGCGTCAAACAATTCTTTTGCAGCATTTGCAATAATGTAAGATGATAGTCTTTCTCCAAAACTATATACTTTTGCTAATGTTTTGTCAGATAATTCTTGCAATAAGAAAACGCCTTCGTAAATAGATGTTAATCTATCGAATAAATAGGTGATTTCTTCGTGAACTTCTTTTTTGTTTTTTACAATTAAATCATCAATTACTTCAAAATGAAGTTCTTTAATGGTTTCTAATGTTTCTTTAGCTGTGGTAATGTCTTCTAAAGCTTCATTAGCACCGGCTAATAATTTATCGGTAGTTTTTCCGAATGCAGAAACTACTACGGCTATTTTTTCTTTTTTAGATGCAGCCTCAACAATAGCTAAGACTTTTTGTATTTTCTCTGAACTTGCGACAGATGAACCGCCAAATTTTAATACTTTCATTTTTAATGAATAGTTTAAGTAATTAAATTTTTTTTGAGTTTGTTTCGTTTTTACCCGAAACAATATATAACCTGTGGTGATATGAATATAGTAGAACCCCTAAAGGGTAATTGTTGTAATCGTGCGTGTAATTGTGCGCATAGAAGTATAAACTACGTTGGTAGTTTTAGAAGAATTAATATGTGTATTAGATAAACTCACAAAGCAAAAATAGGAGTATTATTTAATATTTCCCCTTTTGATGGAGATTATTTCGTAAAATTTAATGATTTATGCAGTATTATTAAAAATAGGCTATTTCTAATATGGTTTTACGATTATTTGTTAATTGGTTTTATTTTTTCTTTAATTATTAAAGCAATCGGTTTATTTTGAATTTTGCTTTCTAACCAAGATAGGATGTCTAAATATAAGAAGGCTCTTTTTTCATACGGATGGTTCTCAAATGTTTTTAATTTGGCATGAATCTTCTTAAATTCATTTTTAATCTCATGTGGAAAAACATCACTTAAATCTCTAATGGAAGTTAGAAAAACCTTTTGTACTTCTTGTAGGTTTTCCATTTTTAGTAAGAACTTGTAGGTATCTACAAACTGTCTTTCTAGATCGTAATCTAATCCACATTCATAATGTGCAATCAAGTTTAAAATACGTGCAAAACATTGTAAGTCCTCTGCAGAACCTATGTTCTTAGAGCGAATTATTTTTTGTAAATAAATAATGCACAATTTGTTTTTACCCATTCCAAAATACAAGCAAGCTATTTTATAATAGAGTAAAACAATAAAATGACTGTCTAGTCTGTTTTTATACTTTTCAATTTTATTATTAATAATTTCAACAAGATATTCTCCTTTTTCAAAAGAGCCTTCTAAGAAGTGTAAGTGTAGTTTGTTAGCGTACAAATACAAGAATATCAACAACTCTGTATTGGTATTCATTGGTATTTCTTTCCTGTCAATTTCCTCTTCAAAAGCGGTAAGTTCTTTTTTAAAGGTTGATACTTTTTTTACGAGAAAACAAGATTCTAATAGGTAGTTTTTAGATTTTAAATAAAAAACTGGGTGCGTGTTTATCAGTTTAGGGCAGTCAAATAAATCTACACATTTTTTAGCGTATTTATAGCTTAATAAAAAGTCTTGCACCAAAAAACTATGCCATAAATGTGCCTTGTATAGCCATAATTTTTCACGAAATCCTAATTTTTGATAATCGTACTTTGGCATTCGGTCGCTAAAATATTTATCAACAAACTGTAATTCTTCTTCGTTTTTTACATAGCCGTTTTGTATTAAATGACTGTATAACTGTAGCGATAAATTAGAAAGTTTACTATGAATTACATTGTCTTGACTTAATTCTTTTGCTTGTACAGATAGTTGATTTGCTCTGTTGCTTAAACTCCTTGTAATGTATTGTGTTTCTATTACCTTTTCTAGTTCTACAATTTCATAAGCTATATTTTTTTCCTCATTATCCAAAGCCATGTTTTTGGCCTTTTCTAAAAGTTTCAAACTTTGTTTGTAGAGTCCTTTTTGATATAATACCGTTGCAAAATCTAATTGTTCTCTAATTTGAATTCGTACGTTTTTATGAGCAGGGTTTAAACGTAAACTAATTAAAATTTGTTTGTATAAATGCGCCTTTAAGTTAGAAAGTTGTTGTTTAGAAACAATTCCGCTGCCAATAATAACTTTTTCATCATATACCTTTAGTTTTTCTAAAAATTTAAATAAAGAAAAAAACTTAGCATCGATGTTTCCACCTAATCTTCCTACATATAAGTTAAACTGCCTCTTTTCTGATTTAGTTAAAGACTTAATTAAAACAAATAGAGCATCATTTTGTTGATTGGCTAATGTAACATTTTTACTCATAAAAAACTGGCAATTAGGTATTTAAGTTTTTATAGGTGATATTAGAAATCGTACGGAGCTGTAAAAATAACTATTTATTTTAAGTTCGATATATACATTTGAGTTTAAATAAGATAATCTTTACAGATATTATGCAAGATAACAAGGTTCAAATTTTTGATACAACATTGAGAGATGGGGAGCAGGTCCCTGGGTGTAAGTTAGATACAAAACAAAAATTGGTAATTGCTGAAAGATTAGATTTGTTGGGTGTAAATGTAATTGAAGCTGGTTTTCCGGTTTCTAGCCCAGGAGATTTTATTTCAGTAACTGAGATTTCAAAAATTATAAAAAATGCTACAGTTTGTGGTTTAACCAGAGCTGTAGAAAATGATATTAAAGTAGCTGCAGAAGCACTAAAATATGCAAAATACCCAAGAATTCATACGGGTATTGGTACAAGTGATTCTCATATTCAATTCAAATTTAATTCAACAAGAGAAAAAGTAATAGAACGTGCTGTAAAAGCAGTTTCTTATTCAAAGTCTTTTGTAGAAGATGTAGAGTTTTACGCAGAAGATGCTGGTAGAACAGATAATGAATATTTAGCAAGAGTTTGTGAAGCTGTTATTAAAGCTGGAGCAACAGTTTTAAATATTCCAGATACAACGGGGTATTGTTTGCCAGAAGAGTATGGGGCAAAAATTAAATATTTACGTGAAAACGTAAAAGGCATAGATAACGTAATTCTTTCATGCCATTGCCATAACGATTTAGGTATGGCAACAGCAAATTCTATTGCAGGTGTAATTAATGGTGCTCGTCAAATTGAGTGTACTATTAATGGTATTGGAGAAAGAGCAGGAAATACAGCGCTAGAAGAAGTGGTTATGGTGTTAAAGCAACACCCGTATTTAAACCTAGAAACAAGTATCGATACAAAACTATTGTATGATACAAGTATTATGGTTAGAGAGAGTATGGGAATGCCGGTACAACCTAACAAAGCAATTGTTGGTGCAAATGCATTTGCGCATAGTTCTGGTATACATCAAGACGGAGTTATAAAAAACAGAGAAACATACGAAATTATGGATCCTGAAGATGTTGGTGTTACAGAAAGTGCAATTGTATTAACTGCAAGAAGTGGTAGAGCAGCATTGGCGTACAGAGCCAAAAAGATTGGTTATGAGCTAACAAAAGTTCAGTTAGATGTTGCTTATGATGCTTTTTTAAGTACAGCAGATAAGCAAAAAGAAGTAAAAGATGACGATATTCATGCTATTATGATAGAGGTTAGTAAAATCTCTAAGGTAGCAACAGTGTAAAAAGAAACTTTGTCTTCGAGGGTAGTTGTGAATTTTGATACAACAATTAAAAATAATCAACTACCTTTGATAACAGAATAATTTTAGATTACAAGTACAGAATGAAATATACAATTGCAATAATCCCGGGAGATGGTATTGGACCAGAAGTAACCACGCAAGCAAAAAAAGCTTTAGATGCGGTGGCAGAAGTTTACGACCATATATTTTTATATAAAGAAGCTCAAATGGGCGCTTGTGCAATTGACAAAACAGGTGATCCATTACCGCAGGAAACCATAGAAATATGTAAAAATGCAGATGCAGTTTTATGTGGGGCTATTGGAGAATTAAAATATGATAATGACCCAACCTTAAAAGTAAGACCTGAACAAGGTTTATTGCGTTTAAGACAGGAGTTAGAGTTGTTTTGTAATGTAAGACCTGTAAAAGCATATCCTAAATTACTTAAAAACTCTCCTCTTAAAAAAGAAATTATTTCAGGAACAGATATCGTTATTTATAGGGAGTTAACATCTGGAATTTACTTCGGTAAAAAAGAAATAAGCGAAGATGGTTTAAAAGCATCAGACGTTTGTTCTTATACGGTAGATGAAATTTCTAGAATTACACACTTAGCTTTTAAAGCAGCTCAAGACAGAAAGAAAAAAGTAACTTTAATTGATAAAGCAAATGTTTTAGCAACTTCTCGTTTATGGAGAAAAACAGTTGCAAAAATTGGAGAAGAATATCCAGATGTTGCTTTAGATTTTATGTTTATAGATAATGCAGCAATGCAAATTGTATTAAACCCAAAACGTTTCGATGTTATATTAACAGAAAACCTTTTTGGAGATGTTATTTCAGATGTAGCCTGTGTAATCGGAGGTTCAATCGGTATCTTGGCATCAAGTTCAGTAGGAGAAAAAAATGCATTATTCGAGCCAATTCACGGTTCATATCCGCAAGCAGCAGGTAAAGATATTGCCAATCCTTTAGCGTCTATTTTATCAGCAGCACTTATGTTAGAACATTTGGGTTTACATGATGAAGCAGATGCAATACAAAGAGCTGTAGAAAAATCGTTAGATTTAGGTATAACAACACAAGATTTAAAAGGCAAAAACCAGTATTCGGCTTCCACTGCAAAAGTGGGCGATTTTATAGCAGATTATATTGCGAACCAAGAAGATAGTAATATGAATTTTAAAAACATTCATATGGGGCAAAGCACAATAATTTAAGTTTTTTAGAAGCTGTTTCCAGCTTTCATTACTCGCTTTTTTTGTAAAAAACAAAAAAGAGCTCAAACAGACCATTCAATCTGGGCTAGACTTGTTTGTGAGCAATCATCAATAAAAAAATATTAGTTGCGTATTAAAATATAAATCGCAATATTTACACCAGTGAAAAAACAATTATTAAATATTATTTCTATTATCAACGTCATCGTAATTATTACGAATTGGTAAGGAAGTGATATTTATATTTTTTATAAACGAACCTTCCATTAAAATGGAAGGTTTTTTTATGAATTTATTTTAAAGATTGAGTATCATAATTAAGTAGGCTTAATTAGTTTAAATTCAATTGATTAAGGTGTTTTTTTAACACGTGAATTTAAAGTAAGTTATTGAATTTTATTCAATAAAAATGGAGAAACATAGTAATTTAGACAACAAATTGAAGAAAACATTAAATGAAACTAAATAAGCACAGTAGCAGATTAACACAAGACGAATCTCAACCAGCATCACAAGCAATGTTGTATGCGGTAGGTTTAACGGATGAAGACATGCAGAAAGCGCAAGTTGGTATTGCGAGCACTGGTTATGATGGTAACCCATGTAATATGCATTTAAACAATTTGGCTGCAGAGGTCAAGATTGAAAGCAAAATTGCAGGTTTAGTCGGTTTAGGATTCAATACAATAGGTGTTTCAGATGGTATTTCTATGGGAACCTCTGGTATGAATTATTCATTAGCTTCAAGAGATATTATTGCAGATTCTATAGAAACTGTAATGAATGCTCAAAGTTATGATGCTTTAGTATCAGTAGTTGGTTGTGATAAAAATATGCCAGGAGCCGTAATTGCAATGTTGCGTTTAAATCGTCCATCAATTATGATGTATGGTGGTACAATTGCATCTGGAAACTACAAAGGAAAAAAGTTAAATATTGTTTCTGCTTTTGAGGCTTTAGGTCAAAAAATGGCTGGAGAAATAGAAGAGGAAGAATATAGAGAAGTTATAAAAAGAGCAATTCCTGGAGCTGGAGCTTGTGGTGGTATGTATACTGCAAACACAATGGCTTCTGCAATAGAATGTATGGGGTTCTCTTTACCATATAACTCATCTATACCGGCAGAAAATCCTAATAAATTATCTGAAGCAGAAAGAACAGCTTTGGCAATTAAAAACTTATTAGAATTAGATTTAAAACCTTTAGATATTATTTCTAAAAAATCTTTAGAAAATGCAATCGCGTTGGTAAATGCTTTAGGTGGATCTACAAATGCAGTATTACACTTTTTAGCAATTGCGCATGCAGCAGATATTGAGTTTACATTAGAAGATTTTCAAAAAGTTAGTGACAGAACTCCGTTAATTGCAGATTTAAAACCATCTGGAAAATATTTAATGGAAGATGTACATAGTATTGGAGGAACACCTGCAATAATGAAATACTTGTTAGATAAAGGATACTTACATGGAGATTGTATGACGGTTACTGGTAAAACATTAGCCGAAAACTTGGCGGATGTAGTAGCAATGGAATTTGATGAACAAGATGTAATTCACCCAACAGATAAAGCTTTAAAGTCTTCTGGTAACTTACAGATTTTATATGGAAACTTAGCAGAGGAAGGAGCTGTAGCAAAAATATCTGGAAATGAAGGATTGCTTTTTGAAGGAAAAGCAGTGGTTTATGATGGGGAACAAGCAGCAAATACCGGAATTATAAACGGAGAAGTAGAAAGAGGAGATGTAGTCGTCATTAGGTATGTTGGACCTAAAGGAGGACCAGGAATGCCAGAAATGTTAAAACCAACTTCTTTAATTATGGGAGCAGGTTTAGGGAAATCTGTAGCTTTAATTACAGATGGTCGTTTTTCTGGAGGAACCCATGGTTTTGTGGTTGGACATATTACACCAGAAGGACAAGAAGGAGGAACTATCGGAATTCTTGAAACTGGTGATAAAATTAGAATTAGTGCAGAAGATAATTCAATTAATGTATTGCTTTCTGATGAAGAGTTAGCTGCTAGAAGAGCAAATTGGATTGCCCCTGCATTAAAGCACAAAAAAGGGATTTTATATAAATATGCAAAATCAGTGGCATCAGCATCTAAAGGGTGTGTTACCGATTTATAGTTTTATAATAAAATCAAGAAACAAGATAAAAAAAAGAGACAAGATATCCTACGAGGTTTCAATAGCCTTGTAGGTATTTAAAAATATAAAACTATGGAAACTCAAACCATACAAAATAAACAAAACACAGCAAAAGTTACAGAAAGGATTTCTGGTAGCGAAGCAATCGTTAGGTGCTTAATTGCAGAAGATACAAAAATAATTTATGGGTATCCTGGTGGAGCAATTATGCCAGTGTATGATGAGTTATATAAATATCAAGATAAAATTCATCACGTTTTAACACGTCATGAGCAAGGTGCAACACATTCTGCACAAGGGTTTGCAAGAATCTCTGGTAAAGTAGGTGTATGTATTGCAACTTCTGGTCCGGGAGCAACCAATTTAATTACTGGTATTGCAGATGCACAAATAGACTCTACACCAATGGTGTGTATTACGGGGCAGGTGTTTTCTCATTTATTAGGAAGTGATGCGTTTCAGGAAACAGATATTGTAGGTATTTCTACACCAGTTACAAAATGGAACTGTCAAGTTACCAAAGCATCTCAAATTCCAGAAATGATGGCAAAAGCTTTTTACATTGCAAAGAGCGGAAGACCAGGGCCTGTTTTAATTGATATTACAAAAGATGCGCAACAGGAAATGTTCGATTTTTCATATGAAAAATGTACAAAAGTTAGAAGTTATAATCCAGTTCCAAAAACAGATGCTTCCACTTTAGAAGCAGCTGCTAAATTAATTAATGCTGCTAAAAAGCCATTAGTGGTTTGGGGACAGGGAGTTATTTTAAGTGAAGCAGAAGAAGCATTTAAAGCTGTAATTGAAAAAGCAGGAATACCTTCTGCTTGGACAATATTAGGAGCTTCTGCAATTCCAACTTCGCATCCATTAAATGTTGGTATGGTTGGTATGCATGGTAATTATGCACCAAACGTTTTAACAAATGAGTGTGATGTTTTAATTGCTATTGGTATGCGTTTCGATGATCGTGTTACGGGTAGTTTAAATACGTATGCAAAACAAGCCAAGGTAATTCACTTTGAAATTGATCCTGCTGAGGTAGATAAAAACGTAAAAACAGATGTAGCAGTTTTAGGTGATGCAAAAGCTAGCTTAGAATTATTGTTACCAATGTTAAACGAAAATAAGCATCCAGAATGGCGTCAAAAATTTGCAGATTTATACGCTATTGAATATGAAAAAGTAATTAAAGACGATATTCATCCAACGAAAGAAGGTTTAACTATGGGTGAGGTTTTAAAAGAAATCAACATTCAGAGTAAAGGAAACGCGGCAATTGTAAGTGATGTTGGTCAACATCAAATGATTGCTTGTAGATATGCTGAGTTCAATCAGTCAAAAAGTAATATTACTTCTGGTGGTTTAGGTACCATGGGCTTTGGTTTACCAGCGGCAATTGGTGCTAAAATGGCAGCTCCAGAAAGAGATGTAGTTTCAATTTCTGGTGATGGTGGTTACCAAATGACGATTCAAGAATTAGGAACTATCTTTCAGCAGAAAGTTGCTTTAAAAGTAGTGGTCTTAAATAATGAGTTCTTAGGAATGGTACGTCAATGGCAGCAATTGTTTTTTGATAAACGTTATGCCTCTACAGAGATGACAAACCCAAACTTTGTGGCTATTGCAGAAGGGTATTATATAAAAGCAAAGAAAGTTACTAAACGAGAAGAATTGGCTGCGGCAGTTGAGGAGATGATGGCAAGTAAAGAAGCTTATTTCTTAGAGGTTTGTGTAGAGAAAGAAGGAAATGTTTTTCCTATGATTCCTACCGGAGCAAGTGTTTCAGACATTAGACTAGAGTAATAAAAAGAACAAGGAGTAGAGAACAAAGGGTAAAGGTTTATTAGAATAAAAGGCAATAATGGTCTATTTTCTATCATCTTTCTTCTAATATCTTTAAAAAAATGAGTACAGAAAAACAATTTTACACAGTATCTATTTATACTGAAAATAATATTGGATTGTTGAACAGAATTTCAGCAATTTTCCAAAGAAGACATATAAATATAGAGAGTTTAAATACATCTCCATCAGAAATACCTGGTGTTTCTAAATTTACCATTGTTGTAAGTATGACAGAGGAAAATATTAAGAAAATTATTGGTCAGATAGAGAAACAAGTAGAGGTTATTAAGGCGTATTATCATAATGATGATGAAACAATTTATCAGATTTCTGGGTTGTTTAAAATTAAATCTGAATTATTATTTGAAGAACCTCAAATTCAGAATATCATTAAAAAGAGCCACGCAAGAATTGTTACTGTAAATACTGAGTTTTTTGTGTTGGAAAAATCAGGAAAAAAAGAAGAGATAGTAGCATTATATGATCAATTAAGCGTTTTTGGTATTATGCAATATACACGTTCAGGACGTGTTGCTATTACTAAAGAAGAAATGAAAATATCAGCATTACTAGAAACATACAACAACTAAATAAAAAGAGTAAAGAGGCTAGAGGTTAGGTTATAGGTAATTACGTAAAGTTAATATGGTGTCTATATTCTAAAATCTTAATTCTAAACAACAAACAAAAACAATAAAAATGTCAAATTATTTTAACACATTAACATTAAGAGAGCAATTAGAACAATTAGGGAAATGTCGTTTTATGGACGCTTCAGAATTTGAAGACGGGGTAGAAGCATTGAAAGGGAAGAAAATTGTTATTGTAGGTTGTGGAGCACAAGGTTTAAACCAAGGTTTAAATATGAGAGAATCTGGTTTAGATATTTCTTATACTTTAAGACAGGCTGCTATCGATCAAAAGAGACAGTCTTATATAAATGCATCTTCAAATAATTTTGAAGTTGGTAGTTATGAAGAAATGTTACCAAGTGCAGATGTGGTTATTAATTTAACGCCAGATAAACAACATACAAATGTTGTAACAGCAGTAATGCCTTTAATGAAAAAAGGAGCTACATTATCTTATTCTCACGGATTTAATATCGTTGAAGAAGGTATGCAAGTTCGTGAAGATTTAACCGTAATTATGGTGGCGCCAAAATCTCCAGGATCAGAAGTTAGAGAAGAATATAAAAGAGGATTTGGAGTACCAACATTAATAGCAGTGCATCCAGAGAATGATCCACAAGGAAAAGGTTGGGCAGAAGCAAAAGCATATGCAGTTGCAACAGGAGGTCATAAAGCAGGAGTTTTACAATCTTCTTTTGTTGCTGAGGTAAAATCTGATTTAATGGGAGAGCAAACTATTTTATGTGGTTTGTTACAAACAGGAGCAATTTTATCTTTTGATAAAATGGTTGAAGAAGGAATTGAACCAGGTTATGCTGCTAAATTAATTCAGTATGGTTGGGAAACTGTAACTGAAGCTTTAAAACATGGTGGAATTACCAATATGATGGACAGGTTGTCTAATCCTGCAAAAGTGGAAGCTTTTAGATTGTCTGAAGAATTAAAAGACATTATGCGTCCGTTGTTTCAAAAACACATGGATGATATTATGACAGGTCACTTCTCTCAAACAATGATGGAAGACTGGGCTAATGATGATAAAAACTTATTAACTTGGAGAGCTGCAACAGGAGAAACTGCTTTTGAAAAACAAGAAATTACAAGTGATGAAATTTCTGAACAAGAATACTTCGATCACGGAACTTTATTAGTTGCTTTTGTAAGAGCTGGTGTAGAATTAGCTTTCGAAGCAATGACAGAATCTGGTATTATAGCTGCTTCTGCTTATTATGAATCTTTACACGAAACGCCATTAATTGCAAATACAATTGCAAGAATGAAATTGGCAGAAATGAACCGTGTAATTTCTGATACTGCAGAATATGGTTGTTATTTGTTTGACCATGCTTGTAAGCCTTTATTAACAGATTTTATGAAGAATGTAAAAACTGATATTATTGGTAAATCTTTTAGCTCAGAAAATGGAGTTGATAACCAAGAATTAATTAGAATTAATGCTATTATTAGAAACCATCCAGTAGAGGTAGTAGGAGCAAAATTAAGAGCTTCTATGACAGCTATGAAAGTTATAAAAACGGCTTAATATAGTTCGTTTTTATAATGAAATAAATCCTTGAAAGAGGTGTAATTTAGGTTTCTATAAATTATAATGTCCCCCAAAAATTGAGTTAAAAAAACCTGTTAGATTTCATAATCTGACAGGTTTTATTTTTACATTTGATCGATGCAAACAAACCAAATTTATTATCCAAGTTTAGAAAGTGTAAGAGAGGCTTTAGAAAACTTAAAAGGTGTCGCTTTTGAGACGCCGCTTAGTAAAAACTTTAATTTATCAAAAGAACTAGCAGCAAACATTCTTTTTAAAAGGGAAGACTTACAGGTGGTTCGTTCTTATAAAATTAGAGGAGCATATAATAAGATGTCTTCTTTAACTTTAGATGAAAAACAGCGAGGAATTGTTTGTGCAAGCGCTGGTAATCATGCACAAGGAGTTGCTTTGTCTTGTAAACTACTGCAGATTAAGGGAACTATTTTTATGCCGTCTCCAACACCAAATCAGAAAATTAACCAAGTAAAAATGTTTGGTGAAGATTTTATAGAAATTGTAATTGAGGGAGATACTTTTGATGATGCTTCTGATGCTGCAAAACTAGAATGTGACTCAAGGAACAAAACTTTTATCCATCCTTTTAATGATGAAAAGGTAATAGAGGGGCAGGCTACGGTTGGTTTAGAGGTTTTAAATCAAACTAAAGAAAAAATAGATTATGTTTTTGTGCCTATTGGAGGTGGAGGTTTGTCTGCAGGATTGTCTTCTGTTTTTAAATATCTATCACCAGAAACAAAAATAATTGGTGTTGAGCCAGAGGGAGCTCCTTCTATGCTGACATCTATTCAAAATAAAGAAAATACAACGCTAGATAAAATTGATGCTTTTGTGGATGGAGCTGCTGTAAAGAAAGTAGGCGATTTAAACTTTGCTATTTGTCAGCAAAACCTAGCGGAAGTAATTACAGTTCCCGAAGGTAAAATATGCCAGACCATTTTAGATTTGTACAATAAAGATGCTATTGTAGTAGAGCCTGCAGGTGCTTTAAGTATTGCTGCTTTAGATTTTTTTGCTGATAAAATTAAAGGAAAGAATGTAGTCTGTGTAGTTAGTGGTAGTAATAATGATATTACAAGAACTGCAGAAATTAAAGAACGTGCATTGTTGTATGCAAATCTTAAGCATTACTTTATAGTAAAGTTTCCACAAAGAGCAGGGGCATTAAAAGAGTTTGTAGTAGAGATTTTAGGGCCTAATGATGATATAACTCATTTTGAATATACCAAAAAGAATAATAGAACAAATGGGTCTGCTGTAGTTGGTTTAGAGTTAAAATCTTCTCAAGATTTGGCTCCTTTAATTCAAAGAATGAAAGAAAACAATTTCTTTGGCGACTACCTAAATGACAAGCCAGATTTATTTCAATTTTTGGTGTAATTACATTGAATATTTAAATTATAATAAAAATAGAACCTCGAAAACCATTTCGTGTTTAAAAGTGTAAATGAGGTGTTATACAGTTATTTTTAGTTAATTTTGGACTATAAATAATTAAACTATTTATTTTTAATTATTATTTTTTTTATACAATTTATAAAATTAATTTATGAAGAAACAATTTACAGAGATTCCAGAAGCATATAAGATAACATCACTATTGCACCAAAAAACATATTTAGTTAGTGGTGAGTTAAAAGAGTGGAAAGGTGAAACTACAGAAGTATATTCTACAATTTCATCAACAAAAGAATACAAACCAACCTTATTGGGTACTGTTCCTAATTTAACAGGAGAAGAAGGTTTAGAAGCATTAAATTCTGCTTATAGAGCTTATGATAAAGGGCAGGGTTTATGGCCAACAATGCGTGTTGCAGACAGAATTGAATGTATGGAGGAGTTTGCAGAGCAAATGAAAACTAAACGAGATGAAGTTGTAAAACTGCTAATGTGGGAGATAGGAAAGGCATTACCGGATTCTGAAAAAGAATTTGATAGAACCATTGAGTATATCTACGATACTATTGAAGACTATAAGCAAATGGATAGAGATTCTGCTAAGTTTGAAAAAAGTAGTGGAGTACACGCGCATATTAGACGTGGTCCTTTAGGTGTAGTTTTATGTTTAGGCCCTTATAATTATCCTTTAAACGAAACGTTCGCTTTGTTGATTCCTGCATTAATTATGGGGAATACAGCTGTTTTTAAACCTGCAAAACATGGAGTTTTATTATTATCTCCGTTGTTAGAGGCTTTTCAAAATAGTTTTCCAGAAGGTGTGGTGAATATTATTTATGGTAGAGGTAGGGTTTTAGCTACGCCTATCATGAAAACAGGTAAAGTAGATGTGTTGGCTTTAATAGGTAACAGTAAATCTGCGAATGCAATTCAAGCAAATCACCCTTTTAAAAACAGATTGCGTTTAGTGTTAGGTTTAGAGGCTAAAAATCCTGGAATTGTATTGCCGGATGCAGATTTAGACTTGGCAATAGATGAATGCCTTTCTGGAGCAACTTCTTTTAATGGACAACGTTGTACTGCATTGAAAATTTTATATGTACATGAGCATATTGTAGATAAATTTAACAAACGATTTGCAAAGAGAGTTGATGCTTTAAAATTTGGAAACCCATGGGAAGATGGTGTAAAATTAACACCTTTACCAGAACCAGAGAAACCAGCATATATTCAAGAATTAATTGACGATGCGACTTCTAAAGGAGCAAAGGTAATTAATAAAAAAGGAGGTAAAACTTCTGAAAACTATATTTTTCCTGCTGTTTTATATCCAGTTTCTAAAGATATGAGAGTTTTTAAAGAAGAGCAATTTGGACCAGTAACTCCTATTGTTTCTTTTAAAAATATTCAAGAGCCTTTAGATGATATGGCAGAATCTAATTACGGACAACAAGTAAGTGTTTTTGGTAGTGAAGTAAAAACTTTGGCACCGTTAATTGATACTTTGGTTAATTTAGTGTGTAGAGTAAACTTAAATAGTGCTGCGCAAAGAGGTCCAGATGTATATCCGTTTACGGGAAGAAAAGACTCTGCAGTATCAACTTTAAGTGTACATGATGCTTTGCGTTCTTTTTCTATTAGAACTTTTGTAGCTTCTAAAGACACACCTTACAACAATGCTATTTTAGAAGAGTTGTTAGATAAAAAGGCATCTAATTTTATTAATACAGATTATCTTTTGTAAAAAAATGTAGAAATTATATATTTAAAAAACCTCCAATTTTGGAGGTTTTTTATTTTTAGTAAATATTTTACTAAGTGTTCTAAAAGAGGTGAATAATAATTTTTTAGATTTGATTTACTTCAGTTAAAATTTCTTTTACTTTATCTAAATCTGTACCATAAACTTGAAGTTCTACTTCAAATGATAACATGTGCGGCATTAACTGAGTTGTAAACTCATTTAGTAAAAAACATTTAATCCCTTCAGATTCTAACCTGCTTTTTAAAATAAATAAATCAGATATATTATGTGATTTTTTTATGGTGATTAAGCTCATGTTTTTAGCAAATAATATTTATTGAAACCTACTTACCGTCTATACTTTAATTGTAAACATAGGTTTTAAAGCGTTTTTAGATAAATTTTTAGTAACACTACCGGTAAATAAATGTGCCAAACCACTTCTACCATGCGTGCTTAAAGCAATTAAGTCTGCATTAATATCTTTAGAAAAGTTTAAGATGCCTTTTTCTACAGAAACATCACTATAAACATTTATTTTGTGATTAGGTAAATTAAAATCGGTAATAAAGTCTTTTATTTTTTGTTTTGCTTCCGAAGTTGATTGAAAGTTCGCGGGAGTATTTATTTTTAGTAAATGGATATTGCTATTAAAAATTTTTGAAAAATCAACAAACTTACCAAACACTTCCTTATTCTCTTCTTTGAAGTTAGATGCGAAAACTAAATTTTTTAATTTAAACTTTTTACTGTCTTTTTTTACAACAATAACTGGTCTTTTAGAATTTCGTACTACTTTTTCTGTATTAGAGCCAATAAGTATTTCTTCTAGTTCAGAATGACCTTTAGAACCCATTATTATTAAATCTGTATCAATTTTATCTGCATATTTTTGTATGCCCTCAAAAGGATTGTTCAGTTTTATAAAATACTTAACATGGGTGTCTTTACTAAAAAAGTTTTCTTTAAATTCTAGTATCTTTTCTCTAACTTTTCTTAAATACAACATGCTTTCAGGAATACTAAATTTACTTCCATATCCCATGTCTGTAATACCTTTAGGGAGTTCTATTAAATGAATAAGATAAACGGTGGCCTTTGTTTTTCTAGCCATTTTTTCGGCCATTTTACATGCGTATTCAGAAGTTTTAGAAAAATCTATTGGGACTAAAATTTTTTTCATAGTACAACAAATTAGAGGTTAAAGTGATTGTATATAAAGTTACAAAAAATAATTGACTTCAACTTAGTTTGGTAAATCCCAAACATTTAGTATATTTGCACCGAAATTTACAATAAATGGAGAAGGAAGGGGACTAAAGAGTCCCCTCTTTTTATATTTTATTTTAGGATTTAAAATGGACCAAACCAAAGTAAGAAATTTAGTAGAGGAAGCACTGGCCGAGAATGAGTCGTTATATTTGATAGATTTGTCTATCTCAGAAAACAACAAAATTCAGGTTACAGTAGATGGTGATAATGGTGTTCCTTTAAGTGAATGCATTAGAATTAGTAAAAGTGTAGATGGTAATTTTGACAGAGAAGAAGAAGATTTTTCTCTAGAGGTTTCTACACCAGACATAGCGCATCCACTAAAAGTGAAGAGACAATATATTAAAAACATCAATAGAATACTTAAAGTAAAAACTTCTGAAGAAGAATTTGAAGGAACTTTGGTAGAAGCGGATGAGGATAAAATTGTTTTAAATTGGAAAGCAAGAGAGCCAAAGCCAATAGGTAAAGGGAAGGTTACTGTAACAAAAACAGCAACTTTAGCTTATAAGGATATTATAGAAGCAAAAGTGAAGATTGTATTTTAAGCAAAAAATGTAATGGAGAATATAGCATTAATTGATTCGTTTTCAGAATTTAAAGATAACAAGAGTATAGACAGAGTAACATTAATGTCTATTTTAGAAGAGGTTTTTAGAGCTGCCCTAAAACGTAAGTTTGGTTCGGATGATAATTTTGATATAATTATTAACCCAGATAAAGGAGATTTAGAAATTTGGAGAAATAGAGTTGTTGTTGCAGATGGTTTTTCTGAAGATGATAATGAAGAAATTGAATTAGCGGAAGCAAGATTAATTGAGCCGGATTTTGAAATTGGTGAAGATGTATCTGAAGAAGTTAAGTTGATAGATTTAGGTAGAAGAGCTATCTTAGCATTACGTCAGAACTTAATTTCTAAAATTTACGAACACGATAGTACAAATATCTTTAAACAATTTAAGGATTTAGAAGGCGAGTTGTATACTGCCGAAGTACATCACATTCGTCACAATGCAATTATTTTGCTTGATGATGAAGGAAACGAAATTGTATTACCGAAAAGCGAGCAAATCCGTTCAGACTTTTTTAGAAAAGGAGATTCTGTAAAAGGAATTATTAAAACGGTAGAATTAAGAGGAAACAAACCAGCGATTATTTTATCTAGAACATCGCCTGTTTTCTTAAATAAATTATTTGAGCAAGAAATTCCAGAAGTTTTTGATGGTTTAATTACTGTTGAAGGAGTTGCAAGAATACCAGGGGAAAAAGCAAAAGTAGCGGTAGATTCTTATGATGATAGAATAGATCCTGTTGGAGCTTGTGTTGGTGTTAAAGGTTCAAGAATTCATGGTATTGTACGTGAGTTAGGTAATGAGAATATAGATGTTATTAACTATACCAAAAACGAGCAGTTATTTATTTCAAGAGCATTAAGTCCTGCAAAAGTGACTTCAATGGAAATAGAAATGTTTGAAGAAGAACGAAATGGTAAAAAAGGACGTGTAAGCGTTTTATTAAAACCAGAAGAAGTTTCTAAAGCAATTGGTAGAGGTGGTGTAAATATTCGTTTGGCAAGTGAGTTAACCGGTTACGAAATAGACGTTAAGAGAGAAGGTCTAGAAGAAGAAGACGTAGAGTTAACAGAATTTGGAGACGAAATTGAAGATTGGGTTATTGCTGAATTCAAGAAGATTGGTTTAGATACTGCTAGAAGCGTATTAGAAACTAGTGTTGCAGAGTTGGTAAAAAGAACCGATTTAGAAGAAGAAACAATTACGGATGTTCAAAAAATCTTGAAAGAAGAATTTGAGGACTAAGTATAGTAAAGAAGTAACGTAAAAAGCATATTTTTACAAGTATAAAGTTAAAAAGAATATATGTCTGTAGGCAAAACAATGAGGCTTAATAAAGTTTTAAGAGAATTAAACATTTCTCTTGATAGAGCAGTCGAATATTTAGCGGGAAAGGGTCACGAAATAGAATCGAGGCCAACCACTAAAATTACGGGTGATGTCTATCAAGTTTTACTTGATGGCTTTGAAAAAGATGCTAA
This sequence comes from Polaribacter sp. HaHaR_3_91, assembly GCF_019278525.1. NCBI lineage: Bacteria > Pseudomonadati > Bacteroidota > Flavobacteriia > Flavobacteriales > Flavobacteriaceae > Polaribacter > Polaribacter sp. HaHaR_3_91. The sequence goes on from NZ_CP058986.1 coordinate 609,912, forward strand.
TAAGAAAGCTGCATCTAAAGAAGTTGGTGAAGAAAAACGAAAAGAGAAAGAAGCTATTCGTTTAGAGCATGAAGCTAAATTAGAGAAGAAAAGAGCGGAAGAGGTTAAGAAGGAAGAGGTTTTAAGAGCCAAAGCAGATAAATTAGAGTTTAAGACTGTTGGTAAAATCGATATTGATAATATTGGTAAAAAACCTGCTGAAAAAGTTGAAAAGGTAAAAGAAGAACCTGTAGAGGTTGTTGCAGAACCTAAAGCTAAAACAGAAGAGCCTAAAGTTGAAGAACCTAAAGTAGTAGCAGAAGCACCAGTTGTAGAGACTAAAGCAGAAGCTTCTAAGGAACAAGAAACTCCGGCTGTTGAAAAACCAGTTGAAGAAAAACCAAAGGTGGCAGCACCAGAGGTTAAGAAATCTGTTTCTGAAATAGAAAAAGAAGTTTCTAAAGTTGGTGATAAACCAAAAGGGAAAAAAGACGCTTCAAAATCAGAAGAGAAAGCTGAAGAGGTTACTGCAGAAAATGCAGAAGCTATCAAAACGCAATATAAAAAATTAGACGGTCCTAATTTTACAGGTAAGAAAATTGACTTAAAACAATTTGAAAGACCTAAGAAAAAGAAACCTGAACCTAAAAAAGATGCAAACGCAGACAAAAAGAAACGTAAGCGTATTGTAACTAAAGCTGGTGCACCAGGTTCTGCTACGGCAAGACCAAGTAGACCAGGTCAAGGAAATAGAGCAGGTGGAAGTAGACCTCCATTTAATAGAGGTGGTAGAGGTGCCGCTAGACCAGCAGCAGTTAAAAAAGAGGAACCAACTGAAGCAGAAATTCAAAAACAAGTAAGAGAAACACTTGAGAAACTGCAAGGAAAATCTTCTAGAGGTAAAGGAGCAAAATACCGTAGAAATAAAAGGGATGCCCACAGAGAACATTCTGATGCTGAGTTAGAAGCTCAAGCATTAGACAACAAGATCTTAAAAGTAACAGAGTTTGTTACTGTAAGTGAAGTTGCTACAATGATGGAAGTTCCTGTAACAAATATTATTTCTGCATGTATGTCTTTAGGTATGATGGTAACAATGAATCAGCGTTTAGACGCAGAAACATTAGTTATTGTTGCTGAAGAATTTAACCACAAAGTAGAATTTGTTGGTGCAGAAGTAGAGGAGTCTATAGAAGAGGTAGTTGATAAACCAGAAGAATTAGAAAATCGTGCACCAATTATTACGGTAATGGGTCACGTAGATCATGGTAAAACATCTTTATTAGATTATATTAGAAAAGCAAATGTTATTGAAGGCGAAAGCGGAGGAATTACACAGCATATTGGTGCGTACTCTGTAAAAGTTGGAGATCAAAAAATAGCATTTTTAGATACACCAGGTCACGAGGCGTTTACAGCAATGCGTGCACGTGGAGCTCAGGTAACGGATTTAGTTATTATTGTAGTTGCAGCAGATGATGATGTGATGCCGCAAACTAAAGAAGCAATTTCTCATGCGCAAGCTGCGGGAGTGCCTATTATATTTGCAATCAATAAAATTGATAAACCAAATGCAAATCCAGATAATGTAAAAACGCAATTATCTCAAATGAATTTGTTGATAGAAGAATGGGGTGGTAACATACAGTCTCAAGATATATCAGCAAAACATGGAACAGGTGTTCCAGAATTATTAGAGAAAGTTTTATTAGAAGCTGAAATTTTAGAATTGAAAGCAAACCCTAATAAAAATGCAGTTGGTGCAGTAGTGGAAGCATTATTAGATAAAGGTAGAGGATACGTTTCTACGATACTAGTACAAGCAGGAACTTTAAAAATTGGAGATTACTTGTTAGCAGGTAAGCACAGTGGTAAAGTAAGAGCAATGTTTGATGATAAAGGAAACAATTTAAAAACTGCCGGACCATCAACACCAGTATCTATTTTAGGTTTAGACGGAGCGCCACAAGCTGGAGACAAGTTTGTAGTATTTGATGATGAAAGAGAAGCAAAACAAATTGCCTCTAAACGTTCTCAATTACAACGTGAGCAATCTGTAAGAACTCAGAAAACATTAACGTTAGATGAAATTGGACGTAGAATTGCGCTAGGAGACTTTAAAGAATTAAACATTATCTTAAAAGGAGATGTAGATGGTTCTGTAGAAGCTTTAACAGATTCTTTCCAAAAACTATCAACAGAAGAAATTCAAGTAAATATTTTACATAAAGGTGTTGGAGCCATTACAGAAAGTGATGTGTTATTAGCAACAGCTTCAGATGCAATTATTGTTGGGTTTAATGTACGTCCGCAAGGAAATGCAAGAGCAGTAGCCGATAGAGAAGAAGTAGATATTAGAACATACTCTATTATTTATGCAGCTATCAATGACTTAAAAGACGCCATGGAAGGAATGTTATCTCCAGAAATGAAAGAAGAAGTTACTGGTAATGTAGAAATTAGAGAAATCTATAAAATCTCTAAAGTTGGTAACATTGCAGGTTGTATGGTAATGTCTGGTAAAATCCAAAGAGATTCTCAAATTAGAATTATTAGAGACGGAATTGTAGTGCACGACGGAACTTTAACAGCGTTAAAACGTTTTAAAGATGATGTTAGAGAAGTTACAAAAGGATTCGATTGTGGTATTCAAATTAAAAACTATAATGATATTATAGAAGGAGATGTAATTGAAGCTTACAAGGAAGTAGCAGTTAAGAAGAAATTGAAATAATAATTTCAAAACTTAGATATAAGATCGAGATTTCAGCATGCTGAAATCTCGATTTTTTTTTTATAACAATGAATTTAATCAGTCGTTTTGGTGTTTATTTGCTATTATACTTATTTTAGCATAAATAATCATAAACCTTTGTAAGGTTTTCACTTTTAAGAGGACTTGAATACTAATATTATAAATAAATATAACAAACCATGAAAAAATCTATTTTATCAATTGCAATTTTTGCTATTACATTAATTAGTTCAACAGGAACAAATGCACAAGACTTTAAAGGTTTAGATAAAAGCCCAATGGATGGTGCTGCATACCCAAGTAGTTATAAAATTTCAGACAAAGTTGTAAAAGTAACTTACGGAAGACCACAATTAAATGGAAGAGAATTAAGTAAATTAGCTCCTGTTGATGAAGTTTGGAGAACAGGTGCAAATGAAGCTTCAGAAATTACTTTCTACAAAGATGTTGTTTTTGGTGGTAAGGCTGTAAAAGCAGGAACTTATACGTTATTTACAATTCCTAAAACCGAAGGAGATTGGGTTGTAATTTTAAGTACAGCAAAAAATGTTTGGGGATCTTATTTTTATAAAGAAGACCAAGATGTTGTTAGAGTACCAGGTACGGTTTCTACATCAGATAAAAACATAGAAGCGTTTTCTATGATGTTTGCAGATGATATGACTTTAAAAATGGGATGGGCTAATACAATAGTTTCTGTTTCTATTAAATAATTTTCTTTAAGAAATAATTGAATCCGTCTAAAGAAATTTAGACGGATTTTTTATGTCATTTAATTTAAAGAAATGAATTTCTTGCTTACAAAGAATAAACGTAAATTTGTGCACTTTAATAAAAGAATCAAATGCAATATAATCACTTAGATATAGAAAAGAAATGGCAAAAATTTTGGGCAGAGAACCAAACTTTTAAAGCCAGCAATGAATCGGAAAAACCTAAATATTATGTTTTAGACATGTTTCCTTATCCATCCGGAGCAGGTTTACATGTTGGGCATCCTCTAGGATATATTGCCAGTGATATTTATGCACGTTACAAGCGTCATAAAGGTTTTAATGTACTGCATCCGCAAGGATATGATTCTTTTGGTTTACCGGCAGAACAATATGCCATTCAAACAGGTCAACATCCAGCTAAAACAACAGAAGAAAATGTTGCTACTTACAGAAGACAATTAGATACTATCGGTTTTTCTTTTGATTGGAGTAGAGAAGTAAGAACTTCTAGTCCGGAATATTATAAATGGACTCAGTGGATTTTTATTCAATTGTTCAATTCTTGGTACAATAAAGATTCGGATAAAGCGGAAGATATTTCTACTTTAGAAACAATCTTTAAAAAAGATGGAAATGCAACTGTAAATGCTGTTTGTGATGAAGAAATTAAATCTTTTTCTGCAGATGAATGGAAAGCGTTATCAACAAAAGAACAAGAAGAAATATTATTACAATACCGTTTAACATTTTTATCAGATACAGAAGTAAACTGGTGTCCTGCTTTAGGAACTGTTTTAGCTAATGATGAGATTGTAAACGGAGTATCAGAACGTGGAAGTCATCCTGTTATTCGTAAAAAGATGACACAATGGTCTATGAGAATTTCTGCATATGCACAGCGTTTGTTAGATGGATTAGAAAAAATAGATTGGCCACAATCTTTAAAAGATTCTCAAACCAATTGGATTGGACGTTCGCAAGGAGCAATGGTTTCTTTTGATGTTGATAATGGTGCTAAAAATACTTCTTCGGAAGTAAAATTATCATACAAAGAATTAGAAGCATTAAAAGAATTACGTCAGAATTTATCGAAAGCAGAAGTAATTCTTTGGGATGAATTAAAGAATAAAAAAGGAGCATCAAAATTTAGAAAAAAATATACAATTGGTACCTTTTTGGTAGATTATGTATGTTTAGCTAAAAACTTAATTGTTGAATTTTCTGGTAAAGAAGATGAAGAAGCAAGAACAGCATTTTTTAACAATGAAAGTTTTAATGTTGTTCGTTTTAAAAACGAAGAAGTAGTTGAAAATGTATTAAAAGTGGTTGCTGCAATTAATACTGCAATTCAGTTTCCAAAAAAGATTGAAAAATCAGTAGAAACAGAAGTACTTGTAAAAGACGAGAAGTCTTATAAGATTGATGTTTTTACAACAAGACCAGATACCATTTACGGAGTAAGTTTTATGACATTAGCTCCAGAACATGAGTTGGTATCAAAAATAACAACTGATGCTCAAAAAGCAGAAGTTGAGGCGTATATTACAGCTACTGCAAAACGTTCTGAACGTGATAGAATGGCAGATGTAAAAACCATTTCAGGAGCTTTTACAGGTGCGTATGCAATTCACCCTTTTTCAGGTGAAAAGGTTCAAATTTGGATTGGAGATTACGTATTAGCAAATTACGGAACAGGAGCTGTTATGGCTGTACCTTGTGGTGATCAACGTGATTATGATTTTGCAAAACATTTTGGAATTCCGATTCCTAATATTTTTGAAGGTGTAGATATTTCTGAAGAAGCACACACTGGAAAAGACGGAACAAAGATTGCAAATTCTGATTTTTTATCAGGATTAAAATATAAGAAAGCCTTAAAATTAGCCATTTTCGAAATGGAAAAACGTGGCTTTGGTTACGGAAAAATAAACTATAGATTAAGAGATGCTGTTTTTAGCAGACAACGTTATTGGGGAGAACCTTTCCCAGTTTATTATAAAGACGGTATGCCACAAATGATTGATGCAGAACATTTGCCAATCGTATTACCAGAAGTAGAAAAATACTTACCAACGGAAGATGGAAAACCACCTTTAGGGAACGCAACAGAATGGGCTTGGGATTCTCGTGGAAAGAAAGTGGTTTCTAACGATAAGTTAAAAAATAAAACTGTTTATCCTTTAGAGCTAAATACAATGCCAGGTTGGGCGGGTAGTTCTTGGTATTTTAACAGATACATGGATGCTACAAATTCTAACGAGTTTGCAAGCAAAGAAAACCTAGACTACTGGAAAGAAGTAGATTTATATATTGGAGGATCTGAACATGCAACAGGGCATTTATTATATGCTCGTTTTTGGCAGAAATTCTTGTTCGATAAAGGAATTGTACCTGTAGATGAGTTTGCAAAAAAACTGATTAACCAAGGAATGATTTTAGGAACTTCTGCTTTTGTTTACAAAGCAACTGCTTTTGTAAAGAATGGTTGTGGTTGTTCTGATGAAAAATCTATGGATGATGTTTTAGAGAAAATACCAACTGTATTTGTGTCTAAAAATGCATTTACTTCTGATGATGAATTTGAAACGGTTGTTATAAATTACTTATTAGATAATAAATTCTTAGATCCTAATTTTGCAGATTTAGTAATGATTACTAAAACAGCTTTACATGCAGATGTTTCTTTAGTAAATGCTTCTGATGAATTAGATGTTGATGGATTTAAAAATCATGCTTTAAATGCTGATTATAAAAATGCTGAATTTGTTTTAGAAGACGGAGCTTATAAAGTAGGACGTGAAGTAGAAAAAATGTCTAAGTCTAAATACAATGTTGTAAATCCTGATGCTATTTGTGAAGAATACGGAGCAGATAGTTTACGTTTATTCGAAATGTTTTTAGGCCCTTTAGAACAAGCGAAGCCTTGGAAAACTTCTGGTATTTCTGGAGTTTCATCTTTCTTAAAGAAATTATGGAAACTGTATTTTAATGAAGAAGTATTTGAAGTATCTGATGCCGCAGCAACAAAAGACGAGTTAAAGACATTGCATAAAACCATTAAAAAAGTAGAAGATGATATAGAGAATTTCTCTTTTAACACATCGGTTTCTACTTTTATGATTGCTGTAAACGAGTTAACTGCTTTAAAATGTAATAAACGTGCAATATTAGAACCTTTAGCAATTTTGGTTTCTCCTTATGCACCTCACATTGCAGAAGAGTTATGGAGTTTATTAGGTCATAAAGAATCTATTTCTACTGCAGATTTTCCTGTTTTTGAAGCAAGTCATTTAGTAGAAAGTGCTAAAAATTATCCTATTTCTTTTAACGGGAAAATGCGTTTTACATTAGAACTTCCTCTAGATTTATCAAAAGAAGAAATAGAGAAAATAGTAATGGAAAATGAAAAAACAATTACTCAATTAGATGGAAAAGCACCTAAAAAAGTAATTATTGTTCCTGGTAAGATTATAAACATCGTAATCTAGTACACGTAACGTGTTCTTTTGTATTAGCTTGTTTTTGTCATTCCGAACCAAGAATTGAGGAGGAATCTTATAAAGATAGTAACTGTTTTTTATGAGATTTCTCAATCGCAAAAAAGCTCATTTCGAAATGATAAATTATGCAATTCATATATTAGAAAATATAAGTAAGTCAAACATATTTTAGAGATAATTAAAAGCCATTGCAATTTTGTGATGGCTTTTTTTATTTAACTATCTTGTGAGCTGAATGAGTGTAACAAAAGAGCAACTTTTTAAACGTCAAATTACTTTATCTGAGATTGGTGAAGAAGGTCAGGATCAACTACAAAAAGCATCTGTTTTAGTGGTTGGTTGTGGCGGATTAGGAAGTCCGATTGCTGTGTATTTGGCCGCAAGCGGAATTGGGAAAATTCACCTCGTAGATTTTGATACTGTTGATGTTTCTAATTTACATAGACAAGTTTTTTATAGTTTAGAAGATGTTGGCAAATCAAAAGCAGAAGTTTTATCAGAATTTATAAAAAAGAGAGCCGCTTTTACTGATGTTAGTTTTACTAATAAATCAATTACAAAAGAAAACGTATTGGACTTGATTTCTAAGTTTGATATCATTGTAGATGGTACAGATTCTTTACCAACTAAGTATTTGTTGAATGATGCTTGTGTGCTTAATAATAAGCCATTGGTTTATGGTTCTTTGTATAAGTTTGATGGTTATGCAGCTACTTTTAATGTTTTACAAAATGACGGAAGTTATTCAGCCAATTTAAGAGATGCTTTTCCAAAAATGGCATCAGATGTTCCTAATTGTTCAGAAGCGGGAACTATGAACGCTATTGTTGGTCTCATTGCTACGCAACAAGTAAATGAAGTTTTAAAATTGATAACAGGTGTTGGAAAACCGTTAGCAAATGAATTATTGATTTACAATTCGCTTCAAAACACACAATTAAAAATGAAGTTAAAGCCAACTGTTTTAAAAGAAAAGATTTCAAATTTATTTAAAATACAAACCTATTTTGATGCAGTTTGTGAGCTTCAAAATAAGGATTGGCAAATATCATCAGAAGAGTTAAAAGAACGTTTGGCACTTCAAGAGCAATCGAAAAGTTTAGAACTGATAGCCGTTTTACCGAATTTAAAATTGCCTTTTAAGGTGGATCAAACAATTCCTATTCAAGAGTTTGATGTAGATGCTATTCAGGTAGATTTTAATAAAACCTATGTAATGGTTTGCCAAAGAGGGTTAAATAGTTACAGAGCGACCAGAATATTAAAGAAAAAATATCCAGCATTAACTGTTTTAAGTTTAACTGGAGGAATATCTGTTTATTAAGTTTTGAAGGATAAAAACGTAATTATTCACTTTGGCAAAAGATCTATTTTCAGTAGAGCTCTTGCGGCAATTTTCTACTCATTAACGTTGTTTTTAGTGTATAAATATTTTATTATAGAAAGTTCGTTTTCTCTTAATAAGTTAAGGTCAAATGTGTTTTCTATTACATCATTAATTATACTTGGTATTAAGTTTTCGGTTTTGGAAAGTCATCATTTTAATTTTCAAGAAATGAAATATAGAAAATTTTATTCTGTAGGACCTGTTGGCTTTGGAAAATGGAAAAGAATAAGAAAATTAGATAGAGTTTCTACATTTTTAAATGTAAGAGAAGAATGCGAAGTTAATATTTGGGATATTAGAAATAAAAAATATAGAATAGCTGTTTTTGGTGAGATTGATAACGCAGTTGATTATGGTAGAGATTTAGCCAAAAACTTAGAAATTAAATTTTTAGAAAGAAATTAAAAGAATGAAAACCCCTGTAGATTTTTTTAGTCAAGAAAAGATAGCATTAGAAAAAGAAGCCTCCATTTTAAAACGTAAATCGGTAAACTTAAGTGTTTTTAGATTTGCTGTTTTCTTATCGACTTGCTTTTTAGTGTATTTAACTTTTGGTAGTTATCCCGATGTTTTTATCGTCGCCTTTTTAGGGATTTTATTGTTTGGGTTTTTAGTAGTAAAACAGGTTAGTTTACAAAGAAAACGAGCTATTGTTAAAGCTAAAATTAACATCAATAATACAGAATTAGAAGTTTTAAATAGGAATTTCCATCATTTAGAATCTGGAGAGGAATTTGTTAACCCAACTCATTATTATAGTAATGATATCGATTTGTTTGGTGTTGGTTCATTTTTTCAATATGCAAATAGAACGGTAACAGGTGAAGGGAAGAAACTACTTGCAAATACGTTTACAGAAAATAAAACAGACGGAATTGTAGAGAAGCAAAATACTATTAAAGAATTAGCTACAAAAGTAACTTGGAGGCAGCATTTTTCCGCTTTGGCAAGTTTAATAACCACTAAAGATACGTCTGGTTTTATTGTAAATTGGATTCAGAACTATACCGCAGTTTTACCTACTTTTTTAAAAGGAGTACAAATTGGTTTTTCTATACTTTCTTTGGTTTTAATTAGTTTAATTTCTTTTGGATTTGTTTCGTTTACCTATTTAATTCTTTGGTTTTTTATAGGTCTATTTATCACAGCAGCTTATGTTAAAAAAACAGGTAACTTATATGCTGATACAGATAAAGTGAGAGAAACTTTTAAGCAATATCACGTATTATTAAATGAAATTGAAAGCGAAAAATTTACTTCTAAAGTTTTAGTAGAAAAACAAGCTATTATTAATTCCGAGAGTAAAAAAGCTTCTACAATTTTTAAAGAATTTTCTAAAGTTTTAGATGGATTTGATCAACGTAATAATATTTTAATTTCAGTGGTTGGTAACGGACTTTTTTTAATCGAAATTTTCAATGCTTGCAGAGTAGAAAAATGGATTACTACCTACAAACACACGGTAGATAAATGGTTTTCTGTGGTTGCTTTTTTTGATGCTCAAAATTCGTTAGCAAACTTTCATTTTAATCATACAAAATTCATTTTCCCAGAAATTACAGTAGAGAAAGGAGTTATAAAAGCTGCTAATTTAGGACATCCTTTATTAAAGGTTGATAAAAGAATTGACAACGATTTTACTATTGATAAAGAACAGTTTTTTATTGTTACAGGAGCAAATATGGCTGGAAAAAGTACTTTTTTAAGAACTATTTCTTTGTCTATTGTTATGGCAAATTGTGGTTTACCCGTTTGTGCAGAGAGTTTTAAATATGCGCCAATTAAGTTGATTACAAGTATGCGAACTACAGATTCTTTAACGGAAGATGAATCGTATTTTTATTCTGAATTAAAGCGTTTAAAGTTTATTGTTGATGAAATTAAAACTACAGATTACTTTATCATTTTAGATGAAATTTTAAAAGGAACCAACAGTAAAGACAAGGCAATTGGTTCTAAAAAGTTTGTTGAAAAGTTAACAAAATCTAAGTCCACCGGAATTATTGCAACCCACGATGTGAGTTTGTGTGAATTAGAAAACGAATTTTCGGGTATTAAAAACTATTATTTTGATGCAGAAATTATAGATGATGAATTGCACTTCGATTACACCTTAAAAAACGGAATTTGTAAAAACATGAATGCTTCTTTTTTATTGCAAAAAATGGAAATTGTTTAGTGTGTTAATTCGATGAAAAGTATAGAATTGTTACTTCGGTTTTAGGAGAAGTATCATAAAGAGGAGAACGCAAAATGGAGCAACATTATGTGATTTCTCTCTGCGATCGAAATGACAAAAGAACGTAAAAAAAACACCCAATTGTCACTTCGAAGTATTGAGAAGTCTCATAACAGTGATAACACGACGTGAGCTACTTTATGCGATTTCTCCCAAAAGGTTGAAAAGACAAAACTGTATGGAAAGACAGGGTAGACTGAATCATTTAAACCCGTAACAATTGTCACTTCGAAGTATTGAGAAGTCTCATAACAGTGATAACACAACGTGAGCTACTTTATGCGATTTCTCCCAAAAGGTCGAAAAGACAAACACCGTAAACAAAAGCGAGCAAACAGGTTTAGCCCTGATTGAAACGATATCCTTTTTATTACCTCTATAAAAAGACGTCATTGCGAGGCACGAAGCAACCTCTTTCTAATTATGAGATTGCCACAGTTTACAAAAAAGTAAACTTCGCAATGACAGTAATAAAAAGATACAGTGGAAAGCAGGAAATAGCTACTAAAAACACTTCTAAACTTTCTGTAAGACTCCCAATGCGGTTTTTACAGTATCAATTCTTATAAAAGTGATTAATAAACGAATTCCGTTTTTGCTTTCTTTCTCTTTCATTACGCAACTTTTAGGGTTTAGTTGCACATATTTTAACATTCTTGTAAACGCATCTGTGTGATAAAAATCGCTTTGTTGATTTGCTACAAAATAACCCATCATTCTTTTTTGTTTTAGAATCACTTTCTCTAAACCAAGTTCTTTTGCCAACCATTTTATACGAACAGAATCTAATAAATCTTCTACTTGCGTAGGGATTTCTCCAAAACGATCTATAATTTCAGTTTCAAAAACTAGTAATTCTTCTTCGGTTTTTAGCTCGCCTAATTTATTATACAAAGCCAATCTTTCTGTAATGGAATTGATATAATCATCTGGGAATAAAATCTCGAAATCAGTATCAATTGTAACCTCTTTTACGTACTCTTTTGGTTTGGAATTATCTGTAGGATACAATTCTTTAAATTCATTCTCTTTCAGTTCTTCGATGGCTTCTTGCAATATTTTCTGATAGGTGTCAAACCCAATATCATTGATAAAACCACTCTGTTCTCCACCTAATAAATCTCCAGCACCACGAATTTCTAAATCTTTCATGGCAATGTTAATTCCGCTTCCTAAGTCTGAAAATAATACCAAGGCTTCTATACGTTTTCTGGCATCATCCGTCATCATGTGGTATGGAGGCGTTATAAAGTAACAGAAGGCTTTTTTGTTAGAACGACCAACTCTACCACGCATTTGGTGTAAGTCTGAAAGGCCGAAATTATTAGCATTATTAATGAAAATTGTGTTTGCATTTGGTACATCTAAACCACTTTCTATAATGGTTGTAGAAACCAAAACATCAAAATCTCCATTCATAAAACCGAGCATTAATCCCTCTAGTTTTTTACCTTCCATTTGTCCGTGGCCAATACCCACTTTTGCATTTGGCACTAAACGTTGAATTAAACCTGCAACTTCTTTAATATTCTCTATTCTATTATGGATAAAGAAAACTTGCCCTCCTCTAGAAATTTCGTAAGCAATAGCGTCTCGTACTGTTTCTTCAGAAAAACGGATGACATTACTTTCTATAGGATGTCTGTTTGGTGGCGGTGTTTTTATAACCGATAAATCTCTTGCAGCCATTAAACTAAATTGCAACGTTCTAGGAATTGGAGTTGCGGTTAAGGTTAAAGTATCTACATTTTCCTTTAAAGTTTTTAACTTGTCTTTTACTGAAACACCAAATTTTTGCTCTTCGTCGATAATTAATAAACCTAAATCTTTAAATTGTAAGCGTTTGTTTGTAAGTTGATGCGTGCCGATTATAATATCTACAGAACCATCATTTACACCATTTATAGCTTCGGTTTTTTGTTTTGCTGTTCTAAAACGGTTTAGGTAATCTATACGGACAGGGAAATCTTTTAAACGCTCGGTAAAAGTTTTATAATGTTGAAAAGCTAGTATGGTTGTTGGTACTAAAATTGCGACTTGCTTGCCATTATCTACCGCTTTAAAAGCTGCTCTTACGGCAACCTCTGTTTTACCGAAACCAACATCACCACAAACCAAACGATCCATAGGTTGTTCTTTTTCCATATCTAATTTTACAGCTTGTGTAGATGTAAATTGATCTGGTGTATCTTCATACATAAAACTACCTTCTAGCTCATGTTGAATGTGAGTATCTGGACCAAAAGCAAATCCTTTTTGAAGTTTTCTTTTTGCGTATAATTGAATTAAATTAAAGGCAACATGTTTAACTCGGGCTTTTGTTTTTTGTTTAATTTTTTTCCAAGCTCCAGAACCTAATTTGTATATTTTAGGCGCTTTACCGTCTTTACCATTAAATTTAGAAATTTTGTGAAGCGAGTGAATACTTACATATAAAATGTCTCTTTCTCCATAGACCAATTTAATGGCTTCTTGCTTTTTACCTTGAACATCAATTTTTTGTAAACCACCAAATTTTCCAATTCCGTGATCCATGTGTGTTACATAATCGCCAATTTCTAGTTTGTTTAAATCTTGAAGGGTAATGGCTTGTTTTTTAGCGTACCCGTTTTTTAATCTAAATTTATGATAACGTTCAAAAATTTCATGATCGGTGTAACAAACCAACCTATTATCTACATCTACAAAACCTTGGTATAATGGAAAAACAACGGTTTCGTAATGTACTTCTTGTTCTGCATCATCAAAAATATCGTGAAAACGTTTTGCTTGCTGATCGTTGGCACAAAAAATGTAATTAGTAAATTCTGCTTTATGATATTCTTCTAAATTCTCTATTAATAAATCGAACTGCTTATTAAATGAAGGTTGTGCAATGGTATTAAATTTAATTTCTGAAAGACCTTTCGTTTGTGTTTTAGTAGATATTTCTATGAGTGAAAAATCTTGTATTTGATTTTTGATATAACTTCCATCACAAAATAACTCACTTGGTTTTGCGTGTTTTATTTCTTTGGATAAATCTTGGAAAGCATCTTCTGCCTTTTGATAGAATTTATCTAGATTTCCGGTAATTAAATCAATGTTTTTTGCAAAAATGACGGTTTTAGGCGAAATGTATTTAAGAAAACTTTCTCTGTTTTCTTGTAGTGTTTTGTTTTCTACATTTGGCATAATAGAAACCTTTTTCAGTTTCTCATTAGAGAGTTGTGTCTCTACATCAAAAGAACGAATACTGTCTATTTCATCACCAAAAAATTCTACTCGATAAGGTTCATCATTAGAAAAAGAAAAGACATCTATAATTCCTCCACGTACAGAAAAGTCTCCAGGTTCTGTAACAAAATCTACACGTTTAAATTTGTATTCGAATAAAACTTCGTTAACAAAATCGAGTGATAAACTTTCGCCTACAGCTACTTTTAAGGTATTTTTTTCTAATTCTTTTTTGGTAACCACTTTTTCGAATAACGCAGTTGGGTAGGTTACAATTACAACAGGTTTTTTACGAGAATTAATTCGGTTTAAAACTTCTGAACGTAGTAAGACATTAGCATTATCAGTTTCTTCAATCTGATAAGGCCTTCTGTATGATCCTGGGTAAAAAAGAACATTTTTTTCACCTAACAATTGTTCTAAATCGTTAAGGTAATAAGCTGCTTCTTCTTTATCATTGAAGATTAAAAGATACGGTTTATCTACTTTTTTAAAAGTTTCTGAAATAACAAAAGACAACGAAGATCCGACCAAATTCGATATTTGAAAATGGTTTTTATCTTGTTGAAGTTGGTTAATTATCTGCGATACATTCGCAGAGTTTTGATATTGATTTACAATGTTCTGCTTGCTCAACCCGAAATATTTTAGCAAAGATATTAATTTGAATTTGTTAAATATAAAATGTTTAAAAACTATTTTAAATAAGATATAATCTTTTATTAAAATAGTTTAGTGAAATTTACGTTTTATATTCTATAATGAGGATTTAATTATCTTTGTTGCATCTTAAAATAGTAGATTATAATGTAAGGTATTCGTTTGTAAATTATCAATTTAGAATTTATTAGGTGTTATTTTTATCATTTTCGAATAAATAAAACTTTAACGCAAATAAAATATACAGCACTTTATTTTCTTCGTTAAATCAATATCTTTGCCAAAAAAAATATTAGAAATTGCAAATTGCTTTTCTTCTCCCTAAAAAAGAAAATTAAAATGAAAAATATAGTTCTTATTCTTGTTTTTTTATTCACATTAAATAGTTTCAGTCAGAATGAAATTAATAAATGGGCTGTAACAATTGGTACCGGTTCTGTTCTTTATTCTGTAGAAAATGGCCCAGATATGGGAGGTAGGCTTATTCCTCAATTCCCTAGATTATCTGTTGCTACTTACCTTTTTAAGAATATAACTTTAGCTGGTAGTATTTCTAGTGATTTTAATGATAGTCAAAAATACACCACTTATGATGGTGAGGTTAGATATGATTTTGGTACTTCAGAAAACACAATAAATCCCTATATATTAATTGGAGGTAGTCTTGTAAAGTCTAAACATGTATTACCAACTTTAAATTTTGGTATCGGTGGTACACTTTGGATTTCTGATCATTTTGGTTTACAAGGTGTATTGATGCATAAGTATAATGAAGAAAGATTCCAAAGTCAACGTTCTCACACATTTGGATCAGTTGGTGTTACATATCGTTTCTCACTAAGTGGAGGGAATGGTCGTTCTACTTCTGGAAGAAAACGTATTTGGGAATCTAAGCATTAATTTCTTCTATTATCTTATGGTAATTTGCCATTATGATTTTTATTTGAGCGCTATGTAACTTGTTAATATTTTAGTGATTTCTTCTGCTGATAGAAAAGAGTCTATCTGCTCATCAATAGTATTGTTTGTACTTATAATAATAGTAGAAGGATAGCTAATTGTGTTGTTTTTAGAAGCGAGCACTTCTACTATCTGATGAACTCCTGATTTATTTTTAAAAATTCTACCTTTTATGTTTATGAAGTCTTTACTTTCTGCATCAAAAGAAACAAAGTAAAAATGTTTGTTTAATAAATTTATAACTTTTTTATCGATAAAAGTATTCTTTTTCATAGCAAAACAATACTTACACCAGCTTGTGTGAAAAAAGACTATAATTGGCTTCTTTTCTTTTTCTTGTAACTTAAAAGCTTCTTCAAAAGAATAATTTAGTAAAGTGTTGTTTTTCTGCCCATATAAAATACAGGTGGAAAGTATAAAAAAGAAAAGAAGCGTGTTTTTCATTATTGTATTTTATATCTAAGTCCTGCAAACATACGTATACCTTGGTTACCGGCATATACATAAGCTGGGTCGAACGCTAATTCGGGATTTGTTTCTGTATCTACTCCAACGTCAAAAGGATTGTCGCTATTTAAGATACTGTTAGCGGCAGGAGTGAAGTTTAATAAATTTTTTACCCCACCAAAAACTTCAAAAGTGTTGCTAATTTTTTTAGTAGCTTGTATGTTTTGTATACTATACCAAGGAGATGTTGGAGATCTAGGGTCATTTTCTCCCAATAAAGGTAAATCCATAGGTCCGTAAATGTTACCAGTGTAGTCAAGTAATAAATCGATAGATTTTATTCTGTAAGAAATACTCCAAGTACCACTAAAACTTTCTGTTAATAGCTGTCTTTCGGTAACTCCTTCTTCTGTTGTAGATACATCCATTAAAGTTGCACCAGCTATAATTGAAAGACCATTTCTAAAATTAATATCTGTATTTAAAGATATACCTTTAGATACTGCATAACCATCATCTAAGTTACCATAGATTATTTTGGAAGTATCAGTTTCATAATCTGCAACTATTTTATTGTTGAAATGTGTGTAAAAAATACTTCCATCTAAATTAATAATGGTATTATTTTTTGTAACTATTTTTTTAACATAGTTAATGTTTGCATTCCAAGAAGTTTCTGGAAGTAATTCATCTTCAAAAAATACGTCTCTGTTTCCTGTAAGGGCAGCATGGTCTTCTGTAAAAACATTAGCAACTCTAAAACCATTACCAATACTAACTCTTAAAACATCTTCATTATTATCAGAATTCCATTTGTAATTTACTCTTGGAGAAAAGACGCTTCCGTGTACATTATTATGATCATATCTTGCCCCTAACAAAAGTTTGCTTTTTGGTGCTAATGTAATTTCATCTTGAATAAAAACACCTGGTAAGTGAGTGATTGATGGATCGTTTTCTGTTTTACTGCCAGTTGCAGTGGTATTGTCGTCGTAATTTGTGTAACGATAAGCAACTCCCATTAATACATCATGGTTTTTTCCAAAAGTAGTGTCGTATGTTAATTGTCCAAAAGCAATAAATTGATCAGCTTTATAAAAAGTGTCTCCGTAGTAAGAATTTTGGTCATGTCCATTCGCGCTAAATTGAAAATTTAATTTTTCATCTGTAGGTAATTGGTACGTTCCAAAAGTTTCCCATCTACTTGTGTAAATACTTTCTCCATAAATTTCTGTTCCTCCTCTATATTCAGGTGTCCAATCCATTTCTCCACCCCATCTATCTTCGTAAACATAACGACCAGCTACCGTAAAAACACGATTGTTTTTTCTTTCGAAATCAAATTTATTAAAAATAGAAATTCTGTTTTGTAAGGTTAAATCTGTAAAACCATCATTGTTGTTATCAATTGGGTTTTGGTAATTAAAATAATTGATCCCTAATAAAGCATTCGTTTTTCCTAGCTTGTATTTTAAGCCAATATCAGTATTCACTTCTCCCCAAGAACTAGCGTAAGAATCTATCGTAAACAAAGGTGAAGAAGATGGTTTTTTAGTGATAATATTAATGATACCTCCAACTGCCTCAGAACCATATAAAGTTGAAGCGGGGCCTTTTACAATTTCTACACGTTCTATTAATGCTTGTGGAATTCCTGTTAGTCCATAAACCGTAGAAAGTCCGCTTACAATTGGCATTCCGTCAATCATAACAAATGTATAAGCACCCTCTAATCCGTTTATATGAATATCACCAGTGTTGCAAACACTGCAGTTTACTTGTGGACGAACACCATTTACATTCTGCATTGATTCGAATATGGATGGTGATGGATTTTTCATAAAAAAGGTAGGAGAGTATACTTCTACGGGCACAGGACTGTCTAATTTCTTAACAGGTTTCATGGTTCCAGAAATAACTATCTCATCTAAAGAGTTATCTTCTGATAGAGATAAATTTTGAGTAATTTTTTGATTTTCATCAATTGTTATTTTTATGAATTTAGATTGATAACCAACACTACTCGCAACAAGTGTGTAATTTCCTTTAGGAATATCTTTTAGTTTATAATAACCGTTTTCGTTAGAAGCTGTTCCAATTTTAGAGTTTTTTAAATAAACATTCACGTAAGCTAATGCATTTGAGCTATTCGTTATTTTTCCAGAAATAGAATTATTTTGGGAAAAAATTGTGTTTAAGCTGATAAGTGCTGTAAATAATAGAAGTCTTTTTAGTTTCATTTGATAAATATTTTTGACAAATATAATTTATTTTTTAGACTTGTCTAAAAATATATTTATTAAATTAAAAAAGTATATCTTTGTAGTATAAAATTTATAGATGTTTACACTTTCTGAAGAAAATTATTTAAAAGCAATTTATCATTTAGAGTTAGATGCTGTTAAAGGAATCAGTACAAATGCTATTGCTAAAAAATTAGAAACAAAAGCTTCTTCTGTTACAGACATGATAAAAAAATTGTCTGAAAAGGAAGTTGTTGTGTATAAGAAGTATAAAGGAGTTAAATTAACTAGTTTAGGAAAGAAGACTGCTGCAAATATTGTACGTAAGCACAGACTTTGGGAAGTTTTTCTGGTAGATAAGTTAAATTTTTCTTGGGATGAAGTACATGATGTTGCGGAGCAATTAGAGCATATCAAATCTTCAAAATTAGTAGAGCAATTAGATGCTTTTTTGGGTTTTCCAACGCATGATCCTCATGGAGACCCTATTCCAGATAAAGACGGGAATTTAAAAACGATAGATAAAAGTTTATTATCAACTTTATTAAAAAATGAAAGCGGAATTTGTATTGGTGTTGATGATTCTTCTTCAGAATTTTTAAAGTTCTTAGACAAAAAAGGAATTACTTTAGGGCAACAGATTACGGTTTTAGAAAAAGAAGACTTTGATGACTCCGTTTCTATTAAGGTTGATGATAAGAAATTATCAATTTCAAATAAAATAGCTAACAATTTATATATAAAAAAAATATGAATACCTACAACCCAATAGTAGCGCTCTTAGTGTTTTTTGGCGTTATTTTAATCTTGTATTTTATATTTAATCCTAAAAAAGGACTCTTTTTTAAATATCTCAAGGCTCGTAAAGAAACAGAAAAAACAGCGATTGAAGATATTTTAAAGTTATTGTATCATGATCCTAAAACATCTATAAGTACCATTTTTGATGAATTAGATTTTAGTCATAGTTTGTTATTAGAAAGTATTGATACTATGCTAGAAACTGGATTGATAAAAAAAGAGCATGAGCTTTTTTCATTGACCGAAGAAGGCGATGAATATGCATTAAGAATTGTAAGAGCACACCGTTTATGGGAAAAATATTTATCAGAAAAAACGGGTTTTCATAAAACTGAATGGCATAGTAGGGCAGAGAAAAAAGAACATGAGTTATCTGGTGAAGAAGTAGAAGATTTATCTACACTTTTAGGAAACCCAAGGTACGATCCTCATGGAGATCCAATTCCAACTAAAGCTGGTCAAATTCCTGAGAAAAAAGGAATGCTACTTGCAGATTTGCCTATTTTAAATTTTGGGAAAATTATTCATATAGAAGATGAGCCTACAAGTATTTATAAGCAAATTTTAGCAAAACATATTCATTTACATTCTCAGGTGTATATGAAAGAGATAAGTGAAAATCGCATTGTTTTTGAATCCGAAGGAGAGCAATTTGTTTTGCCACCTATAGTAGCTAAAAATATTACTGTAATTTCTTTAGACAAAGCAGATGTTGTAGAAACAGATACGTTACGTTTATCTAATTTAGAAAATAATCAAAAAGCAACAATTATAGGTGTTTCTAAAGAATGCAGAGGAGAAAATAGACGAAGATTATTAGACTTGGGTTTTGTAAAAGGAGCAACGGTTAGTATCGATTTATTAAATCCGTTAGGTGATCCAAAAGCATTTTTAATTAAAGGAACTGCTATTGCCTTAAGAAAAGATCAGGCAGTTAAAATTTTAATTACCAAAGCATAAAAAAATGAAAACAGCAACAAAATCAGCTTGTGACACTTGTGCACATCATACTTTAGAAGGTGTTAAAAAACTGGGTGTAGATACAGAGAATGTAGACTTTGTAATTGCGTTAGCAGGAAACCCAAATACAGGAAAAAGTACTGTTTTTAATGCATTAACAGGGTTGAGGCAGCATACAGGTAATTGGCCAGGAAAAACAGTAACTAGAGCAGAAGGAGCGTTTGAATATCAGCAACAAAAGTTTAAATTAATAGATTTACCAGGTACCTATTCTTTAATGTCTCGTTCTGAGGATGAGGAAGTTGCTAGAAATTTTATCCTTTTTGGTAAACCAACATTAACGGTAATAGTTGTTGATGCAAGCAGGTTAGAGCGTAATTTAAATTTGGTACTTCAAATTTTAGAAATCTCTTCGAACGCAGTTCTTTGTCTAAACTTAATGGACGAGGCGGAAAAAAATAATATAAACATAGACTATAGAAGTTTATCTAGAGAATTGGGAATTCCTGTGGTACCAACAAGTGCAAGATCTAAAGAAGGAATTCCAGAATTAATTGCCGCAATTAGTGATTTGGCAAACGGAAAAATAGTTTGTAAACCTTATAAAATAAAAAGCATTCCAAAACATGTAGAAGATGCTGTGCAGAAATTGAGTGCAGCTATTAAAGAAGAGTATCCAACTGTTTCAAATAGCAGGTGGTTAGCTTTTAGGGTTTTAGAAGGAGATACGCATATTTTAGATGCCTTAAAAACAGGTGATTTTATTTAATTGAAGAGAATGGGAACAAAAAACATTGATAAAATTATAGAATTATCTAACGAATTGCGTTGGCAAATTGGCGATGATTTTCACGATAATTTAACGGAAGCAATTTATGCTGATGCTTCTAAGATTGTTGAAAAAACAGTTGTAAAAGATAATAAAAAAGGGGCTTTTTATTTAAATGCTAAAATAGATAAAATAGTAACTAGTAAAATTTGGGGTTTTCCAATTATGCTATTGTTATTAGGTTTAGTACTTTGGTTAACTATTATTGGGGCAAATTACCCATCATCTATGTTGGCAAGTTTGTTGTTAGATACAATTCATCCTTTATTAAAAGAGGGTGCTGCATTCTTGAGTTTTCCTTGGTGGTTGTCTGGTTTTTTAATTGATGGTATTTATTTAGCAATTGCTTGGGTAATTGCTGTAATGTTGCCACCAATGGCCATCTTTTTTCCATTATTTACCTTATTAGAAGATTTTGGATATTTACCTAGAGTTGCCTTTAATATGGATTCACTTTTTAAAAAATCTGGAGCACATGGTAAGCAGGCTTTAACTATGACAATGGGCTTTGGTTGTAATGCGGCCGGAGTTGTAGCAACTAGAATTATTGATAGTCCGAGAGAGCGATTAATTGCAATTATTACTAATAATTTTTCTTTGTGTAATGGTCGTTGGCCAACGCAGATTCTATTAGCAACGATCTTTATTGGAGCTGTTGTTCCGTCAACATATTCAAGTTTAATTTCTTTGGTTGCTGTTGTAGGAATTGCCGTTTTAGGAATCTTTTTTATGTTTTTCTTTTCTTGGGCATTGTCTAAAACAGTTTTAAAAGGAGAGGTTTCAACTTTTAATTTAGAGTTGCCTCCTTATAGAACACCTTTATTTTGGAAAACCATTTACACTTCTTTAATAGATAGAACATTAATAGTTTTATGGAGAGCCATTGTGTTTGCGGCACCTGCTGGAGCGGTAATATGGTTAATTTCTAATATTTTTATTGGTGATGAAAGTATTGCGTTGCATTTAATTGATTTTTTAGATGGCTTCGGATTTCTATTAGGCTTAAATGGTGTTATTTTATTGGCTTATGTAGTTGCTATTCCTGCTAATGAAATTGTAATTCCGTCTATATTAATGTTAACAGTAATGGTAACGGGAGCTGTTGGTGGCGCAGGAGCGGGTGTAATGTTTGAGTTAGATTCTGTTACAGCAACAGGTGATATTTTAAAAAGTGGTGGATGGACGCTTTTAACAGCGGTGAATGTAATGTTGTTTAGTTTGTTGCATAATCCTTGTAGCACAACTATTTATACTATTTATAAAGAAACAAAAAGTAAAAAATGGACTGTGGTAGCAACAATTTTACCCGTTATAGCAGGTTTTATAATTACGTTTTTGGTAGCTCAAATTTGGAGAATTTTAAGCTAATCACTCTAAAATAAATTTTGATATTTAACTGAAATTAATTGCTTAATTTGTATTTTGCAGTAAAATAAATTGTGCAAAATACATCATCCTTTCAGGTTTATAACGCTTCTGCAGGAAGTGGAAAAACCTTTACGCTCGTAAAAGAATACATTAAAGTTTTATTAACTTCTGATGATATTTTTTCATTTCAGAAAATTTTAGCAATCACGTTTACCAATAAAGCAGCTGGTGAAATGAAAGAGCGTGTATTGTCTAGTTTAGAAGATTTTGCAGATGGTGAGGAAAATGATTTATTGAATATTATTGTTGATGAAATAAAGATTGATAAAGCAATCATTCAGGAAAGAAGTAAGAAAATTTTAGATGCAATTTTAAAAAATTATTCTG
This sequence comes from Polaribacter sp. HaHaR_3_91, assembly GCF_019278525.1. NCBI lineage: Bacteria > Pseudomonadati > Bacteroidota > Flavobacteriia > Flavobacteriales > Flavobacteriaceae > Polaribacter > Polaribacter sp. HaHaR_3_91. Next base: position 632,359 of record NZ_CP058986.1, read on the forward strand.
CTTTTTCAATTACTACAATTGATAGTTTTACACATAAAATAATTAAAAACTTCGCGTTCGATTTAGGTTTGTCACTTAATTTTGAAGTAGAAATGGATGCCGTTTCTCTTTTAAATGAAGCTGTAGATGTTTTAATTTCTAAGATTGGAACAGATGAAAAACTGACAAACCTTTTAATAGATTATTCACTAGATAAAACAGATGATGATAAGTCTTGGGATATTTCTAGAGATTTAAGTGAGTTTGCAAGAATCTTATTAAATGAAGATGATGTGCAACATTTTAGAAGTCTTGCGGATAAAAAATTAGAAGATTTTACAAACTTAAAGTCGAAGTTATATAATCAGCAAAAAGAATTAAAAGATTCCATTAAAAAAGTTGGTGAAGAGTGTCTTGAGTTAATAGAAAACAACGATTTAGAGCATAAAAATTTTATGCGAGGTACTATTCCTAAATTCTTTGCAGATTTAAGCACTAAATCTGTAGATATAGATTTTATCAAACGAAGTGAAACGATAAAAAAAGCAATCGAGAATAATCAATATTACTCAAAGTCTACCGCAGAGTTTATTGCAAGTTCTATAGATCAAATTGTTCCTGATATTGTTCGATTATTTAAGGAAGCTGAAGTTGTTTATCAGCAATTCTCCATGAATAAATTGGCGTTGAAAAGTATTATTCCTTTAGCCGTTTTAAATAATATAAATTCAGAGTTAGAAAATATAAAAGAAGACAATAATATTCGATTAAATGCAGAGTTTAATCAATTGATTTCGGATAATATAAAAGACCAACCAGCTCCTTTTATTTATGAAAGAATTGGGCAACGTTTTCAGCATTATTTTATTGACGAAATGCAAGATACTTCTGTGTTGCAATGGCAAAATTTAGTGCCATTAATAGACAATACGTTGGCGCAAGAAAATAGCAATTTATTATTGGTTGGCGATGGAAAACAAGCCATTTATAGATGGCGTGGAGGAAAAGCGGAACAATTTATTGAATTAGGTTCAGACAGATTGAATCCTTTTCATGTTTCTAAAGAAATTAAGAATTTAGAAACCAATTTTAGAAGTTATTCAGAGGTTATTAATTTTAATAATTCGTTTTTTCAGCATACGGCAAATTTCATTCAGAATGAATCGTATAAGAATATTTTTATAGAGGGGAATAAACAAATAGAAAATGCTAAAAAAGGAGGTTTAGTTTCGTTAACCTTCCTTGAAAAAAATGAAGACAAAGAGCTTGAAAAAGTAAAATATCCGCAGAAGGTTTTAGAGAAAATCCTCCAATTAAAGGAGAGTTTTTCTTTGAGTGAAATTTGCGTGTTGACTCGTACTAGAAAAGACGGAGTTGCAGTGGCAAATTATTTATCAGAAAAAGGAATTGATATTGTTTCGTCGGAAACCTTATTGCTTAAAAATAGTGCAAAAGTTACTTTTATTGTTGATGTTTTAAAGGTTTTACAAAACCCAAGTGATGAAGAAACACGTTTTGAAATGCTGTATTTTTTACATCAACATTTACAGATAGAAAAACCAAAACATGTCTTTTTTAATGAATTTGCAAAATCGGATAATCAAACTATTTTAGAATCTTTAAAAAACCTTGGTGTCACGTTTAATATTTCGGCATTTCATCAATTGCCGTTTTATGAGAAAATAGAAGAAATTATTAGAGGTTTTAATTTGATAAATTCTTCTGATGCATATCTACAATTTTTTCTAGATGTTGTTTTAGAACAGCAAAGAAACGGAACTGATGTTGGAGAGTTTTTAGAGTTTTGGGAACTTAAAAAAGAACGACTTAGTATTGTTGCTCCAGAAAGTGCTGGTGCAGTTCAGATTATGACGATTCATAAATCGAAGGGATTGGAATTTCCGGTGGTTATTTTTCCTTGTGATGTAGATATTTATCGACAGATAAAACCAAAATCATGGTTAGATCAATTGCCAGAATCATATGAAGGTTTCGATGAACTATTAGTTGATTATAGTAAAAGTTTAAGTATTGTTAGTGAAAGGGGTTTAGATATTTATAACAAGCAACGCGAAGAATTAGAATTAGATAATTTTAATCTATTGTATGTTACTTTAACAAGAGCTGTAGAGCAATTACATGTTATTACCGATAAAAAAATTTCAGCTAAAGGAGAGGAGAATACTAATTTTTATTCAGGTGTTTTTATCAATTATTTAAAACAGCAAAACCTTTGGAATGATGATTTTTCTGAATATATTTTTGGAGATGTGCAAAGGGTCAGTGAAAAGAAAGAAGAAAATTCTGTTGCAGAAATCCATGAGAAATTTATTTCAACTCCTTGGCAAGAACATAATATTGTTTTGTTAGCAAATTCTTCTAAATTATGGAATACAGAACAAGGAAAAGCTATTGATTTTGGGAATTTATTTCATGAAATTTTATCTAAAATTATTACTTCAAAAGATGTTGAGAAGGTCATTTCTATGTATTATCAACAAGGGGTTATAAATATAGAACAGCAAATTTTTATTACAAAAAGTGTTTTTAGTATTGTAAATCATCCTGAATTAGAACTTTATTTTTCAGATAAAGTTAAAGTTTTTAATGAAAGGGAAATTGTTGATGTAGATAATCAGATTATTATTTTAGATAGGTTGATTTTTATAGCAGATAAAAAAGTGGTTATTATTGATTATAAGACAGGGAACCCTTCGTCAGAATATCATCAGCAGTTATTAAGGTATGAAAGAACTCTAAAATCAATGAATTTTAAAGTAGAAAAAAAACTATTGATCTATATTAATGAAGAAATTGACGTTGTTGAGGTGTAATTTGTAGAAAAGTATCAACTTAAAAATTAAGATAAATTTATAATTAAAAATAGTAATTTAACTGCTTAATTCTTTTCTCTTTAGAGCTGAAAAAAAAGTTAGAAAATAGAATTGGTTATCCTTTAGTTAATGCTAATGAGTGTCTTAAAGAACTTTATTAGAGTCTTTATAAAAAATATAGAGTGAATTCAAAGGGAATTAGAATTAATAAAACGTATTGTTTTAATAATATTTTGTAGATTTGTCTTTGTATATACGATTTAAGGATTTACTTTTGCGTATAATAATAACGAACTTTTAATTTAAAAATTTGATAATGAAACGATTAAGAATAGCTGTGATAGCTTTGTTTACGTTGGTAACAGTTGGTAACGTAAACGCACAAGATGAAAACAACCCTTGGGCTGTAGGTTTTGGTGTAAACGTAGTAGATTTTTACAATGGTGATGACTTTAGCGACCAAATAAAAGATTTATTTGGGAATAAAGATTGGAACATTTTACCTTCTATTTCTAGAATATCTGGAGAAAAGTATTTAGACAAAGGTTTCTCTTTACAATTAGCGGGGTCTTTAAATAAAATTGAAACAGTTACAATTGAAGATGATTCAGATTTTCTTTATTGGGCTGTAGATGCAGTTGTAAAGTATGACTTAAATAACTTAGTTGGACAAACAGGTTGGTTTGATCCTTATGTATATTTAGGTGGAGGTTATACTTCTGTAGATTCTAGTGGTGAAGCAATGTTAAATGGAGGTGTTGGTTTTAACACTTGGTTTAATGATAACTTAGGATTAAACTTTCAAACAGGAACTAAAAAAGGTTTTTCTGATAATGTAAGAGCGCATTACCAAACTTCTTTAGGTTTAGTGATTAAATTTGGAGGAACAGATACTGACGGAGACGGAGTATATGATAAAGATGATGCTTGTCCAGAAGAAGCAGGTTTAGTAGAATTTAATGGTTGTCCTGATGCTGATGGCGATGGAGTAAAAGATTCTGATGATGCTTGTCCTTCAGTTGCAGGTTTAGCAGCTATGAATGGTTGTCCTGATTCTGACGGAGACGGTGTAGCTGATAAAGATGATATGTGTCCTAGTGCTAAAGGAACTAAAGCTAATAAAGGTTGCCCAGATACAGACGGAGATAGTGTAGCTGATAAAGATGATAAATGTCCATCTGTTGCAGGACCAGCTGATAATGCAGGATGTCCTTGGCCAGATACTGACGGAGACGGAGTTTTAGATAAAGATGATAAATGTCCTGAGTTTGCAGGTGTTGCTTCTAATAATGGTTGTCCAGAAGACGCTATGACAGCAGAGCAAATTGCAGCTTTATCAGGATATTCAAAAGAAATCTTATTTAGTACAGATAGCGCTAAAATTAATAGAGCATCTGCTGGAAAATTAGATAAAGTTTATGATTTAATTAGTTCTGTAGATAATGTAATCTATGTAATAGAAGGTTATGCAGATAGTAGAGGAGCTAGTGCTTACAACTTATACTTAACTGAAAGAAGAGCAGAATCTGCTAAAGCTTATTTAGTTGAAAAAGGTTTTGACGCTAATAGATTAGAAACAGTTGGTCAAGGAGAGAAAGATCCTATTGCATCTAACAACACTAGTTTAGGAAGAAGTAAAAACAGAAGAGTAGTTATTAAGTTATCTGATAAATAATTTTTAACTACATTTTAATATAAAACTCTGCTCATTTTGAGCAGAGTTTTTTTTGTTTCTGTTATTTGTTTCTTTTTCAATTAAAAAAGAGGAAAATCTTTTTTAATTAAGGACAAAAAAATTACCTTTGCAATCTGAAAAAAGAGGCTGAAATCTCTGAAATAAAATAATAACTTTAATTAGATACATAATGTCTACAATAACAGGTAAAGTTTCACAAATTATTGGGCCAGTAATTGATGTTGAATTCAATACTGAAAATGAACTTCCTAAAATTTACGATTCGTTAGAAATCAAAAAAGCTGACGGCTCTATTTTAGTATTAGAGGTACAACAGCATATTGGAGAAGATACAGTTAGAACTATCTCAATGGATGCTACTGATGGATTAAGTAGAGGAACTGAGGTTGTGGCTACAGGTAATCCTATTCAAATGCCTATCGGAAACGATATTTATGGCCGTTTGTTTAACGTAACTGGAGATGCTATTGATGGTTTAGGTAACTTGAAAAAAGAAGGTAAAGATGGTTTGCCAATTCACAGATCTGCACCTAAATTTGAAGATTTATCAGTATCTACTGAAGTTTTATTTACAGGTATAAAAGTAATCGATTTAATTGAGCCTTATGCAAAAGGAGGTAAAATTGGATTATTTGGAGGAGCAGGAGTAGGTAAGACAGTATTAATTCAAGAGTTAATTAACAACATTGCAAAAGGACATGGTGGTTTATCAGTCTTTGCAGGTGTTGGAGAAAGAACTCGTGAAGGAAACGATTTACTTCGTGAAATGTTAGAATCTGGAATTATAAAATACGGAGACGATTTTATGCATTCTATGGAAGCAGGAGGATGGGATTTATCTAAGGTAGATAAACCTGGAATGAAAGGTTCTAAAGCTACTTTCGTATTCGGTCAAATGAACGAGCCACCTGGAGCACGTGCACGTGTTGCGTTATCTGGTTTAACAATTGCAGAATACTTTAGAGATGGAGCTGGAGAAGCAGAAGGTAAAGATGTTCTTTTCTTTGTTGATAATATTTTCCGTTTTACACAAGCAGGTTCTGAGGTGTCAGCACTTTTAGGACGTATGCCATCAGCGGTAGGTTACCAACCAACATTAGCAACAGAAATGGGTGCAATGCAAGAGCGTATTACATCAACTAAAAAAGGTTCTATTACATCTGTACAAGCGGTATATGTTCCTGCAGATGATTTAACAGATCCAGCACCAGCAACAACGTTTGCGCATTTAGATGCAACAACAGTATTGTCTCGTAAGATTGCAGAATTAGGTATTTATCCAGCGGTAGATCCTTTAGATTCAACTTCAAGAATTTTATCTGCAGAAATTTTAGGTGATGAGCATTATAATACTGCAACAGCTGTAAAAGAAATTTTACAACGTTATAAAGAATTACAAGATATTATTGCAATTTTAGGTATGGAAGAATTATCTGAAGAAGATAAATTAGTAGTTCATAGAGCTAGACGTGTACAACGTTTCTTATCTCAACCTTTCCACGTAGCTGAACAATTTACTGGTATACCAGGAGTTTTAGTTGATATTAAAGACACTATTAAAGGTTTTAATATGATTATGGATGGTGAGTTAGATAAATACCCTGAAGCAGCATTTAACTTAAGAGGATCAATTCAAGATGCAATTGATGCTGGTGAGAAAATGTTAGCAGAAGCATAAAATTAGTCAGCGGTTTGCAGTTTTCAATCTTAAAAAAGAAAGTAAACTGCAAATTGAAGACTGTAAACTATAAGAGATATGTTTTTAGAAATTGTAACACCAGAAGCTATATTATTTTCAGCAAGAATTGATTCATTATCAGTTCCTGGAGAAAATGGTGAGTTTCAAATGTTAAATAATCACGCACCAATTGTTGCTAACTTAAAGGAAGGAATAGTTAAAATTCATGTTCATAGTAAAGAACATTTAGAATTTGATCAATTTAAAGGACATTATGAAATTCATATAGATGATGATAATATTCTAACAATTGCTATTAAATCTGGAACTTTAGAATTAAAAGATAATAAAGCAATTATTTTAGCAGATTAAATTTCTAAAATAATTATAAAAATTAAAAGTCTCAAAACAACAGTTTTGAGACTTTTTTAATTTAAACACTTTCTATAAAGTATCAAGTGTATTTTTTGCAATTTCCCCCTTTACTTTTCTTTTTATTTCATACTTCAAAATTGGTAAATAATTAGGAATAAACTGTTAGTGTAAATCATTGAATTTATACAGGAAAAACCCCTTTTTAAGCAAGTTTGATATAAGTAGTGTTTCGACTAAGTGTTTGATATATAGTGTTTAATGTTGTTTTTTGCTTTTACTCTTCTTAGATTATAATTTAATTTGTATTTTCAAGCGTATTAATCCAACTACTATATTATGAAAACAGTTTTTAAATTTTATCAAATATTTTTTTTAGCATTATTTATAATTAGTTGTAAGTCTGAAACAATATCTCAGGTTACTGAAGTTGATAGTTCTAGGCCTTCTAATACGATCACTTATAAAGAAATGGCTAGTATGTTTCATCAATATGATGTAGGACAGAAACCTGTTTTAGACAAGTATAGGAAAGAACTTACAGGTGATGCTAATGAAATTGAGAGTATTTCTCATTTTTACGATATTAATCAATTAAAGCAATATATTGCTTATGTAGAAAGGTTATCAAAAGAAAAAGATATTGAGCTTACTGGTGTTAGAATTTTTACTGCTGCATATCCTAAAGATTATCCAGAAGAGATTTTAAGAGGTAGACAAACTTTAATTTTTATGCCAACTGCAGATACTAAAGAAAAGAAAAATGTTGCTTATGAACCTTTGTATTCTAATAAAGGAGAAGCAATCCCTTTTACAAAATTTTTAGATCAATTTAGTAGTAAAGAAACGAAGCAGGTAGTTAGAGCTTCTTTTTTACCTTTTATTGGTGATCAAGAAGATCTTAAAAGTTCTGGGGCTAATAGATTGAAACCAACACCACCAATGTAATATTTTGGATAAATTAATTTACATATTATATTTTGTAGCCATAGTAGTCTATGCTATTTTCTATTTTAAAAAATCTTTTGATGTTGATTTAAAATACTTTTTGGGGTACTTGATTGCTATGTTTGCTTGTGAGTTGATTGCAAGCTATGTAAAATATAGTTTAGAGCTAGACAATTTATGGGTATACAATACCCTTACTTTTGTCGAATTTAATTTCTTATTTTTATTTGCAAAACAAATATTATTTTCAGCAAAAACTCGAAAAACAGTTACGGGTCTTATAATTCTTTTTAATGTAGTTTATTTCTTAACTACGCTCTATTATTTGTATCAAGGAACTTATTTTGAAGTTTACAATAGTATTGCCTCCATTTCTGGTAGTTTGTTAATTGCTATTGTTTTATTTTTATTTTATAAGGATTTTTTATCTTCTAATGAAATTCTTAATTATAAGCGATCTCTTACTTTTTGGATCGCTTTTGGACTATTGTGCTATTATTTAGGTACCATACCAATCACTTCTATTTTAAATAATATGAAAGGTACTTCTAGGGCTGTAATAGACTATTTATATAATATTCAGTTAGTGTTAGTGATATTTATGTATAGTTGTTTTATATTGGGAGCACTATGGAGTCAGAAGCGAGTCAAATAATATTAATTGTAACCACTATAATAATCATCACATTTGTTATTTTTATTATTTTATTGTTTACTGTTTTTCAAAAAAGAAAGAATAGCCTTCTAGAACTGCAAGCGGAAAATAAAAAAAGGTTTGAAAGAGAAATAGCCGAAACACAAATAGAAATTAGAGAAGAGACTTTAAGAAATATTAGTTGGGAATTGCACGATAATATTGGGCAGTTATTAACTTTAGCTAAAATTCAATTGCAGAATGCTTCTCCAGAAAATATCCACGAAGTTTCAGAAACGATTACTAAAGGTTTAACAGAGGTAAGAGCATTATCAAAATTAATTAACCCTGAAGCGATAAAGAATATAAAATTAAGAGAAGCCGTACAATTAGAAATAGATCGTTTTAATAGATTAAACTTTATAAATGCGAGCTTGATAATTTTAGGGAATGAACATATAATTAATGAAAAATCTAGCATCATTATTTTCCGAATTTTACAGGAGTTCTTTTCTAATACCATAAAACATTCTAAGGCATCCAATTTAACCGTTGAATTAAAGTTTGGTGCCATTAATTTAGAAATTACTGCAAAAGATAACGGAGTTGGTTTTTCATCATTAGAAAATAAACGAAACGGTATAGGACTTGAAAATATTAAAAATAGAGCAAAATTAATTGGAGCTACAGCAGTTTTTACTTCTGAAGTAAATAAAGGTACTTCCTTAAATATAGTATATAGGTTATGATTAAATATTCAGTTGTTATTGTAGATGATCACACATTGCTTTCACAAGCAATTGCTGCTATGGTAAATACTTTTAATAAATTTAAAGTTTTATATACGTGCAAAAATGGACAAGAATTAGTTGATAAATTCTCTTCTTCACCAGAATTTATTCCAGATGTTGTTTTAATGGATATCAATATGCCTATAATGAATGGAATTGAAACAACTGAATGGATCTCTAAAAACCATAATGAAGTACATGTAATGGCACTTTCTGTGGAAGATGAAGACGCTACTATTTTAAAAATGTTAAAAGTTGGTGCTATTGGTTACTTATTAAAAGATACCGAAAAAGTAGTTTTAGAAAAAGCTTTGGTGGAAATAGCAGAAAATGGATTTTATCATACCAAAAATGTAACCAATTTATTAATGAAATCTCTTTCTGGAAATGGAGAGGCAGAAATAAAATTTAAAGAAAGAGAAATTACTTTTATGAAACATGCTTGTTCTGAATTAACCTATAAGGAAATTGCAGAAATTATGTGTTTAAGTCCAAAAACAATTGATGGGTATAGAGATGTTTTGTTTACTAAATTACATGTAAAGAATAGAGTTGGTTTGGTTATGTATGCAATCAAAAATAAAATTTACACTCCATAAAAAAAGTGTAAATTTGCAGCATGGAAGAAACGAACAGACAACGTAAAATTGCAGGAGTATTGCAAAAGGATTTGGTAGATGTTTTACAGAAAGCAGCGCAAGATGGAATGAAAGGAATAATTATTTCTGTTTCTAAGGTTCATGTAACATCAGATTTAGGAGTCGCTAAAGTTTATTTAAGTGTATTTCCTTCTAGCAATAGAGAAGAAATTATTAAAGGTGTACAATCTAATACGGTTTTAATTCGCCATGAAATGGCAAAAAGAACAAAACACCAATTACGTAGAATGCCCGAATTATTATTTTTTGGAGATGATACGTTAGATTATATTGAGGAAATTGATAAATCTTTAAAAGGTGAAGATGACAATCCTATTAAAGATCCTAGCGTTTTGCCAAGACGTAAAAGAAGTTAAATTCATTCTCGCATTTGAACTTTCCCTTATACATAGCCAAAAGATATTTATTTACAAAAACAAGTAATAATGCCATCAATATTATTACAATTATTGCTTCTTTTGGTGTAATTGTAGGCTCTTTAGCCTTGTTTATTATCCTTTCTGGTTTTTCTGGCTTGCGTACATTTAGTTACAGCTTGTTAGATGTATCTGATCCTGATATTAAAATTACTTCTAATAAAGGGAAAACTTTTTTCTATTCGGAAGATGTCCATCAAGCATTAATAAATAATACTTCTATTAAAGCAACATCTAAAATTATAGAAGAACGCGTTTTTTTAGAGTACAATGATAAGAATGAAATTGCTTATATAAAGGGTGTTGAAGAGAGTTATACTTCTATTACAGATATAGATTCTGTAATCAGTTTAGGAGGTTGGTTAGATTTAGATCAGCCAAATACTGCAGTTGTTGGTAATGGAATTTCAAGAAAGTTATCATTAGGAGTTTTAAATTATGGATCTCCTTTAACAATTATGGTTCCTAAACCAGGAGTAGGTTTTATCAACCCTAATAATGCTTTTTATAAAAAAGATGTACAAATTGTTGGTTTGTATTCTGGTACGGAAGAGTTTGAAAGTAAATTTGTTTTTGTTTCTATAAATGAAGCAAAGAATTTATTGAATTTTGATGATAACCAAATAACAGGTGTTGAAATTAAATTAAAAGACAATTTAGACGCCGATTTGTTTTCGGAAGAACTACAACAGCAATTAGGAAATCAATTTAAAGTACAGACTAAACAACAATTAAATGAGGTTTTCTATAAGGTAATTAATACAGAGAATTTTGTGTCGTATCTTATTTTTACATTAATTGTAATTATAGCATTATTTAATGTTATTGGTGCAATTATAATGATGATTATTGATAAAAAATCGAACTTAAAAACTCTTTTTAGTTTAGGTGCATCTATTAAAGAAATTAAAAAAGTTTTTATTTTACAAGGTTTCCTATTAACCTTTTTAGGAATGATTATCGGGTTAACTCTGGGTATTATAATTGTTTTTATTCAGAAAGAATTTGGCATATTTATGATTACCCAAAACTTTGCTTATCCGGTAGAATTTAGATTCTCGAATCTTTTTATTGTAATAGCTACCATTACAATTTTGGGCTTTATAGCCTCTAAAATTGCTAGTAGTAGAATTTCTAAAGAGTTTGTAGAAAAGTAATTTTCATGAAAAATTCGTTTAATTTATTAATACTATTTCTTTTGCTTGCATTCGTTTCTTGTGCTTCACTAAATCAGAAAAGGAAATGTAAAACGCAACCTTTTCAAGAGTTAGACAGTCTTCAAAGAGCTGAAAAGGTTTTAAACTATACAATTGACTTACCTGATAATTGGGAGAAATCTAAATATAGTAGCGGAGATTGGTATTATATTAAAGGAGAGTTTGTTGATTCTTTAAATTATAATCGAAGACTTGCTGATGTATACATAAGTAGTGATAAAATTGATAATGAATGTAAATTAGAGTATACCTTAGAAGATTATTTAGATCTTTTTTTAAGCAGAAAGAAACGAATGTGGGGTAAGGGTTTTAGTTATCAATTAGTTGAGTCTAAACATAAAAAATATGAAAGGATGTATCTTTTAAAATTTAAAGAGAAGTTTCCTCATGCAATTTATGAAAGTGTTGTCTTTATAATTTATTATAAACAAAATGGTTATACTGTTGAATATAAAAATGAAGAAAAAAACTTTAAGAACTATATAAAAGATATAGATAAAATAATTAACTCTTTCTCAATCGTAGAATAACGGTCTAATATTGAGGGATAATCGTGTTCCCAAACTTAGCTTCCACTTCATCAAACGTCGCAAAAACATCTTTTGCATCATCAGAAGTTACCATTTTCATTCTGTATTCTTTAAAATGCGGAATCCCTTTAAAGTAATTGGTATAATGTCTTCTAGTTTCAAAAACACCTAATACAGGTCCTTTCCAATCAATGGCCATTTGTAAGTGCCTTCTTGCCATTTCTACACGTTGTGCAATTGTTGGTTTTGTTAAATGTTCGCCAGTTTTAAAGAAGTGTTTTATTTCATTAAAAAACCAAGGATAGCCAATAGCAGCTCTACCAATCATACAACCATCTAAACCATAAGAATCTCTCATTTCCATGGCTTTTTCAGGAGAAGTTACATCACCATTTCCAAAAACAGGTATGTGCATTCTTTGGTTGTTTTTTACGTCTGCAATCGGTTTCCAATCTGCCTCACCTTTATACATTTGGGCACGCGTTCTGCCGTGAATTGAAATTGCTTTACAACCTACATCTTGCAAGCGTTCTGCAACTTCTACAATTCTAATAGAATCATGATCCCAACCTAAACGCGTTTTAACTGTAATAGGTAAATTAGTATGTTTTACCATGGCTTCAGTTAATGAAACCATTAAATCTATGTCTTTTAAAATTCCTGCTCCTGCACCTTTAGAAACAACTTTCTTTACGGGGCAACCAAAGTTGATATCAATAATATCTGGCTTTGATTTTTCAACAATCTCCACTGTTCTTAACATCGATTCTAAGTTGGCTCCAAAAATCTGAATTCCTACCGGACGTTCTTTTTCATAGATGTCTAGTTTCATAATGCTTTTTGCTGCATCACGAATCAAGCCTTCAGAAGAAATAAACTCTGTATATACCACATCTGCTCCTTGTTCTTTACATAAAGCTCTAAATGGTGGATCAGAGACATCTTCCATTGGTGCTAATAAAAGAGGAAAGTCTGGTAATTCTATGTTGCCGATTTTAATCAAAACGATATAATTTTTTGCAAATTTAGTGTTTTTTTAAACCTTTAAGGTGAAAAATATTTTTTGCTGTTTTTTCAGTTGGAATATTTCTAAATTCATTTTTTAAATCATCTCTTAGAAATATGAAAAGCTTTGTATTTTAAAAATAAAATTATATCTTACAGTATAAAAGAATCAAATTATATTATGGGAGCAAAAGAAGATATTTTAAAAAAAATCAATTTTTTAATCACTAGTAAATTTCAAAGTCCGGCAGAAGCTTTTCTTTTTTTTGATAAAGATAAAGAAGGTAAATTAAATAAAGATGAAGTAAAAGACCTATTAAAAGATGCAGATATCAGTGGCTTTTTTAGAGGAATTGTAGCTGGTGAATTGATAAAAGGATATGATAAATCGGGTGATGAATGTATCAATCTAGAAGAATTTAAAGTAGCAATTGCAGAATTAGAAAGAGATTTGTAAATCTCTTTCTAATTTAAAATTTATATCACCAAAAAGCACACTTAGCAAGGTTTTAAAAATGCTTTTCTTCTAGACTGCAAAAAATAGCTGTCAACTGCAAAAATTAAGATACTTTTAGTTATTTAATTCACAAACTTATTTACCTATCTTTGTCAGTTGAACGCAGTTAGAAAACGAAGTATGAAAAACATTAGAAACTTTTGCATTATCGCACATATAGATCATGGTAAAAGTACGTTAGCAGATAGGTTATTAGAGTACACAGGTGCTGTAACAGATCGTGAAAAGAAGGATCAATTATTAGATAATATGGATTTAGAGCGAGAACGTGGTATTACCATAAAATCGCATGCTATCCAAATGGATTTTGAGCACAAAGGAGAACACTATATCCTTAATTTAATAGACACTCCTGGTCACGTAGATTTCTCATACGAAGTTTCTCGTTCAATTGCCGCTTGTGAAGGCGCATTGTTAATTGTAGATGCCGCACAAAGCATACAAGCACAAACAATTTCTAACCTATATCTAGCCTTAGAGAATGATTTAGAAATTATTCCTATTTTAAATAAAGTAGATTTACCTTCTGCAAATCCAGAAGAAGTAACAGATGATATTGTAGATTTATTAGGTTGTGACCCAGAAGATGTAATTCACGCAAGTGGAAAAACAGGTTTTGGAGTCGATAATATTTTAGCTGCCATTATTGATAGAGTTCCTGCTCCAAAAGGAGATCCAGATGCTCCGTTACAAGCCTTAATTTTCGATTCTGTTTACAATTCTTATCGTGGAATTGAAACGTATTTCCGTGTTTTAAACGGAGAAATAAAAAAAGGACAAGAGATTAAGTTTATGGCAACTGGTAAAAATTATTTTGCCGATGAAGTTGGTACTTTAAAGCTGACTCAAGTTGTAAAAAAATCTGTAAAAACAGGAGATGTTGGATATTTAATTACAGGAATTAAAACTGCAAAAGAAGTAAAAGTAGGAGATACTATTACAGATGCATACAAGCCAACTACAGAAATAATTGATGGTTTCGAAGATGTAAAACCAATGGTTTTTGCGGGTATTTATCCAGTGGATACAGAAGATTACGAAGAGTTGCGTTATTCTATGGAAAAGCTGCAATTAAATGATGCTTCTTTGGTGTTTCAACCAGAAAGTTCTGCCGCTTTAGGTTTTGGTTTCCGTTGTGGATTTTTAGGAATGTTACACATGGAAATTATTCAAGAACGTTTAGAGCGTGAGTTTAATATGACTGTTATTACAACGGTTCCCAACGTTTCTTACCATGCGTACACAAAGAAAAATCCGAACGAAATATTACTTTTAAATAATCCTACAGATTTACCGGATCCATCTAGATTAGATAGAGTAGAAGAACCTTTTATCAAAGCAAGTATAATTACCAAGTCTGATTTTGTTGGGCAAGTAATGAGTTTGTGTATCGAAAAACGTGGAGAAATTACCAATCAAACATACTTAACTACAGAAAGAGTGGAGTTAACGTTTGATATGCCTTTGGCAGAAATTGTTTTCGATTTTTACGATCGTTTAAAAACGGTTTCTAAAGGGTATGCTTCTTTCGATTATTCGCCAATTGGTATGAGAGAATCCAAATTAGTAAGAGTAGATATTCTTTTAAACGCACAACCTGTAGATGCGCTTTCTGCACTTTTACACGCTGATAATGCCTATACGATTGGTAAGAAAATTGTAGAGAAGTTAAAAGAATTAATTCCTCGTCAACAGTTCGATATTCCTATTCAGGCAGCAATTGGTGCAAAAATTATTGCCCGTGAAACTACCAAAGCATTGCGTAAAGATGTTACTGCAAAATGTTATGGAGGAGATATTTCTAGAAAACGTAAGTTATTAGAGAAGCAGAAAAAAGGGAAGAAAAGAATGCGTCAGGTTGGTAATGTAGAAATTCCGCAAGAAGCATTTATGGCGGTCTTAAAGTTGAATGACTAAGTAAATATTAAGATTTTTAGAACTAAGAATCAAGATAAAATAAATAGATAGAAACCTTTTTGAGAAATCAAGAAGGTTTTTTTATACACGTCATTTCAGAGTTTACTTTTATGTAAGCTGTCAATCTGTTAATCTTTTTGAAGCTATCTCCAGCTTTCACTACTCGCTTTTTTTATCCTTAAAAAGGAATAAAAAAGAACTCAAACAGACCGTTCAATCTGGGCTAAACTAGTTTGTCAGCTTAACTTTTATCCTGCGAAAGCAGTATTAATAAAACTATTTTTACATCAAGTTTCCAATCAATATAAATCAAAAAAACACTTTCGAAATAAATCAAAAGTGTTTAAATATAATTTATCACTTAAAAAGTAAATACAAATAGCATCTGCGATGCTAATCTCTTCCTCCTAAAATTTGCATTCCCCAGTATAATAAGGTTGCTAATGAACCCAAGGCAGCAACTAAATACGTTCTTGCAGCCCATGTTAAAGCATCGGTTGCTCCTGCTAATTCTTCTTGAGAAACCATGTTTTTGTTTTTTAACCAAGCCAATGCTCTATTACTAGCATCATATTCTACAGGTAAAGTAACAAAACTAAAAAGGGTTGCAAAGCCCATAAAAACCAAACCTGCAACGGCAATGTAAAAACCAATTCCAGTAGCTCCAGAAGCTGCTCCCATAATTAACCCACCAATTACTAACCATTGAGAAAATTTAGAAGTTACACTAACAACGGGTACTAATTTAGATCGCATTGTTAAATAACTATATGCTTGTGCATGTTGCACTGCGTGACCGCATTCATGCGCAGCAACAGCAGCTGCAGCCGCATTTCTTTGGTTGTAAACAGATTCACTTAAATTTACTGTTTTATCTGCAGGGTTGTAATGGTCTGTTAATCTACCAGGAGTAGAAATTACTTTTACATCAAAAATACCGTTATCAGCTAACATTTTTTCTGCAATTTCTGCACCACTCATCCCGTTTCTTAGCTGAATTTTAGAGTATTTTTTAAATTTATTCTTCAGCGTATTACTCACTAACCAACTAGCTAAAGCAATTACTCCTATTAAAATATAGAATCCTATCATAATTTATATTGTTTAAAAATTGTATTTCATTTTTGTTTGATAAATTTACAACATAAAGTATTCCAATTTATTGTTTGGAAGATAAAAATGACAAAATGACAAGAAAACCTAACATATTACTTATATATACTGGCGGAACGATTGGTATGATGAAAGACTATAAGACAAATGCCTTAAAAGCATTTGATTTTAGTCAGATTGTAGAAAAGATTCCAGAATTGCAACAGTTAAATTGTAAGATAGAAAGTGTTTCTTTTGAAGATGCAATAGATTCATCAAACATGAATACCAAATACTACATAAGTATTGTGGAAATTATTGAAGAAAACTATAAAAAATTTGATGGTTTTGTTGTGTTAACAGGTTCCGATACCATGGCGTACACTTCTTCTGCGATTAGTTTTATGTTAGAAAACTTGCAAAAACCAATCATTTTTACAGGATCTCAACTGCCAATTGGAGATTTAAGAACAGATGCTAAAGAGAATTTAATTACTTCTATAGAGGTAGCGTGTGCATATAAGAATGGAAAACCAATTGTGTCTGAAGTTTGTTTGTATTTTGAATATAAGTTATATAGAGCGAATAGAACCACTAAAATAAGTTCAGAGTTATTTGAGGCATTTACGTCTATGAATTTTCCGCCATTAGCAGAAAGTGGTGTGCATCTTAAATTTAATGAGCATTTAATTCATCAAGAAGAACAAAAGGAAGCATTAATTGTTAGAAAGCATTTGGTTGATGAAGTTGTTATTTTAAAATTATTTCCAGGGATATCAAATCGGGTAGTAGAAAGTATATTAAATATTCCTAATTTAAAAGGAGTTGTACTAGAAACGTATGGATCTGGTAATGCACCCAATTCCGAAAGCTTTATTTGTTTGTTAAAAACGGCAATTGATAAAGGAATTAAAATTATAAACGTAACCCAATGTAAAAGTGGTAGAGTAATGATGGGGCATTATGATACAAGTTTGCTGCTTTTAGAAATAGGGGTGATTAATGGTAGAGATATTACTACCGAGTCTGCGATAGCTAAGTTAATGTACTTATTAGATAAAAACCTATCAGATGATGACTTTAAACATTTCTTTGAAAAATCTTTAAGAGGTGAATTAACTGATAATTATCATTTTTAAACATATTATTGAGTTAATTGAAGTTTTTAATATCAAATAGATTGATTTTTTTTTTAAATGCTCAATATTTTTTTGTTACTTGGCACTCTCAAAAGTAATAGAGGGATGATTTTTTAAATATTTTAGTTAAATTATCTTTCATATTATTTTTTTGAGATGAAAATTAATATCTTTAACCCGTTAACTATTAAAAATTAATTATAACAAAGATGAAAAAAGTAGTAAATGTCCTATCCGTAACAGGATTTATGTTTTTTGGAGCTATTCAATCAACTTTCGCACAAGAAGCAGCTGAAGAGTCAAAAACTTTCCACCAAGAATTAAAACAACGTTTTATTGAGGGTGGCCCAGAATTTATGGGAATTGTATTAGTAGCCTTAATTTTAGGTTTAGCAATTGCAATTGAAAGAATTATTTATTTAAACATGGCAACAACGAATACTAAGAAATTAGTAGCAAGTGTAGATGATGCTTTAAGTTCTGGTGGTATAGAAGCTGCTAAAGAAGTTTGTAGAAACTCTAAAGGACCAGTTGCATCTATCTTTTACCAAGGTTTAGATAGAGTAGATGAAGGAGTAGATGCTGCAGAAAAAGCTGTAGTTTCTTATGGAGGAGTTCAAATGGGACTTTTAGAGAAAAACATCTCTTGGTTATCTTTATTTATTGCTTTAGCACCGATGCTTGGGTTTATGGGTACAGTAATTGGTATGATTCAGGCTTTTGATATGATTGCAGTAGCAAATGATATTTCTCCTGGAGTTGTAGCTGTTGGTATTAAAGTAGCATTATTAACAACTGTATTTGGTTTAATAGTAGCAATTATTTTACAGATTTTTTATAATTACATCGTATCTAAAATCGATAGTATTGTAAACAACATGGAAGATGCATCTATTCAATTAATAGATTTATTAGTGAAATATAAAAAATAAGATATATTATGAAAAATAATTTATCAAAAATTTTAAACATATTTATAGCTGTAATAGCTGTAATTGGAGCCTTTCTCTTTATCAACATCTTTATGTCAGATGAGGGAGATACAGCAGCCTTAAGTGGTTCTGTTGGTAGTATAGTTACTTTTTCTACTATATTACTTTACTTTGCAGTAGGTGCAACATTGTTGCTTTCTTTATTTAGCCTTTTTACAAATCCAGAAAATTTGAAAAAGACTTTGTTAGGAGTTGCTGCTTTAGGTGTAGTATTAGTTTTTGCTTACTTTTTAGCAGATAGTAATGCTGTACTTGATACACAAGGAAAAGTACTTGTAGGTGGTGAAGCAGGAGCTTCTAGTAACCAATGGGTAGGAACAGGTATATGGTATAGCGTTTGTCTAGGCCTAGTAGCTAGTTTATTCTTTGTATACGATTTAGTAAAAGGATTAATAAAATCATAATAATATGGCAAGAAGAGAGAATCCAGAAATTAATGCAGGTTCTATGGCAGATATTGCCTTCTTGCTGTTAATCTTTTTCTTAGTAACAACAACAATGAATGTGGATTCAGGAGTTTCTAAAAAACTATCTGAAAAACCACCAGCAGATTATGTGCCACCTGTTATTAAGGAAAAAAACATTTTTGAGGTAAGTATTAATAGAAATAATGAGCTTTTAGTTGAAGGCGAAAGAATGGATATTAAAGACCTAAAAGAAGCCGCTATCTCATTTGTAGATAATGGTGGAGGAGAAGGTAAAGTTGAAAATGGCGTTGCTACCGGACCATGTAGTTATTGTAAAGGTGATAGAAGTGATGAATCTTCAGATCACCCTAATAAAGCTATTATATCGGTACAAAGTGATAGGTTAACAGAATATGGAACTTATTTAACTGTTCAAGATGAATTGTTAAAAGCTTATAGTTTTTTAAGAAATAGACTAAGTGTTGAAAAATACAAGATTCCATTTGAAGAACTTGAAGAAAGTTATAAGGACGATAGAGCTAATGAGAATTTGAAAAATAAAGTTGAGTTTATCAAAACAGCTTATCCTCAAATTATTTCAGATCAAGAACCTACAAATTAATTTTTAAAATTTAACAGTATGTCTAAATTTAGAAAAAAGAAGAAAGGAATGCCAGCAGTAAATACTGCAGCTTTACCAGATATTGTATTTATGTTGTTATTCTTTTTTATGGTTACTACTACCATGAGAGAAACTTCTTTACAAATTGATGCTCCAAGGTTACCTTCGGCAACAGAAGTAAAGAAATTAGAGCATAAAAGTTTGGTAACTACTATTTATGTAGGTAAAGCTAAAGATGCTAAGTATGGTACAAGTTATAATAGAATTCAATTGAATGATAAAATTGCTACTGCGGATGAAGTTCCTGCATTTATAATAAATGCAAGATCTAAAGTTTCTGAAGCAGAAGTTCCATTTATGACAACTTCTATTAAGGCAGATACTGAATCTAGTGTTGGTACAATTACAGATATTAGATTAAAATTAAGAGATGTAAATGCTCTTAAGATTAGTTATTCTGCTTCAAAAAAGACTGAGTAATCTAAATAATATAATTTTTAAAAAAAGGATAATTCATTGAATTATCCTTTTTTTTATGTTTTTTTTAGAAATTAAAATTCTAATAAAATATTATCACTTTATAAAACGTTTAATTTGTATATGAAAACAGCTTTAACACTCTTTATAATTTTGATTAATGTAATTGGGTCTTTTGCACAGAAAGATTCCTTAAACCTAGGAGATAGGTATGCGGAAGATCAAATTTATGTGGCAGTTTCTTATGCTCAGTTTATAGATCAACCCCAAGAAATATTTAAAAGTAACTTTTCATATGGACTTTCAGTTGGTTTTTTAAAAGATGTAATTTTAAATAAACAAGGTAATGTCTCTATTGCAGCTGGTGTAGGATATGGATTTGATTTTTTTAATCATGAGCTTAAAGTCGAAGAAATAAACAATGCAACTGATTTTAGTAGTGATGCAAGTATTAGTGCTAATCTATTTAAATCTCATAATTTAGAATTTCCATTAGAATTTAGATGGAGAACTTCAACAGCGAATAAATATAGTTTCTGGAGGATATATGGTGGTGTTAAGTTTTCGTACAACCTCTCTAATAAATTTCAGTTTGATGATGAAAATGGGAACACCTTTAAGTATAAGGATGTTTCTAATTACAATAAATTGCAGTATGGCTTAACTTTATCTACGGGGTATGATGAGTTTAATATCAACCTTTATTACGGTTTAACACCTGTTTTTGAAAATAGTACTATAAACGGAGAAGTTATAAATACTAAAATCTTAAAATTTGGACTTATTTTCTATCTTTTATAAAAAGTAGAAAACAATACTTGGAGATACAAAGCCTAGTATAAAGCCTAAATATACTTCTTTATGTGTGTGTGCTTTTAAGTGCAACCTTGCGCTAGCTAAAATTCCGGAGAGAAGTAAACCACAGATAAGTACTGCCGTTAGGTTTTGCTGATACATAAAACTCAACACGTAAAAGAAGCCAATTGTAATCCCTATGGATATTAAATGGATGCTTGTTTTTATTTTAAAAGCAAACAATATGTATATAAATACCAATCCTAATGAGGTGGCGTAAAAAAGCATTCCTAAATCTCTTAAGTTAGCTATTCCATATAGTGTATTACCTAGTAAATAAAACAATACAATCATCATAGCAACAGGAACTTTTCTTTCCTTTATACTTTCTGCTTTAAATGATTTTATAAGCTTAAACCTCCTAAAAAGAATGAGTATGAGTAAAGGTACTAAGTAAGTTGTTACAAAAATCAGACCTAGTACGGCAAACTTTTGATTCTTGCTAAAACTATTTTGAATTAATATAAAATATAAGGTTATTCCAATTGTAGGTATTACAATTGGGTGCAGCATAACGGATATAAATTTATAAAACTTCATTAAATCTCTTTACGTAAACGTGCTACCGGTAAATCTAATTGTTCCCTATATTTTGCCACCGTTCTTCTAGCAATAGGATATCCTTTTTCCTTTAAGATTGCTGCCAGTTTTTCGTCAGTTAGAGGTTTCTTTTTATTCTCTTCTAAAATTACGGTCTCTAATATTTTCTTTATTTCTTTGGTAGATACATCTTCTCCTTGGTCGTTTTTCATAGATTCAGAAAAGAATTCCTTTATCAATTTTGTACCATAAGGAGTAGACACATATTTACTATTGGCAACTCTAGAAACCGTAGAAACATCCATGTTAATTTTGTCTGCAATATCTTTTAAAATCATTGGTTTTAACTTGCGCTCATCACCTGTTAAAAAATAATCATACTGATAGTGCATAATCGTATTCATAGTCACTAAAAGTGTTTGTTGACGCTGTTTAATTGCATCAATAAACCATTTTGCCGAATCTAATTTTTGCTTGATAAAGAATACAGCATCCTTTTGTGACTTACTTTTTACAGTAGCTTCTTGGTAGCCTTTAAGCATATTGTTATATTCTCTAGAAATATGCAATTCGGGAGCATTTCTTGAGTTTAAAACTAAATCTAATTCACCATCAACCAATTTAATAGAAAAGTCAGGAACAATTTGTTCTGCTATTTTATTATTACCAGCATAAGAACTCCCGGGTTTAGGGTTTAGTTTAGAAATTTCTTTATTTACTTCTTTCAATTCCTCTTCAGAAATAGTAAACTTTTCTTGTAATTTTTTATAATGTTTTTTTACAAAATGATCAAAAGCAGTTTCTAGAATTTCAATTGCTAAGCTTCTAATTTTGTTGCTTTCTTTTCTCTTTAATTGAATAATTAAACATTCTTTTAAATCTCTGGCTCCAACACCAATGGGATCTAAAGTATGCACCACTTTTTTTAGAATAGAGATAACTTTTTCTTCTGTAGTAAAAACATTTTCTGTAAAAGCTAAATCGTCTACTACATCTATAATATCTCTTCTTATATAACCACTGTCATCTATACTACCCACTAAAAATTCAGCTATAGAAAGTTCTTCATCGGTAAAAGTATAGGTGCTTAATTGATTTTTTAAGGATTGATGAAAACTAGTACCACTTGCATAAGGTACGTTTTTCTCTTCATCATCAGCAGAGTAATTATTAGCTTGTGTTTTATAATTTGGTATTTCGTCATCACTTAGATAATCATCTATATTGATGTCTTCTGCTTCTATTTTCTCCGTTCCAGCATCATCATATTCATTCGATAAATCATCATCTATAGAATCTGCATCATCCTTTCCAGTATCTAATGCAGGATTTTCTTCAATTTCTTGTTTTAGACGTTCCTCAAAAGCTTGCGTAGGCAATTGAATTAACTTCATCAACTGTATTTGTTGAGGAGATAATTTCTGTAATAGCTTGTATTGTAAACTTTGTTTTAGCATATATACAAATATATGAAATAGGTTAAAATAAAAAACGTCATTCTGATAGGAATGACGTTTTAGTGCTTTAATTTTTTATTTACTTTTAAAAATCTGCATTTTGTGGCGTTCTTGGGAATGGAATTACGTCTCTAATATTACTCATTCCTGTGGTAAATTGTACGAGTCTTTCAAAACCTAACCCAAAACCAGAATGAACTGCTGTACCAAATTTTCTTAAATCTAAATACCACCAAAGTTCTTCTTCAATACCGAGTGTTTTCATTTTATCAGCTAAAACATCATAACGTTCTTCTCTTTGTGACCCTCCAACTATTTCTCCAATTCCAGGGAATAGAACATCCATAGCTCTAACTGTCTTTCCATCATCATTTAAACGCATGTAAAATGCTTTGATGTCTGCTGGATAATCAAATAAAATAACCGGACATTTAAAGTGTTTTTCAACTAAAAAGCGTTCGTGTTCAGATTGTAAATCTGCTCCCCATTCATTAATTGGGAATTGAAATTTTTTCTTTTTATTTGGTTTAGAATTACGTAAAATATCGATTGCTTCTGTATAAGAAACTCTCTTAAAGTTGTTATCTACAACAAACTTTAGTTTGTCTAACAAACTCATTTCACTTCTTTGTGCTTGTGGTTTGCTTTTTTCTTCTTGTGTTAAACGTTGGTCTAGAAAAGCTAAATCATCTGCACATTTATCTAAAACATAGTTTATCACATGCTTAATAAAGTCTTCTGCTAAATCCATATTACCATCTAGATCCATAAAGGCAACCTCTGGTTCTATCATCCAAAACTCTGCTAAATGGCGCGTAGTATTAGAGTTTTCGGCTCTAAATGTTGGTCCAAAAGTATAGGCTTTTCCTAAAGCCATTGCAAACGTTTCAGCTTCTAATTGGCCAGAAACAGTTAAATTGGTTTCCTTACCAAAGAAATCTTTAGAATGGTCAATTTTACCATCCTCGTTTACTGGAGCTTCGTTGTCTTTAAAGGTAGTTACTTTAAAGATTTCTCCTGCACCCTCTGCATCAGAACTAGTCACTATAGGTGTGTTCACATAATTAAAATCTCTTTCCTGAAAATACTGATGTACCGCAAAAGATAATTTAGAACGTACACGCATTACAGCACTAAAAGTATTTGTTCTTACACGTAAATGTGAATTTTCTCTTAAAAATTCGAAACTGTGTTTTTTTGGTTGAATAGGATATTCATCTGGATTAGAGTCTCCCAAAATTTCAATTTCTGAAACTTGAATTTCTACAGATTGTCCTTTTCCTTGGCTTGCAGCCAAAGTACCTTTTATGCAAATAGCTGCACCAGTTGTAATTCTTTTTAATGTGGTTTCATCTGTGTTTTCAAAATCGATAACACATTGTATGTTGTTAATAGTAGTACCATCATTTAAAGCAATAAAACGATTGCTTCTAAATGTTCTAACCCATCCTTTTAGGGTTACTTCTTGTAGTAATAATCCTTCCGATTTTAAAAGTTCGGCTACGTTGCTGTTTATCATATTCTTATAATATTGATATAAATATATGTTATTAATAGGTTGTATTATTCTGATGTTTTTTTCTAGAAAACTCTTTTTTTAGGAAGAATTATATAGAAACCTAATTTTTTGATTGTCACAGATCTTTAAAAAAAAGAAATATTTTTTATCAAAAAAAGTTAAGTATAATATACAAAAAATGTTTTTTTATTAAGGAGTAAAGATACTTTTTTGTGAGAAGATGAGCAATGATATTTACAGTAGTTTTAGGTGATGTTTGCTTAAAATACTGTTAATTTCTATCGTTAAAACATTGTTCATTCTTCTATTAAAAAATCGGATGTCAAATAATAACATCCGATTTTTTTAGTAAATATTTATATATCAGCTAAATATTTATTCTTCTAATTTGTCTTCATCCGGAGGAATAATTCTTATAGAAGGTTCCTTAAATACTTTCTTGTTTGCTATTTTCTTTTCAAAAGTTAATAATAATGATGGTAATAATAGTAAGTTAGAAACCATTGCTAATAATAAAGTTACAGAGACTAAGCCTCCTAATGCAATGGTACCTCCAAAACTAGAAAGTGTAAAGGTTAAAAAGCCAAAAAAGAGTACAATAGAAGTATAGAACATACTTACTCCTGTTTCTCTAAGTGCTCCATAAACCGATGGTTTTACACGCCAATTATTAGTCATTAATTCTTGTCTGTATTTTGCTAAAAAGTGAATAGTATCGTCTACAGAAATACCGAACGCAATACTAAATACAAGTATTGTTGATGGTTTTATAGGAATACCAAAGTAGCCCATTAAACCAGCTGTAATTAGTAATGGCAATATGTTAGGCAGTAATGAAATAAAAATCATTGGTGGAGATCTAAACATCCAAGCCATAAAAATGGCAATTAAGAAAATTGCCAATGATAAAGAAATAACTAAATTCTTAATTAAATAATTGGTTCCTTTTATAAAAACTAATGCTTTTCCTGTAACTGAAACTGTATATTTATCTGATGGAAATTCTTTAGCAATTACCTCCCTTAAACGTTCTTGAATTACATTCATCTTTTCAGTACCAATGTCTTTCATAAAAGTAGTTATTCTTGCATAACGTCCTGTAGAATCTACAAAGTTTTTAAGCATGCTAGCATCACTATTTGAGTTTTTGGTATATGCAAAAATGTAACTCTGTTCTTGACTTGTTGGTAATTGATAATATTTAGGATTCCCTTTGTAATAAGCCTGTTTAGAGTATTTTACTACATTGGTAATAGAGATTGGTTTAGAAAGTTCTGGAAAAGCTTCTATGGCTTCATTTATTTTTTCCATCTTTTTTAAAGTGGATAAACTCATGACTCCTTTTTCCTTTTTAGTATCAACTAAAATCTCTAAGGGCATTATACCTCCAAACTCACTTTCAAAGAATTTTATATCTTGATAAAATTCTAAACTTTTAGGCATGTCTTCTATTAAACTACCCGAAACTTTTATTTTATAAACTCCTATAATTGCCGCAACTATTACAATAACTGTGGTAAAATAGATTGTTATTCTCCTGTTTCGTACCATTTTTTCCATCCAATTCACAACATTTTCAATCCACTTTGTTTCTAAGTGGTTTAAATGCTTCTTTTTTGGAAGTGGCATAAAACTATATAAAATAGGTATAATTAATAAGGCTAGTATAAAAATACTAATGATGTTTACGGAAGCTAGAATACCAAACTCTCTTAGTAAACTACTTTTTACAAAGACAAATGTTGCGAAACCAGATGCAGTTGTAATGTTCGTCATTAATGTAGCATTACCTACCTTAGAAATTACACGTTGTAAGGCTTTAGCTTGCTGACCATGTTTCTTTATTTCTTGCTGATATTTATTAATTAGAAAAACAGCATTGGGTACT
Source organism: Polaribacter sp. HaHaR_3_91 (assembly GCF_019278525.1). NCBI lineage: Bacteria > Pseudomonadati > Bacteroidota > Flavobacteriia > Flavobacteriales > Flavobacteriaceae > Polaribacter > Polaribacter sp. HaHaR_3_91. The sequence goes on from NZ_CP058986.1 coordinate 658,540, forward strand.
CCAATAACAATAATTAAAGGAGGTATTAATGCCGATAAAACTGTTATCTCATAACCGAACCATCCTATAAAACCAAAGGCCCAAATAACACCAGTCATTACTACTAAAAGTGTAATAAAGGTTGCTCTAAAAGATCGAAAGAAAAAGAAGAAAATAACTGCTGTAATTCCTAATGCACCTGCTACAAAAAGTAATATTTCATCTTGAATATTTTGTGCATTTAACGTTCTAATATATGGCATCCCAGAAACCCGAATGTCTACATTATTTTCTTTTTCAAATTTAGTTATAGTTGGTATTAATGTATTAAAAATGAAATCTCTACGTTTTGGTGTATTTATGATTTCTTTTTTAATATAAATGGCTGTTTGTAATGTACCTGTTTCCTTATTAAATAGTAAATTATCGTAGAAAGGGAGTTTTTCAAATAACTGTTTTTTGATGTCTAGAACCTCTTGTGTTGTTGTTGGTTCTTTTTCATATAAAGGTTCTAGTACAAATTTTCGTTGTTTTCTATCTGCCTTTAATTTTTGTACATCTGCAATAGAAATTGTAAAATCTACTTCGTCTAAGCTATCAAATTTTCGTACTAAATTATTCCAAGCATTAAACTTTTTTGGTGTAAAAACGGTAGAATCTTTAATCCCTAAAATAACTAAGTTACCTTCTTCTCCAAAAATTTCTAAAAATTGATTGTATTCTAGATTTGCTATGTGATCTTCAGGTAATAAATTGGCTTCTGTATATGAGAATTTCATATATTTCATTTGAGAAGCTAATAAACCTGTAATGATGGCAATACCTAGTAAAACCAAATAACGGTTTCTTAAGATAAGACCAGCAACTTTTGTCCAGAAATTCATTAAGTTAAATTTTAGAAATTGTAATTAATTGTACATTGTTGTAAATAAAAAGAGAGTGTTAAGAAACACCCTCTTTTTTTTATTGTGTCGGTTTTTTTAAACCTTCATGATTTCAACTTCTTTTACAGCTAGTTTTTCTTCTATCTGCTTTATAAAAGTATCTGTTAATTTTTGCACATCAGCTTCTGATATTTTCTTAAGATCATCTGACACATCTGTTTTTTTGATATCATTATTTGCATCCTTACGAGCATTTCTAATACCTACTTTTGCGTGTTCTGCTTCTGCTTTTGCTTGTTTTGCTAAACCGATTCTTCTTTCTTCTGTTAATGGCGGAACGTTTATCATAATAATATCGCCATTGTTCATTGGGTTAAAACCTAAGTTGGCAACCATTATAGCTTTTTCTATAGGTTGTAACATGTTTTTCTCCCAAGGTTGCACAGATATTGTTCTTGGGTCTGGTGTAGTAACATTTGCAATTTGGCCTAACGGAGTTTGAGACCCGTAATAATCTACCATTACATTTGCTAACATTGCAGGGGTTGCTTTACCAGCTCTAATAGTTCTTAGTTCTTTAATTAAATGCTCAATAGCATTATTCATCGCTTCTTTAGCGGAATCAAGAATAAATTCAATTTCTTCGTTCATCGTCAGTAAATATTTTTATAAAACCTAATTATTGAGTATTAACAATAGTACCAATTTTTTCACCAGAAACCAACTTCATTAAGTTTCCATTTGTATTCATGTCAAAAACAATAATTGGCAATTTGTTTTCTTCACTTAATGTAAATGCAGTCATATCCATCACTTTAAGACCTTTTTTAATTACGTCTTTAAAAGTTATGTTTTCAAATTTAATGGCACCTTTATTCTTTTCTGGATCTACATCATAGATTCCATCAACTCTAGTTCCTTTTAAAATAGCATCTGCATCTATTTCTATTGCTCTAAGAACTGCAGCTGTATCTGTTGTAAAATACGGATTTCCCGTACCTGCACCAAATATAACAACTCTTCCTTTTTCTAAGTGACGAATTGCTTTTCTTTTAATATATGGCTCTGCAACTTCTTTAATTTCTAAAGCTGTTTGCAAACGCGTATGCACATCTTCATCTTCTAAAGCACTTTGCAGTGCTAGACCGTTAATACAGGTTGCTAACATACCCATATGGTCTCCTTGTACACGATCCATACCATTTGCAGCACCAGCAACACCTCTAAAGATATTTCCACCACCAATTACAATGGCAACTTCTATTCCTTTTTGTACTACTTCTTTAATTTCTTTTGCGTATTCAGCTAAACGTTTAGGATCAATTCCGTATTGTCTTTCGCCCATTAAAGCTTCTCCACTTAATTTTAAAAGAATTCTCTTGTATTGCATAGTTTATTTTGAAAGTTGTGCAAAATTAAGCTTTTTTTTTGAGTTTCCTTTTTTTGGGATACAAAAAAACCTCGCAATTCTAAAATTATAGAATGCGAGGTTTTAAATATTTAAATTCTTGTATTTACAAGAATAGAAGATAAATGTTTATCCTAAAGTAACTCTTTTGAAACCACTTACAGAAACATCACCAAATGTACTTACATATTGTGCAACATTTTTCTTTTCATCTTTAATAAAAGCTTGGTCTAAAAGACATTGCTCTAAATCTAAAGTTGTGTTGTCTGCAATAAATCTTTCCATTTTTCCTGGTAAAATTCTATCCCAGATTTTTTCTGGTTTTCCTTCTGCAGCTAATTCAGCTTTTGCAGCTTCTTCAGCTTTTGCTAAAACTTCGTCAGATAATTGAGACATAGAGATAAATTGAGGTACGTTTTTCAACGTTTTCCCTAATCTTCCTAATTCAATATTATCTTTTTCAATTACAGCAATTCTTGCTTCAGTTTCAGCAGCAACAAATGCAGGATCAAAATCTTTGTAAGATAAAGAAGATGCACCCATAGAAGCTACTTGCATAGCTACGTCTTTAGCTAAAACGTCTGCATTGTCTACTACAGCAGTTAAACCTACTAAAGCAGCAATTTTACCAATGTGAGTATAAGCACCAACATAAGCAGCTTCGATTTTCTCAAAAGCAGTTATCTCTAACTTTTCTCCAATAACACCAGTTTGCTCAATTAATTTATCAGCAACAGTCATTCCTCGAAAATCAGCAGCTAAGAAAGATTCCTTATCAGCATGATTTAAAGCAATTTCTGCAAATTGACTTCCTAATTCAACGAAAGCATCGTTTTTACCAACAAAATCAGTCTCACAAGCTAATACGATTGCTACACCAGCAGTATTATCAGCATTGATTTTTGTTACTGCAACTCCTTCTGTAGATTCTCTATCAGCTCTTTTTGCAGCAATTTTTTGACCTTTTTTACGTAAAATATCAATTGCTTTATCAAAATCACCAACAGCCTCAACTAATGCCTTTTTACAGTCCATCATTCCAGCTCCAGTTGCTTCTCTTAATTTTTTAACATCAGCAGCACTAATCTTTACTGTTTCCATGTTATGTATGTTTTTTAGTTAGAATTATTTTTTTTCTTCAGCAGGTGCTTCAGTAACTTCTGCCTTAGGAGCTGCTGCTTCAGCTTTTGGAGCTGCAACTTCTTTAGTTTCTTTTACTTTTTCTTTGTCTGCTTTTCTATCAGATAAACCTTCTGCAATTGCATCAGTAACATAAGATAATACTTTGTCTATAGACTTAGAAGCATCATCATTTGCTGGAATGATAAAATCTACTAATCTAGGATCAGAGTTTGTATCAACCATTGCAAAAATAGGAATGCTTAATTTTTGAGCTTCTGCAACAGCAATGTGCTCTTTTTTAATATCTACTACAAATAATGCACCAGGTAAACGAGTCATATCTGAAATAGAACCTAAATTCTTTTCTAATTTTTCTCTCTGACGATTGATTTGTAATTTTTCTCTTTTAGATAATGCATCAAAAGAACCATCTTGCTTCATTCTATCAATATGAGCCATTTTCTTAACAGCTTTTCTAATAGTTACAAAGTTAGTTAACATACCACCTGGCCATCTTTCTGTAATGAAAGGCATGTTTACTGCTTTTGCTTTTTCTGCAACGATATCTTTTGCTTGCTTTTTAGTAGCTACAAATAAAATTTTACGTCCAGAGTTAGCGATCTTTTTTAAAGCTTCTGAAGTTTCTTCTATTTTTGCTGCTGTTTTATACAAATCGATGATGTGAACACCATTACGTTCTGTATAAATGTATGGAGCCATGTTTGGGTTCCATTTTCTAGTTAAGTGTCCAAAGTGTACACCACTATCTAATAATTCTTGAATGTTTACGTTTGCCATTTTCTTAAATGTGTTTACTTTCTGTTTTGAAATCAATAGTTAGGTAGTCTTTCGAGTCCTAACTATTTAGATGCTAAACTGTTTAATATTAAAATATAATAACAGTTCTCGATATAATAAATTGCAGAATAAATTCTGACAAATATTAACGTTTCGAGAATTGGAATTTTTTACGTGCTTTTTTCTGACCGAATTTCTTACGTTCAACCATTCTTGGGTCACGAGTTAATAAACCTTCTGGTTTTAACACCAATCTGTGCTCTTCGTTGATAGCAACTAAAGCTCTTGTAATAGCTAAACGGATCGCTTCTGCTTGTCCTGTTACACCACCACCGTAAACATTAACTTTAATATCGTAAGATTCTAAGTTTTCTGTTAACATTAAAGGTTGTTGTACTTTATACTGTAAAGTTCCAGTAGTAAAGTAGTTTTTGTAATCTTTTTTGTTTACTGTAATGTTTCCTGTTCCTTCAGAAAGATAAATACGAGCTACAGCTGTTTTTCTTCTACCGATTTTATGTACTATATCCATTATTTAAGATCGTTAAGGTTAATAGCTTTAGGTTCTTGACCTGCATGTTTGTGCTCTGTACCTGCATATACATACAAGTTTCTGTAAAGTGCCGCTCCTAAAATATTTTTAGGTAACATTCCTTTTACTGCTTTTTCGATTAATCTTGTAGGATCTTTCTCAAACATTTCTGTTGCAGTTAACGATCTTTGTCCTCCTGGATAACCTGTGTGACGGATGTAAGATTTCTCTTTCCATTTGTTACCAGTTAAAACAATTTTTTCTGCGTTGATGATAACCACGTTATCTCCACAATCTACGTGAGGAGTAAAATTAGGTTTGTTTTTACCTCTAATTAGCTTTGCTACTTTAGAAGCTAGACGACCCAACGTTTGCCCGTCTGCATCAACTAAAACCCACTCCTTGTTTACGGTAGCTTTGTTTGCTGATACTGTTTTGTAACTTAATGTGTTCATAATTACACTATTAGTTTTTGTTTATTAATGATTGAATTTTCCTTAAAAAAGGAGTGCAAATGTACTGTATTTTATTTGATTGACAAATAGTGTTTTGTATTTATTTTACGCTTAATCCATTAATTACTTATTCATTACCTTAATAAAATAGAAATTTATTTTTAAGGGATAAAATATTGGTTTAGCGTACTCTTTTTATAATAACAATTCACAATAGAGATAATTGGAACTTAATTAGAATTCTAGTTTGGCATAAAAAAGCTAAATTAAATTGAGGAGAGTAGCCTACTCAAGTGAAAAATGCCCTTAGATGGTTACATTTTTTAAAATGTAGATTAAAAATCTATTTTTTAGAACTTATACTTAGTTTTCCTGTATTTAATCCTTTGCCGATAACAGTTAATTCTATATCTCCTTCTTTTTTTGAAGCTTGGACAATGACTACTAATTTACCACTAAAAAGCTTCATTGTTGGTAGGTGAAATAATTCTAATGAAGTAGCATCTCCATTACAAGCTGCTCTATAGCTAGCATTTCCTTCTACTTTAAATTTAAGTTGATTAGTTGCTGTTGGACATTCAATTCCGTTTTTATCTACTACAGAAACTGTAACAAAAGATAAATCTTTCCCATCTGCTTTTATAATTTTTCTGTCTGGGCTAAGAATTATTTTTGAAGGTTTACCGGCAGTATGAACTTCTTTTTCAGAAACAGGGTTTCCTTTTTCATCAAAAGCAACAACCTTTAAAGTTCCTGGTTCGTATTTTACATTCATCCACATTAAGCGATATCTATTTTGTGGACTAGAATGATCTTTCTTTTGAATCCCCATACTTTTTCCATTTACAAATAGTTCTGCGCTATTGTAATTTGTGTACACAAAAACGGGTGTTTTTTCACCTTCTCTTCCTTCCCAATTCCAATGTGGTAAAATATGTAAGGTTTCTTCTTTGGTATTCCATCTACTTCTGTATAAGTAATATCTGTCTTTTGGCAGACCTGCTAAATCATTAATTCCGAAATAAGAACTTCTAGAGGGCCAACTTTCGTCATACGGAGTTGGTTCTCCTAAATAATCAAAACCAGTCCAAACAAACTCACCAATAACCCAAGGTTTATCATCTTGTAAGATAAAATCATCTTCTGGTAAGTTAGACCAACTACAATATTCTAAGTCATAAGAAGAACTTTGAAAATCATCATATTTTTTCATAGCTGCTTTTTCTACAGGAAATTTATAGATGCCTCTAGAGCTAACTGTTGATGCTGTTTCTGAACCTAATAAAATCCCTTGAGGAAATTTTTTATAAGCTTCATCATATAAATGTACTCTGTAATTTAATCCAGGGATGTCCATAATTGCTCCAAACCCAGAAGCCATAACTGCTTTTACTTGATCCATGCCAACTGTAACGGGTCTTGTAGGGTCTTCTCTATGAAAAATATCTTGCAACCATTTTGCGCGTTTTACACCTTCCGCTCCCCATTGATCTGGTACTTCATTTCCAGAACTCCACATTACAATTGAAGGATGATTTCTGGTAGCTCTAACTAAATTAACAATATCTTTTTCTGCATATTCATCAAAAAAACGATTGTAGCCATTTTTTACTTTTGGTTTTGCCCATTCATCAAAACTTTCTGCTAAAAAAAGAAACCCCATTTCGTCACAAAGTTCAAGTTGCTCAAAAGAAGGCATATTGTGAGAACTTCTAATTGCATTAACTCCCATGTCTTTTAAAATTGCTAGTTGTCTTTTTAAAGCTGCGGTATTTACCGCTGTCCCTAAAGGACCTAAATCATGATGTAAACAAACTCCTTTAAATTTAGTTTTTTTACCGTTTAAACTAAATCCTTTTTTAGGTTCATATTTTATTTCTCTTATCCCAAATTTTGTTGTGATTTCATCTTTTAATTGATTTTTTACATAAAGCTTTGTGACTACTTTGTATAAATATGGATTTTCTGGACTCCATAAAATAGGGTTTTTTACTTTTATGTTTTGATCGAATTCATTGTTAAAATGAATATCGGATTTGAGTTGATTTACCAAATTTCCATTTGCGTCAAAAATTGTAGTTGTTAATACACCAGACTCATTAGATATTTTTGTTTTTATATTAACTTTAGCTTCACTTTTACTAACAAAAGGAGTTGTAATAAAAGTTCCCCATTGATTAATGCTTTCTTTTTCTTTTATGATTAGACTTACTTTTCTATACAAACCTGCTCCTGGGTACCAACGTGAAGCATACTCTTTGTTGGTTAATTTTACGGCTAAAGTGTTTTCTTCTGCAATTAAATCTTTAGAAATATTAAAGTAAAAGTAACTATAGCCGTAAGCCCATTCGCCAATTTTTTTTCCATTTAAAAATACTTGGGGCTCACTCATTGCGCCTTCAAACAATAAAATTATTTTTTTGTTGATATTGGTTTCAGAAATATTAAATTTATTTCTGTACCAAGCAGTTCCTGTGTGTGGTAAAGAACCAGTTCTACCTGTTTTTTCTGTAGCTTCCTTTTCTCCGTTTTGAGTAATTGCAATAACTTGTTTGTCTATTTCTTTATCAAAGGGACCGTATATTGCCCAATCATGAGGAACTGTTACTTTTTGCCAGTTTTTATCATTAAAATTTATTTTTTCGGCATTTTTATTTTCACCTTTATTAAAAGTCCAGTTTTCTGAAAGTTCTATAGTTTTTCTTGTTTGACTAATAATATTAGAGGAAATTAATAATGTCAGTAAAAATATTTTAGACGTTTTTTTAAAGTTCATTTTATTGTTTTATAATTTTGAATAGCAAAACGGAAATTTAATTTTTCAATTTACTTTCGCTCTTTCATGGTAGTTGTGTTGGCGTGGTTAATATAAATAAAAAATACTTTATTTTTAATTGTGAACGTTTCGTTTTTGATAAGTCTATGGTTTGTTTTTTAAGAAGATGTGAAGCTTCTGTTATTACTTGTTTTACTTAATTCTGATTTAAGTACAAAAAAAAGCATCAAAATTAATTGATGCTTTTATATAATATATTTTAACTGTAAATTGTTTACTTAATAATTACTCTCCATCCGTAAGGATCTTCAGCTTGGTTTGTTTGTATATCAGTAATTGCTTTCTTTAGAATTCCAGCAAAAGGAACTTCTAATTCGGGTAAATCATAATCAGAACCTTGGTATCCAAAACCTGCAATAGGAGAAATCACTGCAGCAGTTCCTGCTCCAAACATTTCTTTTAAACTACCGCTTTGCGCAGCAGCAATTACTTCAGAAACTGTAATTTTTCTAACTTCTACATCAATATTCATGTCCTCTGCAATCTGAATAACACTTTTACGTGTAATTCCGTCTAAGATTCTATCACTTGTAGGGCTTGTGATTAAAGTATCATTAATTCTAATGAAAATATTCATTGCTCCAGCTTCCTCAATATACTCGTGCGTATTATCATCTGTCCAAATAACTTGATTGTAACCTTTGTCTATGGCTAATTGTGTAGGGTAAAACTGAGCGGCATAATTACCACCAGCTTTCGCAAAACCAACACCGCCATTTGCTGCACGAGCATATTTTTCTTCTATTAAAACTTTTACTTTACCAGAAAAATACGCACCAGAAGGAGCAGTACAAATAATAAATTTATATGCATTTGCAGGAGAAGCGTGAAAACCTATTCCAGAAGCAAACATAAAAGGTCTTATGTATAAAGAGCTTCCTTCATTTGTAGGAATCCATTTGTTATCAACTTCTAATAATTTTTTTAAACCTTCCATAAAAACATCTTCAGGAACAGCTGGAATAACCAAACGTTCTGCAGATTTATTTAAGCGCTTCCAGTTTTCTAAAGGTCTAAATAACATGGTGTTATCGTCTGCGTCTTTGTAGGCTTTCATACCTTCAAAAATAGATTGTCCGTAGTGGAAAATCTTTGCAGCTGGGTCTAATGAGATAGGTGCATAAGGTTTAATAACAGGTGTTTGCCACTCGCCATCTATAAAATCACACTCTAACATGTGGTCAGAATATACACTACCAAATGGTAGATTGTTAAAATCTACAGAATCTATCTTCGATTTTTCTATACGTTGAATTTCTATATCAGATTTCATTCTTTTTGATTGAATTATTAGACAAATGTACATAAAATATTCATCGGACGATATAACTAATCATTGCTTTTACTCATTAAAATATGTACTTTTGTTCGATACTCAATAAATTTAGAAAATATGAAATATGTAATATCCTTTTGTTTGGTTATTTTACTTGGTTTTACGGCATGTAAAGAGGGCAAGAAAGCAAACAATGAAACATCAGAACCAAAACAAGAAGTGGTTTATGAATCTTTCGGAGAGAAAATTGAATTAGATAATGCAATTACTTCAGAAGAGTTATTAGCTAAATTTATAACCATGAAAGCTGGTGATACTATTAATGTGAAATTTGCATCTAGTATTAAAGAAGTTTGTTCTAAAAAAGGATGTTGGATGAAGTTGCCTTTAAGCGAAGAAACAGAAACAATGGTTCGTTTTAAAGATTATGGTTTTTTTATGCCTTTAGATTCTCAAGGAAAAGAAGTAGTTTTAAATGGTAAAGCATTTGTACAAGAAACATCTGTAGAAGAATTGCAACATTACGCAGAAGATGCAGGGAAAACTAAAGAAGAAATAGCACAAATTACCGAGCCTAAAAAAGAATTTACTTTTGAGGCAGATGGTGTTTTAATGAAAAAATAAGAAATTAGTTTCAATAAGTAATAAGTCTACATATTTTGAAAAGAGAAATTCTAATAACTTCCGATGGTTCTACAACCATTAATCTACCTGATTTAAATGAACAATATCATTCTAAAAACGGTTCCATTAATGAGTCTTACCATGTTTTTATTAATAGCGGGTTAAAGTTGGTTGCAGCAGAAGAAGTATCTATCTTAGAGATTGGTTTTGGTACAGGTTTAAACTGTTTTATTACTTATTTAGAAGCAAAAAGAAATATAAACTATGTTGGTGTAGAGGCATATCCTGTTACTGCAGAAGAGGTAGAGAATATGAATTTTATTTCTGTTTTAAAAGCAGAAAAAGAAAGTGCTTTGTTCGATAAAATGCACGCTGTTTCTTGGGAAGAAAAGCATCAGATTTCAGATCATTTTTCGCTAACAAAAAGAAAACAATTTTTTGAAGATATCGAAGATAAAGATGCGTTTAATTTAATTTATTTTGATGCTTTTGGTGCTCGTGTTCAGCCTCAATTATGGACAGTAGAGATTTTCCGTAAAATGTTTGAAGCATTAAAAGAAAACGGAATTTTAGTAACTTATTCGGCAAAAGGAAGCGTTAGAAGAGCTATGCAAGAAGTTGGTTTAACAGTAGAGCGTTTGCCAGGACCTCCAGGAAAAAGGGAAATGTTAAGAGCAACTAAAATAACTACCAAAACTAACGACTAAAAAAAATAAGATGGAATTCAAAAGAAAATTTGGAAGACAAAAGCAATCAAAACCAACAAAAGGGCTTTTTTTAATTGCTGTTTTAGCTTTCGTTTTAATTCTTTGGTTCAAAGCCGAAGATATTATGAATGCATTATTTTAATTTTTTAGAAGCTATTTCCTGCTTTCCGCACTCGCTTTTTTTATCCTGAAAAAGGATAAAAAAGAGCTCAAACAATTGCTGCAATCAGGGCTAAACCTCTTTGCAGACAATATTCATTTACCTAAAGTAGAGATTATTTTTTAAAACGTCTTCCTTTCCAATTGTATTTAAAAAAGAGAGATTTAAAAATAACCAGAAGGCTAAAAAAAGGATATAAAAAACTCGCAAAAAGATACCATTTATAAAAATGTTTTTCCTGTTTAAAAAACTGAATTGTTGGTAAGAATAAAAACAAATCAATAATCAATTTTAATACAAAAGGGATAAAAAGTGTTTCTAAGTTTCCAAGCAATAAATAGTAAACAACAACAAAGTTGGTCAGTAAAACTAGCAAACCAATTAACTTTACTTTTAAAGAACTAAAATTACCCGTTTTTGCAGCCCATCGTGTTCTTTGGTTTACTAAATCACTCCATGTTTTTACGGGAAATGTAGTAACAATAGCTTCTTTAGATTTTAGATAAAAAACACTTTTTTTATCAGCAATTATAAATTTTTCAAACAGAAAAACATCATCTCCGCTGGCAATATTGTTGTTGCCTTCAAAACCGTTTAGTTGCAGAAAAGTATCTTTTCTGTAAGCAAAGTTTGCTCCATTGCACAAAAAAGGAAAATCCATTCCAAAACCACCAATGGTAGTTCCTTGCATGCTCATAAAATCTAATAATTGAAACTGTTCTAAAAAGTTGTTTTTAGCTTTGTAGTTTACAGGAGCAACTACCATTTTTGCATTATTATTCTGAATAAAGCTATCTAGGCTTTTTAACCAATTTTTAGGTAAAATACAATCTGCATCTGTGGTAACAATCCAATTGTTTTTTGAAAGAGAAATTGCGGTAGTAATAGCGTCTTTTTTTGGTGAGTTGGAAGTTCTATTGTTTTTTATGATGCGAATGTCTGTTCTAGTGATTTCACTTTTTTGCGAAATTGTATCGAGATCTTCTTGGACTCCTGAGATTTCTCCTTGTTCCTTGTTGGAAATGACAAATTGTTGAATTATTTTAACAGAGTTATCCGTAGAAGCATCGTCAACCAAAATAAACTCTACCAATTCTTTTGGGTAATTCAACTCTGCGATTGATTTTAATAAAATAGGTAGGTTTTCAGCTTCATTTCTAAAAGGAATAATTACTGAAAATAAGGCTTTATTTACTGATGCTGTTTTTTTAAATTCTTTAACTTTTTTAAAGCCAATTGCCAACCAGAGAATTAGAATAGCATAAAAAGTAAATATGAAAATTAGTAGCCAAATCATTTTGTAAAACTAGGTTTAAAAGTTAACACAAAATAACTACCAATAATTGCAGGTAAAACAAAATTTAAAATCCACATTAAAGTGGTTGTAGATAGAATGATAAGAGGTTCTATGTTGAAAAACGAAAACATCCAAATAGCTACAGATCCTTTTAAAATAACATCAAATAAAGATAACATTGGTATTGTAGAAGCAATTAAGTATACAGAGGTAATTGACGAAATTGCATCAACATAAGAAATATCAACATTAAAAATGAGTAATAAATAGTAAAACTGATTTGAGAAAACCAAGAATCTAAACATTGATAAAACAGCAACTTTTATATTTAGTGCTAAAGGTATGTTTTTTATAAAACTTCTTGCTTTTTCAAAAGTAAAACCCTTAAAATCAAGTCTTTTGAGTAGAAATAATAAGAAATATATTACAATAAATACTAAGAGTAAAACTTTTAAAATTTGATAAAGATCAACATCAATTTTATGACTAAGAACAAAATAACAGAAACCTATACTTCCAAAAAATAAGGTCATAAGCATTTGATAAAAGTTACCTACTAAATTTAAACCTAATATTTGCTTTCTATGTTGCTTTTTAAAATACAGTGCTTTTGCCCCGTATTCCCCAATTCTGTTGGGTGTAATTAAAGAAGTTGTTAATGAAGCTAAGGATTGCTTTGTGGCTTCAATAAAAGAGATTTGTTTTACATGATCGACAAGTGATCTCCATTTCAAGATTTCTAAAAACCAATTCAATAATGTGAAAACAGATAGAAAAAATATGTTTTTGATGGAAAAAATATCATTTTCTATTAATTTTTTATAAAAAACAGCAAATTTTAGCTGCTCGTTATCAATTAGTTTTGTGTAAATAAAATATCCGCAACCAATTACAATCGATAGTTTTATTATCAACCAAAAGAATTGTTTAGATTTGTATGAAAGCGAATTATACATGGTTTGCAAAGTAACAAATAATCATCAGTAAGTTTGGTGATAAAAACAAAAACAATCTACCACTTTGGCGATAGAAAAAATTATTTTAGGTATTGACCCTGGAACTACAATTATGGGTTTTGGTGTGATAAAAATTGTTGGTAAAAAGATGGAATTTATTCAAATGAATGAATTAATCTTAAAAAAATACGATGACCATTACCTGAAATTAAAGCTTATTTTTGAGCGTACAATTGAACTGATCGACACATATCATCCAGATGAAATTGCAATTGAAGCTCCTTTTTTTGGGAAGAATGTACAATCGATGTTAAAGTTAGGACGCGCACAAGGTGTTGCGATGGCTGCAGGTTTATCTCGTGAAATTCCGATTACAGAATATTTGCCGAAGAAAATAAAAATGGCAGTTACAGGAAGTGGAAGTGCTAGTAAAGAACAAGTTGCTTTGATGTTAAAATCACTTTTAAACTTAAAAACATTGCCAAAAAACTTAGATGCAACGGATGGTTTGGCAGCTGCAGTTTGCCATTTCTATAATTCAGGAAAGGTAGTTGGAGGAAAGAATTATACAGGTTGGGCTAGTTTTGTGAAACAGAATGAAAAGAGAGTTAAAAAATAATGTCCGGAATCTACATTCACATACCGTTCTGTAAACAAGCATGTTTTTATTGCGACTTTCATTTTTCTACTTCATTGAAGAAAAAAGAAGATATGATTTTGTCTTTAATTAAAGAGATTGAAATTAGAAAAGACGAGTTAAAAAATACCATTATAGAAAGCATTTATTTTGGAGGCGGAACTCCGTCTGTTTTAAATACTGATGAAATTCAAGTACTGATTGATACGGTTTATAGAAATCATACAGTAATTGAGAACCCAGAAATTACGTTAGAAGCAAATCCGGATGATTTATCCGAAGAAAAAATAATAGAACTTTCTAAAACACCAATAAATAGATTAAGTATTGGCGTGCAATCGTTTTTTGAAAAAGATTTAAAACTCATGAACCGTGCGCATAATTCATCCGAAGCAAAAAAATGCCTTGAAATTGCAACTCGCTACTTTAGCAATATTTCTGTCGATTTAATTTATGGAATTCCAGATTGTACAAATGATGAGTGGAGAGATAATATACAAACTGCATTGAGTTTCGGAATTCCACATATATCTAGTTACGCCTTAACGGTCGAGCCAAAAACGGCATTAGCAACATTAATTAAAAAGGGAGAAATTAAAAATGTGGATGATGAAAAAGCAGAGGAACAATTCCATATTTTAATTGAAGAATTAAAGAAAGTAGATTTTGTGCATTACGAGTTGTCTAACTTCGGAAAAGAAGGCTTTTTTAGTCAGAATAATTCTTCTTATTGGCTAGGGAAACCATATTTAGGTATTGGTCCTTCGGCACATTCGTTTAATGGAATCCAACGAAGTTGGAATGTAAGAAATAATGCAAAATATATAAAAGCTATTCAAGAAAATACACTTCCTATAGAAAGAGAAACACTTACAAAAACGGATGGTTATAATGAATATATTATGACAGGTTTAAGGACCATTTGGGGAGTTTCTATAGAGAAAATAGAAAAAGATTTTGGCGGTAAATATGTAAAGTATTTAGAAAAACAAGCCAAAAAACATTTAGAACAAGAATTATTGATTATTGAAAACCGAGTTTTAAGAACTACTCCAAAAGGGAAGTTTTTATCAGACGGAATTTCTTCAGATTTATTTATGGTCAATTAGTTTTTTATTAATGTTAAATGTTTAGATTATATCTAACATAAAGAAAGAAAACTTATATTTGAGTTTGAAGTAAAAACTAAAAATTACGCAAATAAGGTCGGTAAAATATGAAAGCGGTAATAGAGTACAATTCAAGAAAAATAGAAATAAACGTTTCGGAACCTTTAGATATTTCAATTCCTATTGATATGAATAAAGGAAAAGTAAATGCTTGGGGAATTGATGACCCTAAAATTGAAGTAGAAAAATTTGATGATTATGAAGTAAGTGTAGCAAATGGTGCTGTGGTTAACTTTAATAGCATCCAGTTTAACCCGCATTCTCACATAACTCATACAGAATGTGTTGGGCATATTACCAAAGAAGTACACTCTGTAAATCAACATTTAAAATATTTTATTTTTTTAGCAGAAGTAGTTACTATTGCTCCTTTGTTTCATAATGGAGATTTTTTAATTGGAGTGAAGCAATTAAAACATGCTTTACGAAATAAGAAAAGAGATGCTATTGTAATTCGTACTTTACCTAATTTAGATGAAAAAAAGAGTATGAAATACTTTAATACGAATCCAACTTATTTATCAGAAAAAGCTGCAATTTATTTAAAAGAAAAAGGAATAAAACACTTGTTAATTGATTTACCTTCTGTAGATAAGGAAAAAGATGATGGTAAGCTTTTATCGCACAATGCTTTTTGGAATACTAGTGGTAAATTAAGAATGGATGCAACCATTACAGAATTTATATATGTGCCAAATACTATAGAAGACGGTGAGTATTTATTAAACTTAATGATTGCACCATTCGAAAATGATGCAACGCCTAGTAAGCCTATTTTGTATAAAATTATAAAGTAGATTAAGAAAAAACCAAGATGTTATTAAATGAAAAAAGTTAATTTAAAACTTGTTAAGGTTTTAGGATTATCTGTGTTGTCTTTTGGTTTTTATTTTATGATATCGAATTCCGACAAGATAAATTCTATTATAAATACACTGCTAAAAAGTAATTCCAGCAAAGGATTTGGAGTTTATATAGTCATTTATTTAGTGAAATAGTTTTTGTTGATTTTCGGTGTAATATCTTTAATTGTAGTTGGTTCTAGATTTTTTATTAAAAAAGAGCATTAAAACCACTTTTTACGTTTAAAATACCAAACAGAAACTATGGTAACTATTGCCATAACACCCAATAAAATAAAATAACCATATTTAGTTTTTAATTCTGGAATGTTTTCAAAGTTCATTCCGTAAATTCCTGCTAAAAAAGTTAAAGGTATAAAGATTACAGACAAAATAGTAAGCGTTTTCATTACCTCATTTAAACGGTGTCCTTGAATACTAAAAATTAGGTTTATTTTACTTTCTAATTCTTGCAATTCAAAATCGATATTAGAAATTAGGTTATTGGTTTGTTCTTTTAACTCATTAAAGTATTTTACATTAAAATCTTTAATTTCTATTTTTTCTAATTTTATAATGGTATCTCTTAAACTTAAGGTTGCTTTTTTAAAATTGAATAATTCTTGCTTCCTTTTTTCTACTAAAGAAGTAAATTCTGGAGTTGGTTTTATGTGCGTAGAATTTAGTTTATCTGCGCTTAAATCTGCATTTGCTTCATAGGTGTCTTGGTAGTTATCAATTATAGACTCTAATATTAAATATAGTAAATAATCTGTTTTTTTCTTTCTTACAATACCTTTGTTACCTTCTAAACGCTCGCGAATCCAACCAAAATAATCTCCATGTTTTTCTTGAATAGACCATAAAAAGTCTGAAGAAACAATAAAAATCATTTGTTCTGAATCTAATTTCTGACTTTGGGTAATTAAAACTCTGGTGGTTATAAATAGCAAATTATCTAATAAAATTACCTTATTAGGGTGTTCTTCATCGCTTAATAATTTTATTAAAAAATCGTCTAATTTATTTTGATAAATTACTTTTTTATAGGCATCATGAAACTGTATTCCATACGTATTTAACCATTTAGTGGTAGCTGTATTTTCTGAAAAAACAATTTCTGAAATTCCATTATAAGTTGTTTTTTCGTAGTTCTTTGCAGAATAACTAATTATGGAGGTGTTGTCTAAAAAATCATTTTCAGTCATAAAAAAGTTGTAATTTTGGTTTATAAAGATACTTTTTAAATCTTAATAATAAAGGTTATTTTAATAATTGAGCGAATGCATATAGAACAATTAAGAGATTTTTGCATTTCTAAAAAAGGAGTAACAGAACATTTTCCTTTTGATGAGGTAACGTTAGTTTTTAAAGTGATGGATAAAATGTTTTTATTAACAAGTTTAACTTCTTGGGAGAAAGTAGAAGCTAAAATCAATCTAAAATGCAATCCAGAAAAAGCAATAGAATTAAGAGAGGAGTTTGAAGGGATTACTGCAGGGTATCATATGAGTAAAAAACACTGGAACACTGTTTTATTAAATTCTAGTGATGTTTCAGATGATTTGGCAAAAGAACTCATCAATCATTCTTACGATTTGGTGGTAAAAGGATTGACAAAAAAACTTCAAAAAGAATTAGAAGAATTATAGCTTTCTGAAATGATGGAAAACAATAAAAACGAAATTTTAGAAAAACATTGTTACACCGAATTGGTATATCAACGGATAAATAAAAAGTTAAAAATAGCTTTATCTAAGGATGAAACTGAGAATTTCATCAGAAAGGTTTTAGAAGAAACAGTTATAGAAAACTACCTTAAAAAAGGAAAGAATTTTTATATTTCTAATAAAGATTATAATGTTAGAATTACTGTAAATTCTAATACTTTTAGAATTATTACGGTAGATAGAATTTAAAATATAGAATTTTTCAATAATGAAAAAGCAAGAACTTAGAAAGATTTACAAACAGAAACGAAACGATTTAACTGAAAGTCAAATTCAAGAATTTCAAGAAAATATCTACGAACAAATTTACGATTTAGAAATTGTTGGTATTAGAAATGTACACATGTTTTTGTCTCTCACAAAGTTTAAAGAAATAGAAACACAACCAATTATTAATTACTTCAGAAGCATAAAAAAACGAATTGTGGTTAGTAAATCTAACTTAGTAAACAACACACTTTCTCATTTCTATTTAGAAGAAGATACGGTCTTAGAACAAAATAAATACGGAGTTCCAGAACCTGTAAATGCAGAACCTGTAAATGAAAAGGAACTAGATCTTATTTTTGTTCCGTTGTTAATTTCTGATGAATTAAATTACCGAGTTGGTTACGGAAAAGGATTTTACGATCGTTTTTTATCCAACTGTAAAGAGGACGCAAAATTTATTGGACTCAATTATTTTAAGCCCATTTATCAAATTGAAGATTCTAACGATTTTGATATTCCGCTACATCAAGTAATCTATCCTAAATAAACTTTAAATCGCCTTTAATTCTTTGTAAATTTGTTTTAGAAATAGAAAGCAAATGATTGTACAAGGAAACATAGTTGATATACAGAATAAAAGAATTTACAAAGGAGAAATTGAAGTTGTGAACGGAAAAATTTCGTCTGTAAAAGAAGTAAATCATAACCAAGAAAACTACATTTTACCCGGTTTTATAGATGCACATATTCACATAGAAAGCTCTATGTTGGTTCCTTCGGAATTTGCTAAAATTGCAGTAAAACACGGTACAGTTGCAACGGTTTCTGACCCGCATGAAATTGCCAATGTTTTAGGTGTAAAAGGAGTTGAGTTTATGATTGAAAACGGAAAGAAAGTCCCGTTAAAATTCAATTTTGGTGCGCCAAGTTGTGTGCCAGCAACGTCTTTTGAAAGTGCCGGAGCAATAATAGATGCTGATGATATTAAATTAATGATGGAAAACCCAGACATTAAATATCTGGCGGAAATGATGAATTATCCCGGTGTTTTATTTGATGATGCTGAGGTTTTAGCTAAGATTCAACATGCTAAAAATAACAACAAACCCATTGATGGTCATGCGCCAGGTTTAAGAGGTGATGATGCTACCAAATATATTGCTGCCGGAATTTCTACAGATCATGAGTGTTTTTCTTTTGATGAAGCTTTAGAGAAGTTACAGAAAGGAATGAAAGTAATTATTAGAGAAGGTTCTGCTGCCAAAAACTTCGAAGCTTTAATCGATTTATTACCAGAGCATTTCGAAAATATAATGTTTTGTTCAGATGATAAACACCCAGATGATTTATTGCTTGGACATATCAATCAACTTTGTGAAAGAGCAGTTGCAAAAGGAATTGATGTTTTTAAAGTCTTGCAAGCAGCATGTGTAAATCCTGTAAAACATTATAGGTTAGATGTTGGACTTTTAGAAGAAGGCGACGATGCAGATTTTGTAGTAGTTGATAGTTTAGAAAAGTTCAATGTTTTAGAAACCTATATAAACGGAGAATTAGTTGCTAAAAATGATAAATCTTTTGTAAAACAGGTAGATTTTGAAGTATTGAATAACTTTAATACGGATAAAAAAGAAGTTACTGATTTTAGATTTGAATCTTCATCAGAAAAAATTAGAGTAATTGAAGCTTTAGATGGCGAATTGGTTACCAATCAAATTGAAGCAGATGCTTTAATTGTTGATGGGAATTTAGTTTCAAACACAGAAACTGATATTTTAAAAATGACCGTTGTTAATCGTTATCAGAATGATGCTCCAGCAATTGCTTTTATTAAAAACTTCGGAATAAAAGAAGGAGCTATTGCAAGTTCTGTTGGGCACGATTCTCATAATATTATTGCCATCGGAGTTTCTGACGAAGCAATTTGCAAAGCGGTAAATTTAATTATCGAAAATAGCGGTGGAGTTTGTGCTGTAACTGATACGGAAGAAAAAATAGTTTCTTTACCAGTCGCAGGAATAATGTCTGATAAGCCAGCTGAGGTTATCGGTAAAGCGTATGCAGAACTAGATACAATGGCAAAAGAAATGGGTAGTAAATTAAGAGCGCCTTATATGAGTTTGTCTTTTATGGCTTTGTTGGTAATTCCTGCTTTAAAGTTGTCTGACAAAGGTTTGTTTGATGGAAGTACTTTTAAATTTACTTCTTTAGAGGTTTTTTAAGAGTTTCAAAATAACAAGTTTTAAAGTAATAAAGTTTTTAAGCCTAATTGTCATTTCGACTATAGGAGAAATCTCATAAGGTTGCTCAGTTTTGGGTTATCAATGTTATGTAACTTCTCATTCTTAGAAGTGACAATTTGTTTGGTATTAGCAATACGTATGCAAACAAGTCTAGCCCTGATTGAAGCAATTGTTTGAGCTCTTTTTTATTCCTTTTTAGGATAAAAAAAGCGAGTGTGAAAAGCAGGAAATAGCTTCACGTTAAAATTTTATCAAATTCTTAATTTAATGCTCACTTCTTTGGTTTTTAATTAGCTTTTTTCGTTAAAATATGTACATTTGTACAACAAAAATAAATTATGAGTTTACAAGAAGATTTAGAAAATAGAAGTGGAAATAAATGCGAATTATGTACATCAACAACCAATTTATCAATTTATGATGTAAAGCCAACAATTACTGGTGGAGGTGGAGTAGATGGTAGCGTATTGGCTTGTGAAACTTGTATTACTCAAATAGAGAATCCAGAAGAAACAGATGCAAATCACTGGCGTTGTTTAAACGATTCTATGTGGAGTGAATATAGAGGTGTAAAAGTGGTTGCGTGGAGAATGTTGTCTCGTTTAAGAGCAGAAGGTTGGCCACAAGACTTGCTAGACATGATGTATTTAGAAGATGATGATTTACGTTTTGCTAAAGAATCTGGAGATCATTTAGATGATAGTGAAAAAATAATTCATAGAGATGCGAACGGTGCAATCTTAGAGGCTGGAGATTCTGTGGTTTTAATTAAAGATTTAAAAGTAAAAGGATCTAGTATGGTTGCTAAGCAAGGAACTGCGGTACGTAGAATTTCTTTAGATCATGAAAATGCTAAGTTTATAGAAGGTAAAGTAGGACCAACTCAAATTGTAATTATTACAGATTACGTTAAAAAGATGGCAGAAAAAGAGTAATCTTCTGTTATTTTTAGCGCAGTAGAGTAGTTGGGCGTTTCCTTTCAGGTCGCGCTTTTCACTGTATCTTTTTTCTAAAAAGAAAAAAGGATGCCGTTTCAATCGCTAACGCGCATATTTGCTAATAAATTGAGTTTAAATTTTCTTATTTACAATTTTAAGAAATTAGACCTTTACATAAAAAAAACCTCGATGTATCGAGGTTTTTTTTTATGTCTATATTATGCTAACTTTAGTTCTTTTTACTAATTATATATACAGCACCAGAACCCTCTTTATTCTTTTTTATATTTACACTTTTTATAGTAGTTGGTATTATTTATTCCATTTCTTTTTTAGAAATAGTTTTTTTGTCTAAGAAATATAATGCCAAAAAAAAATCCGTTCATTGCTGAACGGATTAATTATTTTATTTAGACATCTCTGTAAAATATTTATAGAAATAAGGTATTGTTTCAATCCCTTTTAGGTAATTCCACACCCCAAAATGTTCGTTTGGTGAGTGAATGGCATCAGAATCTAAACCGAAGCCCATTAAAATAGTCTTGCTTTTTAAATGTTGCTCAAATAGGGCGACAATTGGGATACTACCACCGCTTCTTTGAGGAATAGGTGTTTTTCCAAAGCTAGTTTCGTATGCTTTACTTGCAGCTTTATACGCAATATTGTCTATTGGAGTTACATATCCTTGTCCACCATGATGGGGTTTTACAAGAACTGTTACTGATTTAGGAGCAATGCTTTCGAAATGTTTTTTGAAGAGTTCTGTAATTTCTTTCCAATCTTGATTTGGCACCAAACGCATAGAAATTTTAGCGAATGCTTTACTAGCAATTACCGTTTTTGCGCCTTCGCCAATGTAACCACCCCAAATTCCGTTTACGTCTAAAGTTGGTCTAATTGCGTTGCGCTCGTTGGTAGAATAACCTGCTTCCCCATGAACATCGTCAATTTTTAAAGCATCCTTATATTTCTCTAAAGAAAAAGGAGCTTTTGCCATTTCTGCTCTTTCTTCGGTAGATAATTCTTCTACCTTATCGTAAAAACCAGGAATGGTAATGTGGTTGTTTTCATCATGTAAAGAGGCAATCATTTTGGTTAAAATATTGATAGGATTTGCAACTGCGCCTCCGTATAAACCAGAATGTAAATCTCTGTTTGGTCCTGTAACTTCTACTTCTACATAACTTAAACCACGTAAACCTGTTGTAATTGAAGGAATGTCATTCGCAATCATTCCGGTATCTGAAATTAAGATTACATCATTGGCTAGTTTTTCTGTGTTTCTTGGTACAAACCAAGCCAAACTTTCAGATCCAACTTCTTCTTCACCTTCAATCATAAACTTTACGTTACAAGGTAGGTTTCCGGTAGAGGTCATGTATTCTAATGCTTTTACATGCATATACATCTGTCCTTTATCGTCACAAGCACCTCTTGCAAAAATGGCTCCTTCTGGATGAATTTCTGTATTTTTAATCACTGGCTCAAATGGAGGAGAGGTCCAAAGTTCTATAGGATCTGCTGGTTGAACATCATAATGACCATAAACTAATACAGTTGGTAAGTTCTTATCTATGATTTTTTCTCCGTAAATAATAGGATATCCTGGAGTTTCGCACATTTCTACGTTGTCGCAACCTGCTTTTTTTAAACTTTCTAAAACAAAATCAGCCGTTAGTAAAACGTCTTTCTTATAAGCCGAATCTGCACTTACAGAAGGGATTTTAAGCAGTTCTATGAGTTCGTTTAAGAAGCGTTGTTTGTTGTCTTTTATGTAAGATTGAATAGTATTCATAAAATATATTTTTATTTCTTCATCAAAAGTAGAAAAATTATTATGAACTGCTTTGCAGTTTGCAAGGAATGTTTATATTTGCAGCCCAATTAAATTGGAAAAGTTGCAGGCGTGGTGGAATTGGTAGACACGCTAGACTTAGGATCTAGTGCCGCGAGGTGTGAGAGTTCGAGTCTCTCCGCCTGTACAATTAACCCTCTAATCGTTTGATTTAGAGGGTTTTCTTTTTTTAGGTGTCAAACAGATGAAGTTGAGGATTTGGAGATAAGTTTAAAACCTGATAATAATTTTAAAGATTTATCTTTTGAAAAAAAGATCTATGAAAAAAAGGTGAAAATTTTCCTTTTCAAAACCTTTGCGTATTTTTTTAAATGCAATACTCATTTGTGATTCCACTGTTTTTATAGAAATTCCCTTAATTTTTGCTATTTCTTGATATTTAATGCCTTTAATCTTATTCATTTCAAGAATTTGTCTGCATTTAGGGGGTAAGGACTCTATAATTAAATTCATCTTTTTTACCCGATCTTCAAGGGCTTCATTATCTTGATCAATCCGATCTCTTAAAGCATTTTCGTATACGAGATCTAATAAGTTATTCTGTTTTTTATCTTTATTAATACTATCAATAAATCGATTGTAAGCAATGCTATATAAATAGTTTCTTGGAGATTTGTTTATGTCTAATTTCTCTTTATTATTCCATAAATCTATAAAGGCTTGCTGTACAATGTCTTCAGAGTTCATTTTATCATGAGAATAAGTGCAGATGTATGCTACTAACCTGTCATAATATAGGTTAAATATATATTTAAAGGCGTTTTCGTCACCATCTTTTACCCTTTCTGTTGCTTCTAATTCATTCATACTATAAATCTTAGTAATATTGATGAAATCATGAATTATTTTAGGCTTTTTATTGAAAATATTAACAATAATATAAACAAAAGCTTTAATAAGCAATAAAAATTTATAAATATTCAATTTGTAATTTTAGTTTTCAATTCTAAAGTTGCAAGTATCTTACTGTAATAGATGTTGTTACTCTTTAAAAGACTAGGTGAAATAGTTTGAAAAAACGTTTTAATAAATATAAATTTTGTTATTTTTTTTGAATTAATCTCAATGAAATTAAAAAAACATTATTTTTTTTTAGGGGTTTTACTTAAATAGTAAGTAATAATGTATGTAAACCCGTAATTAGGTATTAAATCGTGAAAAAAATTATAACGAAATTTATTGCAAATACGATAACAAAAGATGAATTGAATCTTTTGTATAAGTGGTTAGAAAATGTAGATAATCAATCTAAGTTTGAAAAATACATTTTAGATTATCATGATTTAAATATGGCTACACTTAAGAATGATGTATACAGAGCTTATGAAAATGTAAAAAAGGGTATCGACAAAGAAAAAAATACTGTAAAGGTGCTTCTGTTATATAGAAGAAATTTTGTGAAATATGCAGCAGCAATCTTAGTGTTAATTTCTTTTAGTTTTTTCTATTTAACCAAAAATACTTTTAATAAAAGTAATGAAGTGTCTATAAGCCCTGGTACAGATAAAGCAACGTTAACGTTAGCAGATGGTTCTCAAATTATTTTAGATAGTGTAGTAAATTATCAAGATATAAAAATTAGTAGTACTGCTAAAGAAATTATATACAAAGCTGCTGAAACTAAAGCAAAAATAATTGAATATAATTATTTAACCATACCAAGTGGTGGGCAATACCATGTTGTACTTTCAGATGAAACAGAGGTTTGGTTAAATTCAGAATCTCAATTAAAATACCCTGTAAACTTTTTAAAAGACAAGCCTAGAGTTGTAGAGTTGGTTTATGGGGAAGCTTATTTTGAGGTATCACCAAGTACAAATCACCAAGGAACTAAATTTAATGTAGTTAATAGAAGTCAAACTATAGAGGTTTTAGGTACAAAGTTTAATATTAAAGCGTATAAAGATGAGGCTAATGTTTCTACTACATTAGTTGAGGGAAGTGTTTCTGTAACTACTAAATTTGATCGTAAATTATTAACTCCAAATCAAAAATCTATTTTTAGTAAAGAAGATAATCAATTAGTTATTCACCAAGTAGAAGCTAATAGTGAAATAGCTTGGATACATGGTGCATTTGTTTTTAAGAAAAAAACATTAAAAGACATTTCAAAAGTATTATCTCGTTGGTACGATGTAGATTTTGAGTTTTCAAATGATGATATAGCTAACCAAAAATTTAATGGAGATTTAAATAAAAATCAAAACCTAGAATCTATTTTATTGTTAATACAAAATACAAATAAAATAAAGTCTTATGAAATTAAAAATAAATCAGTTTTACTGAAATAAAAAAGAGGGAAAAAATAGAAACATTGGACCGTGAATATTTTCCCCTCCTAAATTCAATTCAATCAATTAAATGTTTAACTAATCAAACTTATGCAAATTTATGAAAATTAATCCAACTAACAACCGTCCCATTTTTGGTAAGCGGCTATTAAAAATGATGATGAGAACACTAATCTTTACTTGTTGTTTTACAGTATTCAGTTTGTCTCCAGGAGATTTGTTGTCTCAGGATATCAACATTACTATTAATACAGATAAAATTGTTTCTGTTGATGAAGTTTTTAAGTTGATAAGTGATCAAACTGATTACAATTTTATTTATTCTGAAGATTGCTTTGAGCAAATCTCAAAAGTATATCTGAAAAAAGGAAAAGTTAAGGTATCCAAACTTTTAGAAGATTGTATGACTTCAAACAATCTGAGTTTTATGATATCTGAGCAACACACTATTATAATTAAACAAGCCATTTCCGAAAAACAGCAAAACATTATTGTTTCTGGTTTTGTTACCGATGAGCAAGGTGTTCCTCTTGTTGGTGTCACTGTAAAGGTGAAAAATAAAAACCTTGGTACTTCTACCGATTTTGACGGGAACTATAGAATAGCTGTAAGTACAGGAAATATATTAGTTTTTACTTCTTTAGGATACATTAAACAAGAAATTACTGTTGGATCTAAAAACAAAATCAATGTAGCTTTAAAAGAAGCTACAAATGAATTAAATGAGGTAGTAATAAACGCAGGATACTATAAAACCTCTAGAAAATTAGCTACAGGTAATATTGGTACTGTAAAAGCTAAAGATATTGGTCAACAACCTACAACAGACCCTATAGAAGGTTTAAAAGGTAAAATTGCTGGTTTACAAATTACACAAAATGATGGTTTACCTGGAGCAGCTGCTACAGTAAGAATTAGAGGTATTAACAGTTTAAATTCAAGTGCTAACTTACCAATGTACATTTTAAACGGTGTACCTATTCCATCTTCAAATGTTGGTAGTTTAGGTGGTGTTGCAATAAGCCCTTTAGAATATTTAAATCCTGCTGATATAGAAAGTATTGATGTATTAAAAGATGCTGATGCTACGTCTATTTACGGATCTCGTGGAGCCAATGGTATTATTTTAATTACAACTAAACAAGGGCAAGCAGGTGAAACAAGAGTTGTTGCAGAATATTCTCATGGATTTTTAAAAATGCCAAATTTAAATCGCATAGATTTAATGAATACAGAAGAGTATTTAGCAATGCGTAGGCAAACTGCTGAGAACGAGGGTATTTGGCCTATAGAGGAATCTGATCTAAGTAATAATGTAGATTTAATTAATTGGGATCCAACTAGAGATGTAAATTGGAGAGAAGAACTATTAGGAGATATAGGGATACAAAGAACAGCTCGTTTAGCTGTTTCAGGTGGGTCAGAAACGACTAGTTATTTATTCTCTTTCAATTTATCTGACCAAACTAATATTTATAATTATGATGATTCTTCGCATAAACAAGCCTCGTCTTCGCTTAGTTTAAATCACCGATCTATAAACGATAAGTTTAATGTTGCTTTTACTTCTAGATATTCAATTACGGCAAATAATCAAAATACAGCAGCTTCTTCTGAATATTTTAGATCTGCATTTACTTTAGCGCCTAACGCACCAGAGTTGTTAGATGCAAACGGAAATATTAATTACGAAGGTCAAGAAGATGATTTGTACTTTCAAAATCCTTTAGCTGCCTTAGAAAACTCTTTAGAAAGAGTTAGTCGTAATTATACAGGAAGTGCTATTGTGTCATATAAAAATTTGATTCCTAATCTTGAAGCAAAGGTGATATTGGGGTATTCAAACACCTTAGTTAATTATATTGAATTAAATCCATTATCTGGTTTAAACCCAAGAGATCAAGTTGCAAATGCCGCTGTTTATGGTAGAAATTCAGAAACCATGTCTACAACCAATAGTTGGAATGTTGAGCCTGAATTAGCGTATACTAAAAGTTTTGGAGATCATCATTTCATAATGCAAGTAGGTGCGGCTTTTCAAAGCGTTACCTCAAAAAGAATAGGCGTATTAGGTTATGGGTATACTTCTGATTTATTGCTAAGTGATATAAGAGCTGCTCCAGAACAACAAATAACAAGCAACAGTATTTCTCAATATAAATACAATGCCTTGTATACAAGACTTAATTATAATTACAAGTCTAAGTATTTACTAAATTTAACTGGACGTAGAGATGGTTCTTCTCGTTTTGGACCTAATAAAAAGTTTGGAAATTTTGGAGCAGTAGGTGCTTCATGGGTGTTTTCTAGTGAAGATTTTGTAAAAGATAATTTATCATTTTTAAGTCTTGGTAAATTTAGAGGAAGTTACGGTATTACTGGGAATGATCAAATAGGTGATTATCAATATCTTTCTACCTATTCAAAATCAAATCTTATTGGATATAATGATATTCTTGGTATCACCCCTTCAAGAGCCGAAAATCCTTTTTATTCATGGGAAGAAAACACCAAATTAGAATTGGCTTTGGATTTAGCACTGTTTAATAATCGCGTAAATTTAGAAACGGTTTGGTATAAAAATCACTCGTCTAATCAATTAATAGGACTTCCATTGTCTAGAGTTACTGGTTTTGTAACACAGCAATTTAATTTACCTGCTTTGGTAGAGAACAGAGGGGTAGAGCTTACTTTAAATACAACTAATATTAGCAACACTAATTTTACTTGGAATACGTCATTCAATATTTCTTTTGAAAAAAATGAATTAAAAAAATTCTTTGATATAGAAAGTTTTCCTGCTTTTGACAACCTTTATGTAGTAGGAGAATCTTTATATGGTCGTAAACAATATAATGGTACAGGAGTTGATCCTGAAACCGGAATCTACTTGATTACAGATGTGAATGAAGATGGAAGAGTTAATGTACTTGATAGACAGTTTTTTGTAGATTTAATGCCTGATTTTTACGGTGGATTTGGAAATAATTTCACCTATAAAAATTGGCAATTAGATATCTCTATGAGCTTTAAACAAACAAAAGGGTTTGATTTTTTAAGCAGTTTTAGGAGACCTGGAGCTTATGAGGGAGGACATGGGAATTTACCTGTCGACTTCTTAGATGCTTGGGCAAACCCAGGTGATATTGCTAAAATTCAGCAATTGAATAACAGTAGTACTACATATACTAGTCCATTAGCTCTAGATAGTAGTACAGGAAGACATGTTGTAGACAAGTCGTTTATAAAATTACAGAATGTATCATTAACTTATAATATTCCTAAAACAGTACTAGACCGTTTAAAATTTAAGGCTGCTAAACTTTATGTGCGCGGACAAAACTTAGGAACGCTTACTTCATATGAAGGAATAGACCCAGAAACAGGAGGTTTAGGATTACCAGCATTACTTACAATTATAACAGGAATTCAATTAACACTTTAAGAATATGAAACTTATAAACATAAAAATTAAAAAATTGAAGGTAGCTTCTGCAGTTTTAATTATTGCTTGTTTAAGCAGCTTATTTGTAAGCTGTGAAAAATTTGTAGAAATAGATGCTCCCCAAGGAGAACTGAGTTCAGATAATGTATTTTTATATGAAGAAACAACTGAATCAGCGATAATAGGCTTGTATCAGCTACTTGGATATAGTTATAATGGTACCTTTACTGAGGCAAGAATTGAGCAATATACCGGTATATCTGGAGATGAGATAACTACCAACCATAGAAATACTGATGTAGGTGCGATTGGAGATAACAATATTGAGATAGATAATCTGATTGTGTTCAATGATTTATGGACGGATTCTTACAATAAATTAATCTTGGTAAATCCAATTATAGAAGGATTAGGAGATAATAATGTGCTTTCTGAAGATTTCAGAAATCAAGTTTTAGGTGAAGCCTTATTTTTTAGAGCCTTTTTCCATTTTCATTTAGTAAATATATTTGGAGATATACCGTATGCTAATACTAGTGTTATAGCAACATTAAATACGTTAAGCAGAATGCCTACAACAGAGGTATACGAGCATATTATTGCAGACTTAAAAGAAGCACAGTCTTTAATGGCAGATAATTATGATCATGCAGATGGTAAAAGAAATCGCGCAAACAAAAGCGCAGCAACTGCATTGTTGGCCAGGGCTTATTTATATACAGAAGATTGGGCCAATGCAGAAATAGAAGCCACTAAGGTTATCGAAAACCCTACATATATATTAGAGCCTAATTTAGATGATGTATTTTTAAAACCTACAAGAGAATCTATTCTTCAAATATCAATTAATGAAACACGAAACCAGAACGGTTATGCTCAAACCTTTGTAATTGGTAGATTTGGTTCTCCGTTTGGTGGCGGTTCATGGAGCGCATATGAATTAACCGACCAGTTATTTAATTCTTTTGAAACTGGAGATGCACGATTCGATCATTGGGTTGGTATAGAAGATAACTCTAGAGGAATATTTCATTATGCCCATAAATACAAGAAAAATTCATTTTTTAATAGAGATGCACCTGTAGAAGAATTAGTATTTTTAAGATTTGCAGAACTGTTTTTAATTAGAGCTGAAGCAAGAGCTCAATTAGAAGATATTTCTGGCTCTCAAGAGGATGTTAATATGATTCGTAATCGAGCTGGTTTAGAAAATACTACAGCCAACACTAAAGCAACCCTACTTGATGCTATTGCTCATGAAAGACGCATAGAATTAATGGTTGAAGGAGGGCACCGTTGGTACGATTTAAAGCGCACGGGTAAAGTTGATGCTGTTGTTGCGCCTCTTAAGTCAATGTGGGAACCTACAGATGTTTTATTCCCTATACCTATTCAAGAAATATTAAACAACACTAATTTAACTCAAAACCCTGGATATTAAAAATTGTACTTCCAAAAGTAGGAGTAACTAAAACTTTACAGTTTATTTTAATTGTTGAGATCTCTTTCTAAATTTTATTTTTAATAAGTTAGAAAGAGGTAATAATGATACTTTAGAAATAACATATAGGAATACAGCTTTTGTATAGCTTAGTTTTCTTACATGTATGTTCTAGGTATAAAACCATTAATTACAATTATATTTTATTCAAACTAGATAAAAATAAAATTTTATAAATAATAATGAATCTTATGAAAAAACAACTTTTTATTATCGGAATGGCTGTATTAGCCTTTTCTTGCAAGCAAGACCCTGCTATAGATTATGCTCTTATCTCTGGTAAATTATTAAATAAGACTGATAACCAAGTATTATTGTCAGGTGTTAATGATCGCTCATTTAGAAAAAAAATAGAAATATCTAGTGATGGTACATTTAAAGATACCATTAGAGGATTAAAAGGATTGTATCAAATAAATTACAATAAAAAGCGAACCCAAATATATCTAGAAAGTGGCTACGATTTAACTATTAATGCAGATTTAGAAGAATTGGGTAAAACCATTGAAATAAATGGCAAAGGTGCTGTAGAAAACAACTTTCTTAAAGCTAGAGCTAAAAAAGCTAAAGAACTAGAAGGTGCCGAAAATATCTACATTTTAGAACAAGATGTATTTACAGAAAAAATAGATACAATCACTTCTTCTCTAAATCAATTATTAGAAAACACAAAAGAGATTTCAGAAAGCTTTAAACTAGCACAACAAAAAGATATAAAATACACTTACCTTATTAAGCTAACAAACTATGAATTTTACCATGGACATTATGCTAAAAAAAGAGGCTTTAAAGTTACTCCAGATTTTTTAAATGATTTGCAAAATGTTGATTACAATAATGAAGAAGATTATGCTAATTCTACAGCTTATAAAACTTTATTAGGAATACATTATAAAAATAAAGCTAATGAATTGGGAAGATCTGAAAACATTAGTAAAGATATTGCTAATTTAAGAACGTTTTCAGCAATTAAAAGCGAAACGATAAAAAATGCATTATTAAACTCAACTATAGCTAATATTACTAGAACAAAAAACCTTGAAGAATATTACACGCTCTTTATGGCTACTTCTACAGATGAAAAACAAAAGAAAAAAGTAGAAAAACTATATGAAAGTTTAAAGAATGTTCAAGAAGGGAAAGTATCTCCTAAATTTGAAAACTATATTAATTATGCTGGAGGAACGACGTCTTTAGAAGATTTAAAAGGTAAATTTGTTTATATAGATGTTTGGGCAACATGGTGCGGACCTTGTACAAGAGAAATTCCTTTTTTAAAGGAAGTTGAAAAACAATATCATGGAAAAAATATAGAATTTGTAAGTATTTCAGTAGACAAACAAAAAGACTATGAGAAATGGAGAACGATGGTCAAAGAAAAAGAACTTGGAGGTATTCAATTATTTGCGGACAACGATTTTAAATCCAAGTTTATTAAGGATTATGCAATTAATGGTATTCCTAAATTTATTTTAATAGATCCTTCAGGAAACATCGTTGATGCTAATGCCCCAAGACCATCAAACGCAAGGTTAATCACATTGTTTGACAAACATGAGATTTAGTTTTTATTAACTATTTTGTATTCAAATAAAACATATTTAATCTCAATCCTTCTTAGTATTACTTTGAGTTAGTCGCAATAAAAATTTAGAAAGATTGCAAAAAGGGTTATTTGAAAAAGTAATCCTTTTTAATTTTGTTAAGAATTTTTAAACCTTTTCTTCCTCTTAACTATTTTTAAATAAAAACATAATTTAATTTTTAGTACAATATATATATGAAATATTTTCTTTCAGTATTAATAATGCTATCAACTGGTTTTTTAGCCATTAGCCAAACCATTGATTTAAATCAACCTTTAGCCGTCGATAACAGTATCAAAAAAGGTGTTTTACCAAATGGATTAACTTATTACATTAAGAGTACAGATGTTGTAAAAGATGCTGCGAGCTATTACATCATTCAAAATGTAGGTTCTGTTTTAGAGAACGATGATCAACAAGGATTAGCTCACTTTTTAGAGCATATGGCCTTTAATGGTACTCGTAATTTTCCAGGAAAAAGTATGTTAAATACACTGCAGGCACATGGAGCTGTTTTTGGAAAAGACATAAATGCATATACTTCATTTGATGAAACTGTGTATAATATGAATAACATTCCAACCAAAGATGGTTTGGTAGATACTTGTTTAACGGTGTTAAGCGATTGGTCTAATTTCTTATTATTAACCGATGAAGAAATAGATGCAGAACGTGGTGTAATAAAAGAAGAATGGAGAACTAGACAGAATGGGCAAATGCGTTTGTTTAGTAAATCTTTACCTATTACATTTAATCACTCCAAATATGCGGATAGACTTCCTATTGGCCTGATGTCTATTATTGAAGGTTTTGATTATAAAATGCTTCGCGATTTTTATCACGATTGGTACAGAACAGATTTACAAGCTATAGCTGTAATTGGTAATTTTGATGCTGAAACAATCGAACAAAAAATTATTGAAAAGTTTTCAAAAATTCCAGCTGTTGAAAATCCTAGAGAACGCTTTGTGGTTGATATTCCAGAAAGTAAGGGCCTGATGTACAGTTTAGGTATGGATCCAGAAATTTCTACAGCAAAAATCTCATTTGGAATACGTCACAAAAAATCTTTAAAAACTGAAACTGTAGCGGATTTAAAACGTTCAATTTTAGAGTCTATGTCAGTGAGTATGCTAAATGCTAGAATTTATGAACAAGCACAAAAACCAGAAGTAACTTTCTTAGGCGCTGGGATGGGGTATGGTGGACTTTCTAGAACATTTAACAGCTTAAGTATAGGTGTGTCTCCAAAACCAAATAAGCAAAAAGAAGCGTTTTATGAAGTGTTAACAGAAGTTGAAAGAGCTGTTAAATTTGGTTTTACTCAATCTGAAATAAACAGAGGCATTGTTAAATACAAAACAGCATATGAAAACAGAATAGCAAAGAAGGAAAGTGTTAGTCACAAAAATATCATTAAAGCTATTCAGAACAACTATCTTAAAAATGAAACAATTTCAGATATAGAAAATGAGTATGAAGTTGTATTGCAGATTTTTAAGAATCTAACGAAGGAAGAGTTACATACTACAATTAAAAATCTGTATGCTAAAAATAACAGATATTTAAATGTTACAGGAGTAGAGGGGCAAGATAATTTAACTAAAGGCGAAGCTTTAAATATTCTTAATTCGGTTAAAAAAGATGAAACTATTGAACCATATCAGGAAGCAATGGGTGGTAAAACCTTAGTGTCAGGTATTAATTTTGAGTCTGGTGAAATTGTAGAAACAGTTGTAAATAAAGACCTGAATTCAACAACTTATATGTTGAATAATAACATTAAAGTACATTATAAATTTGTTGATAAAGAAAAAGATAAGGTTGCTTTAAAAGCTTTCAGTTATGGAGGAACATCTTTGTTGCCTATAGAAGATTTACCTTCAGGGAATTTCGTAAAGAGCTTAATTCAAAAGTCGGGATTAGGAGATTTTAGCGCAACCGATTTAAGAAAAGTGTTAGCCGGAAAAACAGCCAATGTAAGCATCGGTTTAGGCGCAATTAACGAAAGTGTTTCAGGGGAATCAAATACAAAAGATGTAGAAACCATGTTGCAAATGGTGTATTTATATTTTGTAAAACCCCGATTTGAAGAGCCAGCTTTTAAAGTGCTTAAAAATAGCTTAGATAACTACCTTATTAGAAAATCTAATAGTGTTGGAGATAAAATGAAGGATAGCTTGACAGTGGCTATTTATGGCGAAAATAATCCTAAAGCACGCCTTTTTGATAAAACATATATTTCTGAAATTAAATTTGATAAAATAAAATCAATTTATGAATCACGATTTCATGATGCTTCAGATTTTGAATTTTTTATTGTAGGCGATTTGAAAGCAGAACAATTAAAGCCATTATTAGAAAAATACGTTGCTGGTATTCCTACATATAATACCAAAGAAACTTATAAGGATAACAGGCCGGAATGGATTTCAAATAAAATTAATGATGATATTTATTTAGCTATGGAAGATCCAAAAGCGACAGTAAATATAATCTATAAAAAGGAAGTGCCATACGCTATTAATAGTGCTATTTATGCTAATGTCTTGGGCGATATTCTTCAGTTAAGAGTAACAGAAAGTATTAGAGAGTCCGAAGGAGGCGCATATAGTCCTAGAGCAAATGCATACTTATCAAGAGAGCCAAAATCTGAATTAAGTGTGTCTTTTAAATTTGATTGTAATCCTGAATTGGCCGACAAATTAGTCGATATCGTAAATGCTGAACTACAAAATATAGTAGCAGGAAATGTAAGGGAAGAGGATTTAAATAAAACAAGAACAAATTTTTTAAAGGAACGCTTGCAATCAAAAGATAAAAATGGTTACGATATGAGTTTATTAACCAATTTTTATCGTTTTAACTTAAACTTAAATGATCCCAAGAATTTTGAAGATATTGTAAACAAGATGTCAATTAAGGATATTCAAGATATCGCAAGTCAAGTTCTACAAGATGGAAAATCCTATCATGTCGTTTTTAAGCCAAAGGAATAATTAAAAGATTTTTTAATGAAAAATATATTATTAGCAATAGCCTTACTTACAATTAGTTTTGTAAAAGGCCAAGTCTTAGATCCCGTAAAATGGATTACTTCAGTAGAAAAAATTTCAGAAACGGAATATAATTTAATTTCCACAGCTACTATAGAAGAAGGTTGGCATTTATATTCTCAAACCGTTCCAGAAGATGGTCCAATACCAACAACTTTCGTTTATGACGATAGTGAGAGTGGGTTTAATATTATAGGAAATACCGAAGAGGAAGAAGGACATATTGTTGATGATCCCGTCTTCGGAATGGAAATTAAATTTTTTGAAAACAAAGCAACGTTTAAGCAAAAAGTTGAAGTGGAATCTGAAAAATCTAACATTTCTGGATTTGTTGAATTTATGGTTTGCGACGATGCCCGCTGTTTAGCTCCAATAGAAGTTGATTTGACGTTTCAATTAAACAGAGATTTAGTAAATAGAATTGAGGCCGTAAAAAATGATGTTATTGATAATAGCATGCGTCTTGAAGAAATTCAGGAAGAAAACAAAGGGCTATTTGCTATTTTTATTATAGCTTTTTTCTCTGGTTTTGCAGCATTGTTAACTCCCTGTGTGTTTCCAATGATTCCTATGACGGTGAGTTTTTTTACCAAGCAAAGTAAAAGTAAGGCTGCAGGTGTTAAAAATGCTCTAATTTATGGTGCATCCATCGTTATTATATATGTACTACTAGGTATTCTTGTTAGTGCTATTTTTGGTGCAGATGCCTTAAATGCCTTATCAACAAATGTGTGGTTTAATATTATTTTCTTCGTATTATTAATCGTTTTTGCTGTATCCTTTTTAGGTGCTTTCGAAATAGTATTACCAAGTAGTTGGGGAACAAAAGTTGATGCGCAAGCTGATAGAGGAGGTATAATAGGTATCTTTTTTATGGCACTTGCCTTAGCTATTGTTTCTTTTTCTTGTACAGGTCCTATTGTAGGTACTTTACTTGTAGAGGCTGCTGCAGGAGGTAGTCAAATAGGTCCTATTGTAGGAATGTTAGGTTTTTCATTAGCCTTAGCAATTCCGTTTGCCTTATTTGCCGCTTTTCCTGGTTGGTTAAATTCATTACCTAAATCTGGTGGATGGTTAAATACTGTTAAAGTTGTATTAGGGTTTTTAGAATTAGCATTGGCATTTAAATTTTTATCAAATGCAGATTTAGTATTGCAATTACATTGGTTAGAACGTGAAGTGTTTTTAGCTATTTGGATTGCTATTTTTGGAGTGTTAGCTTTCTACTTATTTGGTAAAATACAATTATCACATGATTCTCCTTTAACACATATTTCTGTAGGAAGACTTAGTTTAGGAATACTTTCTTTAACATTTACAATTTACATGATCCCTGGATTATGGGGTGCACCATTGAATTTGATTAGTGCATTTCCACCGTCACAAAGTTACAGTGAATCACCTTACGGAGTCGGGTTTTCTAAAACAGGAAGTTCACAAAGTAATACAAATCACTCAGTAATACCCGATGGCGCACATTTAATGGCTCCACATGATATTATGGCTTTTAAGGATTATGATAAAGGGTTGGCGTATGCTAAAAAAGTAGGAAAACCAGTACTCTTAGATTTTACAGGATATGCATGTGTAAATTGCCGTAAGATGGAACAAAATGTTTGGCCAAAAGATAGAATACTTTCAATTTTAAAAAATGAAGTGGTCTTGATTTCTTTATATGTAGATGATAAGAGACCTTTACCTGTAGGAGAAGAAATGGAATCAAAATTAAGACCAGGGAAAAAGTTAAAATATATTGGTCAGAAATGGAGTGAATTTCAAACGATCAAATACCGAGCAAATGCACAACCTTTTTATGTTTTAATGAATCATGAAGAAGAAAATTTAACAAACCCAACAGCTTACACACCAGATGTTGAAGAATATTATGTATGGCTTCAAAAAGGAATTAAAAGTTTTGAAAAATAATATTTTCAATATGAAATAGTTTTGATGTTGTAGTCAAAACTATTTTTTAGTATTATTAGAAATTTAATGCTATTAACCAATTTATTTATTCATGATAAAAAAGTGAAATTAATGCGGTAACACTTGTTAGTTGTTTATAAATTTAATTTTATTGAAAAAATAATATTTATAAACCTAAAACGGGTAAGAATTTTAAAGGCATAATTTTTATTTACTTAACCTAATATTTATATTAAGGTAATCTTAAAAGTATATTCTTGTGGGTTTAAATATACACTATGACAAGAGTAGTATTATTCATTTTTTTTATAACATTACAAACTTTTGGTCAACAAATTAAATTTGATAATTTTTCGATAAACGAGGGTTTATCTAATAATTCTGTAAAAGATATCGAAAATGATATTAATGGAGGTTTATGGATTGCAACTTGGGATGGTTTAAATTATTTTGATGGATATATATTTACTTCCTTTAAACATGACATTAACAACAGTAATTCCATCGCTGGTAACTACATCAGCAAAGTTAAACAAGATATAAAAGGTACAATTTGGATTATTACAGAAGATGCGAAAATAAGTAGATACTTAGGTAATAAAAAATTTAAAAATTACACTTTTAAGAACAAACCAAATGATATCTCTGTTACAAAAGATGGTAATATTTTAGTTCACACTCAAAATAGCTGTTACGAATTTGTTGCTGGTCAATTTAAAGAAACCAATAGACAAACATCAAAAATAAACAACAACGCTTTAAGTAGCATTCTTTTAACAAAATACCCAAACCTTATTATTAATGATGTTTTAAAAGATAAAACAGGTAATATTTGGTATGCCACTCGTAAAAATGGTTTATTCATCATTAAAAATATATTAGACAAAGCCAATAAATATCATATAGAAAATTACACAAAAGACCCTTATTCTAAAGAAAGTTTTAAAAGTAATGAAGTAGAAACTTTACACGAAGATTATTTTGGAAACATTTGGCTTGGCTTAAAAGATGGTGGAATTAGTATGGCGTATTCTAATTCTGATAAGATAGCATCTATTGCACCTCACCCAATAAAATCTCCTAACATTCCTAATGAAACTTTACGTGCAATAACCAAAGATCTACAAGGTAAACTTTGGTTAGGTTATTACACAAAAGGACTATATAATTACAATTCTACTTCTAAAAACTACAAAGAATTTATAATTAAAGAAGCTATCAATGAGCCAGATTGGAAACGTATAAGGTCTTTGTTTACCGCTTCTGATGGAACTATTTGGGCAGGAACTTATGCTGGAATTATTAGAATAGAAAAAAATGGAAATTATAATTTATATAATTCTAAGAACAATAAAAACATACCTAACAATAGAAATTATTCTATTTACGAAGATAGTGATAAACAATTATGGGTTGCTTGCTGGGGTGGAGTTGCTAAATTTAATCTAAACACAAATAATTTTGAGTCTTTTATTGGACAAGAATTAATTCGTAAATATCATATTAGAAATTTAAAATTGATAGATAACGAGCTTATTCTTGCTACAGAAAATAATGGACTACAATTATTAGATATTAGCAAAGGAAAATTAAAAACAATAGAAACCCAAAATAACCTTTCTGATTATCATAAAGAGCAAAAAAACACTTTAAAATCTAATAATAATAATAATAATAATAATAAAGGTTTAAAATTAATTGATATTAAAAATGGCGAATTACAATCTATAAATACTAATAAAGGTCTTTTAAGTAATAGTATTTATGCTGTTTATAAAGATGAAAAAACAAATTATTATTGGATTGCATCACTTGGTGGATTAAGTGTTTTTAGTAAAGAAAAAGGTATTATTAAGAATATTACAGAAAAAGAAGGTTTACCTAGCCAATTAATTTACGGTATTTTAGATCATAAAGAGCAAGTTTGGTTAAGTACTACTAAAGGAATTGTTGTGATTGATAAAAAAAGTTTTGAAGTAAAAACTTTTCATCCAAAAGGAGGTTGGCAAGTTTCTGAATTTTCTGAAGGCGCTTATTATCAGGGTGCTAAAGGTGATTTGTTTTTTGGTGGAATTAATGGTTTAAATTATTTTAATCCTAGTAATATTCAGTTTAATAACACTAAGTCAAAAATTAAATTACTGGTTGATGATAGTGAAAACTTCTCTCCAAATATTATAAAAAGTCATAATGAAAATCAGATTAGTATTGATTTAATTCCGATTAGATTCCCTAAAAAAACAGAGAAAAATATCTATTATAAATTAGAAGGCTTAGATAGTAATTGGACTTTATTAGATATCAATAACAACATAAAATATCAAAATTTAACTTCTGGAAGTTATAATTTTTTACTTAAAGAAGGAAAAGAAAATGAAGAAGAATTACTTTTCTCCTTACAAATAAAAAAGGCTTTTTATAAAACGAACTTATTTTATGTGCTCTTATCAGTATTTATATTAATTACAGCAATAATACTTATCTACCTTAAGAATTTAAGAACAAAATCACTTCAAAAAAACCTAGAAAAAAAGATTTTAATTCGTACAAATGTCATCGAAAATCAAAAAAAAGATTTAGAGGTTATTAACAATCAATTAGATGAAAAAAATAAAGAAATTTTACGTCAAAAAGAGACACTTTTAAAACTACATAACAATCTTAAAAATGAAGATTTTGAAGTCGAAAAATTTAAAACATTTGTTTTATCAGAGTTTCAAGAACCTGTTTCTAAAATTTTACAAACTGCAAATTGTTTGTCAGAAAATTCTGATGATAAAAAAACTATTTTAGAAGAGTCTAACAAAATGGTAAACCTAATTTCTGAATGGAATTATCTAAGCCACGTAAAAGAAATTGGAGCTATTAAGACTTCTGTAATTAATTTATTTCCGGTTTTAAAAAACAGTATTAATAAGTTAGAGGAATCTTTACAAACCAATAAAGTAGATTTTAATTTTAATATAGACACTTCTATTAATTGGGTAGAAATAGATGTTTTACGTTTTCGTTTAATGCTACAATACTTTTTTAATGACATTAATAAATACTCAGATAATAGCAGTAAGTTAAACTTAAAAATCAATTATAAGAATTCTTTTGTAATTATAGAAATTTCCTCTAATAGTGATCTTTTAAAAAATAATTGGTACAGTGTTTTACATTACAGTCCTTATTTTAAAGCGTTACAAACTCTTTTG
This sequence comes from Polaribacter sp. HaHaR_3_91, assembly GCF_019278525.1. NCBI lineage: Bacteria > Pseudomonadati > Bacteroidota > Flavobacteriia > Flavobacteriales > Flavobacteriaceae > Polaribacter > Polaribacter sp. HaHaR_3_91. The sequence continues at coordinate 698,203 of NZ_CP058986.1, forward strand.
GTTGATTTAAAAGGAAAACTTATTAATTATAATTTAGACCAAGAATTTAAGGTAGCATTACAAATACCAATTACTAAAATAAACCCGAAGGATAAATCTATAGAAACTATTTCGTGGAAACATTTTAATCAACAAGAAAATTTATCTGCAGACAAAAAAAATGTATTAATCTTTAGTGATGAAGAAAATTTTGCAGCTGCAAATCAAATTTTAGAACATAATAATTATAATTTAATTTTTGAAAACTCTGCAAATAATTTAAACTCGATTACCAAACAAATTCAGATACATATTGTTGTAATCTATCAAGTTTCTTTCTCTAAAGATCTTTTATATTTTATCAATAATTCTGATGCAACAAAAAACAAGAAAATCGCTATAATTTATATATCAGAAGATATTAATTACGAACTAAGAGAACAATCGATTGAGTTTGGTGTAGACACTCTTATTCAGCTTCCGGTAAGTGAATCTTTTATTCAAAAAAAAATAGACTCTTTAATAAATAGAAAATATGTTTCTATTGAAGAAAATAAATTTCAAGAAAAAATATTCGATATTTTAACAGGTAAAGATCTTGTTTTAACGGCTAATGATAAATTATTAAAAAAGAGTTTAGAAGTTATAAAGAAAGAATTACATAACTCTTCTTTTAATGTAGAAATGTTGGTAGACTTATTAGATGTTTCTAGGGTAAAGTGTTATCGATTATTTAAAGAGCGGTTAAAACAATCTCCTTCAGATGTAATTATGTCTCTTAGACTACAAAAAGCAGAAGCTTTGTTAAAAACTAAAAAATTAAACATCTCTGAAATAAGTTTTGAGTGCGGTTATAACGATCCAAAATATTTTGGAAAAGCATTTAAAAAGCATTTTGGAAAAAGCCCTAAAGAGTTTAAAGATCAATTTAACTAAACCGTTTGTTGCTGTAGGATTTTCTTAACGTTAGGGAATTGTTACTGTAACGAAAACACACCTAATCTGCTTCTTTTCTATGCTGATTTGAATGATTAATACTCTTTGATGAAACAAAAACACCCCAACCAACACTTTCTGTAAATTAGTTTTACCACAATTTAAAAATCAAACTAGATGAAAAAAATTTATTTAATTTTAATACTTGCATTAGGTTTTACTTCCTATTCTATTGCGCAAGTTAACGTGTCTGGAACCGTAGTTTCTGATGCAGATGGAATACCAATACCTAATGTTTCTGTTGTTTTAAAAGGACAGCTTAATACAGGAACTATAACAGATTTTGATGGAGTTTTCTCTATCAATTTAAATGATGAAAATGGCGTTTTAATATTTTCATATTTAGGTTATGAGACTAAAGAAGTTCTTTATGCTGGAAACCAAAAATTAAATATCATTTTAAAAGAAGAAGCAAATTCTTTGGATGAGGTGGTTATAGTAGGTTATGGATCTCAAAAAAGATCTGATGTAACTGGAGCAATTTCTTCTGTAAAAAATGAAGATTTTAACCAAGGAGTTGTTGCAAACGCGGGTCAACTTTTACAAGGTAAAGTTGCCGGTGTAAACGTATCTTCTTCTAGTGGTGAGCCTGGTGCTACACAAGATATTGTTATTAGAGGTGTTGGTAGTTTGCGTTCTGGTACTACTCCGCTTTATATTGTAGATGGTTTTGCATTAGATAATTCTGGTAATGGTATTGCTACTAATCCGTTAAACTTTATAAATCCACAAGATATAGAAAGTATAGAAGTTTTAAAAGACGCTTCTTCAACTGCAATTTACGGTTCTAGAGCAGCTAATGGTGTTATTGTAATTACTACAAAAAAAGGAAAAAAAGGAAGAAACAAAGTAAACTTAAACGTCTCTAGTGGTTTTTCTACGCTAGCAAATAAAGTAGATGTTTTTACTGCTGATGAATTTAGAGCTAATGTAACTGCCGTAAATGGTACTTTAATTGATGGAGGAGCATCTACAAATTGGCAAGATGAATTAACAAGAACTGCGGTGTCAAAAAACATTAACCTTTCTATGAGTGGAGGTACAGAAAATTCTTCTTACGCAGCTTCTGTAGGTGTAGATGATCAAGAGGGTATTTTAAGAAACAGTAACTTAAAACGTTACTCTGGTCGTTTAAACTTAACTCAAAAAGCAATTGACGATAAATTTAATGTTACTTTTAATTTAACAGCGACTAAATTAGACAATATAAGACCTAATTCTGGTAGTGTTGTAAGTGATATGCTAAGCCTTAACCCAACAGACTCCCCTTATGAAAATGGTGAATTAAAAGGAAACTTAAGTAACGATATTTTAAATCCTTTTATTGGAGAAACAATTTATGGCGATTACACAAACAACAACCGTATTTTGGCTAATATTTCTCCTTCTTATAAAATTGCAAAAGGTTTAACTTATAAATTAAATCTTGGTGTAGATTATTCTATTACAGAAAGAGATGTGCAATACATGCCTTACGCTACAGAAACAAATACAACTTTAGGAAGCTTAAATACAGCCACTACTAAAAACAGCAATACTCTTATAGAGAATACTTTAACGTATAGTTTTCATAAGAAATTAAGTAGTTTTACTTTGCTATTGGGACATACCTACCAACAAACTGAAGTAAATCAAAAACAATTTTATTTAGAAGGTTTTCCAGATAATGGAGTAGAGCCAAGATATCAAATAGAAACGGCAAACCAGCAAACAACTCAGTCTGCTTATGCTACTAAAAATGAGTTGCAATCTTTCTTTGGTAGAGTAAATTATACCTTTAATGATAAATATTTAATGACTGCAACAATGCGTGCAGATGGTTCTTCTAAATTTGGTGAGAATAATAAATATGGATATTTCCCTTCTGTTGCCTTAGGATGGAACATCAATAAAGAAAATTTCTTGAAGGATTCTGATAACATCAACAACTTAAAATTAAGAGCAAGTTGGGGGCAAACGGGTAGTCAAGAAATTCCTTCTAAAATAACACAAGCTAGTTATACAGAAAGTAATACGGATAACAACACATACCCATTAGATTCTAGCGCATCAGATTTAGGCGGATATCCTTATGGTTCTATCTTTACTCGTTTAGCAAACCCAAATATTCAATGGGAAGTTTCTACACAGGCAAATATTGGTTTAGACTTTGGTTTATTTGGTAACAAGTTGACAGGTACAATCGATTATTTTAATAAAATTACAGACAACATTTTATTACAAGTTACTCCTACAGATCCTATTGTTCCGGTTTCTAGTTATTGGACTAACATTCCTAATATGGAAATTAGAAACAACGGGGTTGAAATTGCCTTAGATTACAACAATACTATAAATAAAGACTTCACTTATAATATTGGTGGTAACATTTCTATCACTAAAAACGAAGTTGTAAACTCTCCTTATCAAATATTAACAACTGGTGCCGCACAAGGTTCAGGACAAACAGGAGCTACAATTAATGGTGTTTTAAACGGAGAAGCTATTGGTACTTTTTATGTTCAAGAATTTACCGGAATTGGAGAAGATGGTTTAAATCAATTTGCAGACATTAATAATGATGGTGAAATTTTAGATGATGACCGTATTGTAGCTGGTAATGCTTTACCAGATTATATTTATGCATTCTACTTAAATTTTAATTACAAAAAATTCGATTTAGGGTTAAATTTTAATGGAGCTGGTGGTAATAAAATTTACAACCACGTTGCTATGTCTTCTTTTAACAAAGGAAATTTAGCCAATTCTTTTAACACGACAGATAGAGCTGTAGAATATTTAGATGAATCTGCAACAAATTCTAACTTAGTTTCTACAAGATATTTAGAGGACGGAGATTTTTTAAGATTAAACAATGCAACTTTAGCTTACAATTTTACGCCAGAAGCATTAGGTCTTGGAAATAGCATCAAAAATCTTCGCTTATCAATTACAGGTCAAAACTTATTTGTGATAACAGATTACAGTGGTTTCGATCCAGAGATTAATACAGGAAGTCCTGTTGGAGGTATTCAAACTTTTGGTATCGACTATTACAGTTATCCAAAAAGTAGAACAATCCTTTTAAGTCTAAATGTAGAATTTTAATAAGACAAAAATGAAAAACATAATAAAAAATACAGTATTTGCAATTAGCATTCTATTAATGTCTAGCTGTAGTGATTTAAAAGAAGAAGTTTTAGATGAATCTTTAACTGGTGCAGGACAAGCAGAAGCAATTAGTGGAGCAATTGCACCTGCGTACGGTCAGGTTGCTTGGACTTGGAGACACACAAACTATTACGGTTTGCAATTAATACCAAGTGATGAGGCAATTTTACCTTACAGAGGAGGTACAGATTGGTATGATGGTGGTAAATTTTTAGCGGCTCATTCTCATTCTATAACTTCTACAAATGATTTGGTAAAAAGTGCTTGGACAGAACTTACAATAAATATTTCTAGAACATTAACTGCTATAGAAGTTCTTACGCCAATGGCTGAAGAAGGAAATACAGAAGCAGAAAGTGCTCTTTATGAAATGAAAGCGCTTAGAGCTTATTTAAATATGTTAACTTTAGATAGTTGGGGACTTGCATTTAAAAAAGAATCTTCTAATGAAAACTCAGAAATTCTTAGAGGGCAAGATGCAGTAGATTATATAGAAAGCGAATTGTTATCTGTTGTTGATGTGATAAATACTGATAAAGGTTCTGGTAGAATGACACAATCTGCCGTTTGGGGATTTTTAGCAAGATTAAATCTAAATGCTGCTGTTTATAGAAATCCTTACGGAACTCCTAATTTTACAACAGAAGACATGGATAAAGTTATTGAATATACAGATAATATTATCAATTCAGGTAAGTTTTCTTTATCTCCAGAATATTTCGATTTATTTAATGATAGTAATAGCAATAATGCAGAATTAATTTTCGCATTAGATCAACGTGGAGTTTTAAAGAATGAACATAGCCGTTGGGCATATTGGTCTTTACCAGGTTCTATGTTTCCTAGGCCAGAATTTACAAATGCAGATGGTACAGATGGTCCTGCAATTACATCAGACTTTTACCAAACTTGGGTAGATGCTTATGGTAGTGTAGATCCTGCAGACGCAGATCCTAGATTTCTTCAGAAAAATACCCAAGAAGTTACTTATGGTTTAGATGATCTTACAGGTCTTTCTCCTTTAAATGACGAAGATCATTATTACTGTGTAGGAGCAGAAGATTTTGAAATAGACAGAGGTATTTTAAGAGGAGTAACTTGGGCTGTTAGAAAAGATGAAAATGGTGCTTTTTATACTTGTGATGAAGGTTATAGAATTTATCCAGTAAAGCAAATTAAAGGAAACGGTACAGATAAAAATGTAGATTACGTAAACCTTACTCAACAAGCAGATTTTACAAACGAAGGTAGAGCACACCATACAGGTTATCGAGTTTCTAAATATCAATTTAGCCACACTTCTAATAATGGAAATAACTACAGTAGTGTAGACTTAGTGTTAATGCGTTATGCAGAAATTTACATGATGCGCGCAGAAGCTAAATTAAGAAAAGGAGATGTTGCTAGTGCTTTAGCAGATGTAAATACAATAAAAACATCAAGAAATGCACGAGAACCAATAGCAACCGCTCTTTCATCAATAGATTTAGATGTATTATATAGAGAACTTGGTTTTGAGTTTTATTGGGAGGGTTTAAGAAGAACAAATCAAATCCGTTTTAGTCACTACGAAGATTCATGGACAGAAAAAACAGATACAGATGTAAATAATAGGTTATTTCCTATTCCACAAGTGGCTATAGATGGAGCTTCTAACACGCCAGGGTATTTAGAACAAAATAAAGGATATTAGTTGTTTATTGTTTTATTTTAAGGGAGCTCTTTTATAAAAATAGCTCCCTTTTTCTATTATAATATTAATAAAAATATACTTTCAAATTTTTTGAAAAATGAAGAAAATTATAATACTGAGTTTAATTTCTATGTTTTACATAGGATGTGAAAAAAAATCAGAAAAAAGAACCCAAGAAGAACCGTTAAATATCATTTTTATGATTGGTGATGGTATGGGACTTACCCAAATTTCTACTGCTTTTTATTTTGGAAAAGAAACGCCTAATTTTGAGCAATTTAAAAATATTGGTTTTATAAAAACACCAAGTACAAGTCATACAATTACAGATTCTGCGGCAGGTGCTACTGCTTTTTCAACAGGAGAAAAAACATATAAAAGAGCCATTGGCATGTCTAAAGATAGTTTGCCTTTGCCTACAATTTTAGAAACTTTACAAAAAGAAGACTATCAGACTGGTTTTGTAACTTTAACACCAGTTACACATGCAACTCCTGCTTCTTTTTATGCACATGTAAAGGATAGAGACTTACATGAAGAAATCGCTTTAGATTTAGTAAAATCTAATGTAGATTTTTTTGTTGGTGGAGGTTTAAAATACTTAAAACGTAGAACTGATAAAAAAGATTTATATACAGCGTTAATTGCAAAAAACTACCAATTAGATTCTGTGAGTTTATCAAAGTTTGATGTAAACAAAAAGAACGGATATTTACTAGCCGAAGAAGGTTTGCCTTCTAAAACAGAGGGTAGAAAAAGTTTTTTACAAGATGCAACTCAATTAGGTTTAGATTATTTTACTAAGAAAGGAAAACCATTCTTTTTTATGATAGAAGGTTCTTATATAGATTGGGGAGGACATGCAATGGATGCAGAGTTATTAAAACAAGAAGTCTTAGATTTTGACAAAACAATTGGTGTGGTTTTAAGATACATAAAAGAACATCCAAATACACTTTTAGTGGTTACTGCAGATCATGAAACAGGAGGTGTTAGTATTGGTAAATCTTATATGATAGATGAAGAAACCGGAGAAAAATCTGAAGAAGTAGATAATGTTTCTATCAATTTTAACAACGATCAACATAGTGGAACTTTAATTCCGGTTTTTGCAGAAGGGGAAGGTTCAGAAAATTTTCAGGGTATTTATGAAAATAATGAAATTTACCATAAAATGTTTAAAGCAATCAATAATAAATAAGATTAAAATGAAACAAAAAACAAATATATTTTTAATAGTATTGGTTTTCTTTTTAGGATTAAACAATACAGTTATTGCACAAGAAGAAGTGATGGTTCATTCTCACAACGATTACAATCAATCAGTACCTTTTTGGAATGCTTTTGCAAACGGAGCAACTTCTTTTGAAGCTGACATTTTTCTAAAAGACAACAATTTGTTTGTTGCTCATAATTATGAAGATATTTCCCCATCAAAAACATTAGAAGCTTTATATCTAAAGCCATTAGAAACTGTTTTTAATATGGAGTACAAAAAGGAAGAACAATTAATCCTTTTGATTGATATTAAATCTGATGCTTTTAAAACCTTAGAAAAACTTATAGAAGTTCTAAAAAAACATACTTCTATAATTAACAATAAGCAGATTAAAATTGTTGTTTCTGGAAACAGACCAAAAGCTAAAGATTATGTCAATTATCCTGATTTTATCTTTTTTGATTATCAAGAATTAGAAACTTCGGTTTCATCAGAAATTTGGAAAAAAATTGCTATGGTTAGTTTAGATTTTAAACAATTTTCTCAATGGAATGGAAAAGGAAGGTTAACACATGATGATGAAAATCGTATTGTAGAGGTTTTAGAAAAAGCAAATAAAACGAATAAACCTTTTCGTTTTTGGGGAAGTCCAGATTCTAAAAGAGCATGGAGAACTTTATCTGAAATGGGAGTTGCAATCATAAATACAGATCATCCTTTTAAGTGTGTTAATTATTTTAAATCTTTACCAAGCAGACTGGTAACTTCAACTACTTTTTCTGAAGTTTACAAGCCAAGTTTTAACAACGATCAAAAAGACTCACCTGTTAAAAACATTATTTTATTAATTGGAGATGGAAATGGTTTGGCTCAAATTTCATCTACAGCACTTGCAAATAATGGCGAATTAACTTTAACTCAATTAAAAAGTATTGGCTTTATAAAAACACAAGCTGCAGACGATTTTACAACAGATTCTGCTGCTGCAGGTACTGCTTTAGCAACCGGAGTTAAAACAAATAACAGAGCAATTGGTACAGGAGTAAATGGAGAGCCTTTAAAAAATATTACAGAAATTTTAAGCGAACAAGGTTTTTCTACAGCATGTATCACTACAGATAATATTTTAGGAGCAACACCCGCTTCATTTTACGCACATGCAAAAGATAGGTCTGATGATTCTATAATTTCTAAAGATTTAATTAATAGTAGACTTAATCTTTTTATTGGAGGTGGAGCTTCTACTTTTAAAAAGACAAACCTTACGGATAACTTTAAAATAGTTTCATCTTTTAATGATTTAAAAAATACTACGGATGACAAAGTAGGTTTTTTTATGTCTGAACATGGTATGAAATGGATTACAGAAGGAAGAGGTAGTGTTTTAGCTGATGCAACCAAAACTGGGCTTAATTTTTTAAGGAAAAAACAAAAACCTTTCTTTTTGATGATTGAAGCTGCAAAGATAGATCACGCAGGTCATTCTAATGATACCGCAGGAATTTTAGCAGAATCGATAGATTTTGATAAAGCAATTACAGAAGCTTTAATATTTGCAGATAATAACCCAGAAACTTTGGTTATTATAACAGCAGATCATGAAACATCTGGTTTTAGCATTCCGCAAGGCGATGTAAAAACACACCAAATAGAAGGTTATTTTGCTTCTTATGATCATACTGCAATTATGGTTCCTATTTTTGCATATGGAGCTAAGTCAAACGAGTTTCAAGGAGTTTATGAAAATAATGAAGTGTTTTCTAAAATACTTAAAGTTTTAAAATAGATAAAGATAATAGCAAATATTTTGTATAAGTTGCTTAATAGTGATTTTATACAAAATCGGTTGTATATAATTATGTAAAGCTATAGGTGTACAAAAAAAATACATTTATAGCTTTATACATGATCCATTTTTTAAATCAAAAAGTATATTTTTTCTTCCAATGAATGAGTCTTTTTGATAACCAATCTTTTTATCATAAACTTTATAGATATCAATCCAATTTTGAATGTTTAATTTTCTAAATTCCTTGATTAATGTGTAAAGTTTGTTATTTCAGGCAGAGTGGAAGATTATTTAAGGTTTGTCAGTTGTTATTTTAGAAAGACTATGAGAGTTTATTTATGAGATTGCTTCGTGCGATATAATTACAGTTTATAAATAATGGGTGTGTAACATATTAAAAATAAAAAATCATCTAAAAATTGCTTTTTAGATGATTTCCTTTATTTCTATCAGTCTGTAATTCCTACAAACAATCTTTAATCATTTTTACTGCTTGTTCTGCAGTTATATCTCTTTGAGGAGTTCCAAACATTTCGTAACCAACCATAAATTTCTTTACAGAAGCACTTCTTAATAAAGGTGGATAAAAACTCATGTGGAAATGCCAATGTTTGTTGTCATTACCATCTGTTGGTGCTTGATGAATTCCGCTAGAATATGGAAAAGAAGTATTAAAAATCTTGTCGTATGCTTTTGTTAATACAGAAATTGCTTCTCCGTATTGTAACGTTTCAGCTTCTGTCATTTCTAAGATGTTAGCCAAAGGCCTTTTTGGAACAATCATTGCTTCGAAAGGCCAAATAGCCCAAAACGGAACTAAAACTACAAAACCATCATTTTCAAAAATAATACGTTCTTGCTTTTCTAATTCTTGTGCTAAATAATCACCCAATAAACTACTATTGTTGTTATTGAAGTAGTTTAATTGTTGTGTGTTTTTTTTATCAACTTCGTTTGGTAAAGAAGATTGACTCCAAATTTGTCCGTGAGGATGCGGATTACTACAGCCCATTACTGCACCTTTGTTCTCAAATATTTGAACGTAATTTATGTTTGGGTTTTCAGACAATTCTTTAAACTCTCTTTGCCATGCAAAAACAACTTTCTGAATTTCTGTAGCCGACATGTCTGCCAAACTTTTTGAGTGATCTGGGCTAAAGCAAATTACCTTACAAATACCAGTTTCACTCTGTGCTTTTAAAAGTCCGTCGTTTACGTTAAACGTTGGCGAATCATTTTGTAAAGCAGCAAAATCATTTGTAAAAACAAAAACGTCTTTATAATCTGGGTTTACTTCTCCGTTAATTCTTGTGTTTCCTGCACATAAATAACAAGATTCATCATGTGTTGGTCTTTTTTCATTATTAACTTCTTCATTTTGTCCTTGCCAAGGTCTTTTTGCTCTATGAGGTGAAACTAACACCCATTCTCCTGTAAGAATATTAAATCGCTTGTGCGAATAGTCTTGTAAATTTGTATTGCTCATTTTCTTGTGTTGTAATTATTGGTTTACGATATGTGTACCTTCAGAAAGTTCAATAAAATACACTGAACATTCATTATTAAATTCATTTTTATAGGCTTCAGATGCCGTTTCTGCAAAAGCTTTTGCTTCGCTTTTATCAATTAAATTAATGGTGCAACCACCAAAACCACCGCCCATCATTCTTGCGCCTAAAACGTGTTTGTTTTTCTTAGCCTGTGCTACTAAAAAGTCTAATTCATCGCAACTTACTTTGTATTGATTAGATAGACCTTCGTGAGATTGGTAAATTAAAGCACCTAACAATTCTAAATTATTGTCTTCAATTGCCTTTGCTGCTTTTATGGTTCTGTTATTTTCTTGAATTACAAATAAGGTTTTTTGATAATTTGCAGGTGTCACTTTATCAGCAACAGTTTCTAAATCTGCTTCAGTAGCATCTCTTAATGCCTTTATGTTTAATAATTCAGATACACTTTCGCAAGCAGAACGTCTGTCATTATAAGCACTGTCTGATAAACTATGTTTAACGTTGGTGTTTATCAACATTAATTGATGATTTTCGAAATCAATTTTATAAGGATTCGATTCTACAGTTCTACAATCTAAATGCAATGCATGGTCTTTAATACCAAACATACTAGCATATTGATCCATAATTCCGCAGTTTACACCTACATAATTATGCTCTGCTTTTTGAGATATTAAAATCATTTCGTGTTTGGTTAAACCTAAATCAAACAATTCATTTAAACCAAAAACAACACTATTTTCTAAAGCAGCAGAAGAAGACATACCTGCACCTCCAGGAATATTTCCTTTAAAGATGATGTTGAAATTGCCAATCACTTTGTTTTTATTCTGTATTTCTGCAACAACACCAAAAACGTAGTTTTCCCAACTTCCTTCTTTAGAAGGCTTTATTTTATCTAATTCAAATTTTATGGTACTGTCTAAATCTAAAGCGATGGCTGTAGAGTTATTAGCGTCAGTTTTTTGAATAGCAGCAGCAATACCTTTATTTACAGCTGCTGGAAATACAAAACCATCATTATAATCTGTATGTTCTCCAATAATATTAATTCTTCCAGGAGAAAAAATTAATAAAGGTTCCGTTTTAAATTCTTTGATAAATGTCTCTTTAACATCCTTAATTAGTGTTGCACTCATAATTTGCTTCGTTAATTGTTGATTATGTTTATTTTCCAAACAATGGAATATTTTTCATTAGGGTCTAGTGTTTGTAATCCTATTTTATTATTAAAACTATTAGAAACACCTGTGGTTGGCTCAATGGCTATGGTATTTAATCTAGGTGGCGTATATGCTTGTAAATAATTTTTGGTACCTGAAGATTGAAAGTTTAATTGATATTTAGGAGTGTTAAACGCTACTTTGTCAGAATTTAAACCCCAACAATCATCCAATTGTTTTTTCTCGATATCTAAATGTATCATAGAATTTACAGTCTCAGAGCCAGTAGTAATATTACGGTCACCAATAATTAATTGTTGATCACAATCAAAATTTAGAGAACTTTTTGCTAAATTATCACTGATGAAATACGGGTGCCACCCTAAAGTAAACGGAAAAGGTTTAGCGTCGGTATTTCTTACACTAACAGATAAATCTAGCCCATCATTTGTAAAAATATAAGTAACTACAATTGTGTATGTATACGGAAAACCATCATTTCGTATGTTTTCATTATACTCTACAGTTATTTTAGCATTATCTGCAGATGCTTCTTTTGCAATTACTTTAAACGTTTTATTGTACACAAAACCATGCAATGCATTTTGCTCTTCTTCTTGGTTTTTTTCTAATTGAAAATCTTCATTATTAAAAGAATATTTTCCATCTTTAATTCTATTTGCAAACGGAAATAAAATAGAAGAGGCAAATGTAGAATCGTATGTCAATGGAGCTAAATCTTGAATAATGGCATTTCCGCCTAAAGTTAGTTCTTGTAAACTAGCTCCTTCATTTAGATGAATTTTACCAAAAACCGTGTTTTCAGTATTTTTTACTTCTAAAATATTTGTTTCTGTGTTATGGTTTATGGTATACAATGTGTTGTTATATTGAGTTTCTAATAATTAATTTATTCGGATTTTCTACTTTGTCTTGTTCTTTGTTCAAAATCATTTTGGCTAACCTTTTTCCCATTTCGTTAAAATCTGTAGTAATGGTGGTAATGCCTCCTTCAACTATTTCCTTTAATAATGTATCGTTATAAGAAATAACGCCAATATCATTTACTAAAGTCATATTCTGACTTTTCATTTTCTTGATAATTCTTAGTAAACTTATATCATCTAGCAATACGTAAAGTTCACCTTTTATTAAAGGAGTTTCTTTTACAGTGCTTAAAATTTCAAAAGGCATTGTGCTTTGTTCGCAGAATTGTGTAAACCCTTTAAGAATGCCTTTAGGTTGTTTTTCTTCTGAGAAGATTAGATTAATTTTATTATATTTTGAAACAAATCCTGAAGCCTTAGTTAGGTTTTCATAGATGGATTTTTCAAAATTTTGATAGATGGATGGATATGCTACCAAATCTTCTGGCACCTGATCTAAAATATAGACTTTATCATCTGGTAATAATTGAATGCTCTTACTGGTGTTTTCTAAATTAGCAGGCATAATTACATAATAATTATAACTACCAGCATTGTCTTTTATTAGTTTTTTAAAAATAGCTTCATTAAAATGATGAAAGAAAATATCTACCTGAATAGTGTCTTCTAAGTTTTCTAAAAAAGAATTATATAAATCTTCTTTAAATGAATTAAGTTCATCAAAAAGTAAAAATATCTTTTGATGCACATTAATATCTTCACTTATAACATAATACCCTTTTCCTACAATAGATTCTATGATACCTCGGTTCTTTAATTCATTAAAGGCCATTAAAACGGTATCTCTAGAAAGTTTATTGTTGTTTTTAATAGTATTAATAGAAGGCAATTGATCTCCTTTTTTTAACAAACCATTTTCTATAGCATTTTCTATAGCATTAATGATTTGCTTATATTTAGGAATGCCTATTTCTTTTTTAACTTCTATCATAATTAATTACAAATATATAATTTTTTCAACAAAAAACCTACCTGACCCTACTAGTTTGATAAAAATGTACTCAGAGGTACATTTCTTTGGGCTTACAGATACATTTTCTGAAATTATATACATATATTTGACTTGTATAAATAATTAACTAAAACAAAAATAATAATTATGAAAGCAGGTTTTGAAATTTGGGACTATATAGTCTTCATTGCGTATGCCATTTTAATTTTAGGTGTAGGTTTATGGGTTTCTCGAGATAAAAAAGGACACCAAAAAAATGCAGAAGATTACTTCTTGGCAAGTAAATCTTTGCCTTGGTGGGCAATTGGTACTTCTTTAATTGCTGCAAATATTTCTGCAGAACAATTTATAGGGATGTCTGGTTCTGGTTTTGCCTTGGGTATTGCAATTGCTTCTTATGAATGGATGGCAGCATTAACTTTAATAATTGTTGGTAAATATTTCTTACCTATTTTTATAGAAAAAGGATTGTATACAATTCCTGAATTTGTTGAAAAACGTTTTTCTACCAACCTTAAAACAATTTTAGCTGTATTTTGGTTAGGTTTATACATATTTGTTAATCTTGCTTCTGTTTTATATTTAGGAGGTTTGGCTATTGAAACCATTATGGGAGTAGATATGATGTATGCAATTATTGGTTTGGCATTATTTGCAGCTGCATACTCTTTGTACGGAGGTTTATCTGCGGTAGCATGGACAGATGTTATACAAGTAGTATTTTTAGTGTTAGGTGGTTTGGTTACTACTTATTTAGCTTTAAATACGGTTTCTGGAGGAGAAGGAATGTTAGCAGGTTTTTCTAAAGTATTAGATGCTGCTCCAGAAAAATTTCATATGATATTGGATGAATCTAATGATAACTATGTAAACTTACCTGGTATTTGGGTATTGGTTGGTGGTTTATGGGTTGCAAACTTATATTATTGGGGATTCAACCAATATATTATTCAAAGAACTTTAGCTGCTAAATCTTTAAAAGAATCTCAAAAAGGGATTTTATTAGCAGCATTTTTAAAATTGATTATTCCTTTAATTGTTGTAATTCCTGGTATTGCAGCGTATGTAATGGTAAACGACCCAGCTATTATGGCTAATTTAGGTGAAGTAGGTATGTTAAATGTGCCTTCTGCCGAACAAGCTGATAAAGCATATCCTTGGTTACTACAATTTTTACCTACAGGATTAAAAGGTGTTGCTTTTGCTGCTTTAGCTGCTGCTATTGTTTCTTCTTTAGCTTCGATGTTGAATTCTACATCTACCATTTTTACAATGGATATTTATAAGCAATACTTCAACAAAAATGCAGATGATAAAACTACGGTAAATGTGGGGAGAATTTCTGCTGCAGTTGCTTTAATAATTGCTGTTATTGTAGCGCCACTTTTAGGGGGTATCGATCAAGCATTTCAATTTATTCAAGAGTACACAGGTATTGTAAGTCCAGGTATTTTAGCTGTATTTATTTTAGGTTTGTTTTATAAGAAAACAACTAATAATGCAGCGATTTGGGGAGCTATTTTATCTATTCCAATTGCATTAACATTGAAATTCATTCCAATAGCAGTATTTGAGCCTTGGATGCATCAAATGGGAATTACAGCTGTCTTAACGCTTATTATCATTATGGTTATGAGTAATATTCAAAACAAAGGGAAAGATGATCCTAAAGGGATTGATTTTGGCTCAGATTTATTTAAAACAACTCCGTTGTTTAACTTAGGTTCTATTGCCGTTTGTATTTTAGTAACTGTACTATATTGTTTATTCTGGTAGGAATTACCAAATAGTTTATATAAAAAATCGTCTAAAGAAATTTAGACGATTTTTTTTTACCTAATTTTTAGGTTTTAGAATTGATAGCTTGTAAAGAAAATAAGACGCTGAAACATGTTTAGCGTGACAAGCTTGAATCCTTTTATTAAGTATTTTTATGTTCTTAACTTTTTTTAAGAGCTATCTCTTCAAAGTCGTCACTTTTTTCGGAAGCGTCAAACAAATGTTGGGCTTCTTTTGGTGGTACGGTTAGTTTTCGTTTAGTTAAATCTATCCAAGCTCCATATACTTTTATAATTGCTGATAATTGACCAGCTTCATTAAAAACTTGATGTGTGATTTTCCAACGTTCACCATTTTTAGATAAACCAGAAATCTTAAAGTCTACAGAGATATTTTCTCCCAAATGGATTTCTTTTCTAAAAGAAGTTTCTTCGGTAAATAAAATAGGACCAAGGTTGTGTTTTGTAAATTCTGCTATAGAGAAATTTTGATCTCTAAAATATCGTACTCTTACTTCTGCGGCATAATCATTATATGCTGTGTGACGCATGTGTCTGTTTGGGTCAAAGTCAGACCATTTTGTGTGAAATGTTACTTTAAAACTCATGTTAGCTCTTTTTTGAAACAAAAAACCTGATAACATTAGACAATATTATCAGGCTTGTTGTTATTTAATATTTGGTAATTATTGTTTTACTATTTCGTTTTTGGTATTCATTTTTAACTCACTTAAAACGTTTATAGCTTCAAAAACATAGACATCTTTCGATAAATTTTTATGCCATGCCAATCGTTTGTCAGCTAGTGCTGTATCCTTTTTAATTAATGAAAGTTCGTAAGTTGGAGAGTTAAACGTTAAATCTGATTTATAATCAAAAACAGATTTAAATTTTTCTGCATCTTTTTCATTGGCTACATTTACTTCTTCAAATTGTTTATAGTTTAAAGAGTAAGAATTATCGTCTTGCTTCTTTTTTAACCATTTAGCATATTCGTTTATCAACTTAAATTTAGAATCTGTAGCAATTCTTTGTTTACTGTTATTAACAACATCATTAAAATTTTGGTACGAATTTGTTTGCACATAATCTGCTTGTTTTACTTTGTCCCAAACCAATGCGCCATCCAAATCTCTTTCGCCAAATTTCATATAACTATATCTGTCTGGCATTGCAATGTCTGAATACACTCCTTCAATTTGAGTAGAACCACCATTAACTCTATAGAATTTTTGAATAGTCATTTTTAGAGCTCCTAAGTCTTTATCGTATTTTGTAAATTGATTAATAGGTAAAACACTTTGCACGGTTCCTTTACCATAGGTTTGGTTACCGCCCATAATTACTGCTCTTTTATAATCTTGCATTGCTGCAGCAAAAATTTCTGAAGCTGAGGCAGAAAACTCATTTACAAGAACAACTACTGCTCCTTCCCATTGAATTTTTGGATCAATATCTTTTTTAATAATTGGATCTTCACCTCTATATTTTACTTGTACAATTGGACCTTCATTAATAAACAATCCACTAATTTCAATGGCTGTTTTTAGAGAACCACCTCCATTATTTCTTAGATCTACAATTAAGCCAGTAACACCTTCACTTTTTAAGCGTTCTATTTCTTGCTCCATATCTTTTGCAGAATCTCTATAACTTTCCTCATTAAAATCGATATAAAACTTAGGTAAATCTATAATTCCGAATTTTTTACCATCTTTTTCTACAATACTAGATTTTACAAAAGTTTCTTCTAGTTCTACAACGTCTCTAGTAATAGAAATTACTTTGTTGGTACCGTCTAATTTTTTCTTAACGGTTAATTTAACTTCTGTACCTTTTTTTCCTTTGATAAATTTTATAGCATCATCTAAACGCATCCCAACAATATCTAATGGCTCTTCATCTCCTTGAGCAACTTCTAGAATAATATCACCAGGTTCTAAGCTACCTTCTTTCCATGCAGGACCTCCAGAAACCAATTCAAAAATTTCGGTATAAATTCCCTTTTTTACTAAACGCGCTCCAATTCCTTCTAGTTTACCAGACATGTCTTGGTCAAAACGTTCTTTTATACTTGGCGCCATATAGGTTGTGTGAGGGTCAAAAGCACCCACAACACTGTTTAGAAAAGTAGAAAACCAATCTTCATGTTCTAGCTCTTCAATTCTAACATATAAATCGTCCATATTTTTAAGAACTTCTGCACGTGCCTCTTTTTCAAGTTCATCAAAACTTTTTGTTTTGTGATTTTTGTTTTTTAGTACGTCCGCTTTTTGTTTGTCTAACTTATCTTGAATTCTAATAAGAGTACTTAATTTTAATTGCTTACGCCAGTAGTCTATCAGCTCGTTTTCATTTTTAGCGAAAGGAACTTTTTCATAATCTACATCAATGGTTTCCGTTTTGTTAAAGTTAAAAGGTTGTTTTAACAAATCACCATAATATGATTTTGCATTTTTAATTTTACTAGTAAATCGTTCATAAACCAAATTATAGAAAGAGACATCTTCTTTTAAAAGTTGATTGTCGATTTCATATTTGAATTTAGAAAAATCTTTCATATCCTTTTGAGTAAAATACCTTTTGCTTGGGTCTAAACCATCAATGAATTCGGTATACACATATTCAGAAAAATCATCATTCATGTCTTTTACAACAAAATGACTTCTGGTAAGTATATTTCTAAGAATGTAAACTAAAATTTTATCTTTTTCAGGGTCTGAATTGGTATCCGTATTAGCGGCTTGAGTTTGCAAGCTAGTTGCAAATAGAAGTATTGCTAATAAAAATGTGGTGATTTTATATTTTGTCTTCATATTTAGGTATGTCGTTTTTTTAATTCTAAAATTACTAGTTGTGCTTTGCTAAACTACTAAAATAATGCCAAAATTATTTAGGAACTACTAGTCTTATTCGTTTTTGTGAATGGATTAAACACTATTTCTTCTTTTAGTTCAATTTTTAAATATCAAAATAGCTTTCGTTTCTACAATATTACGTAAAAAAGAGAAATTGTATTCTTTACAAAATGTTAAAAAGGAATCGTATAAAATCAATTATATTTGCTTAAAATAATTTAGAATTTAAAGTTCAATTTTTTAATTGAAAACTACCTTTAATTCTAAATTTTGAACTTTAAACAATGATGATGCAAAACAAACCATTAATTTTAATTACGAATGATGATGGAATTACAGCTCCTGGTTTAAGAGCTTTAATTAGAATAATGAATAAAATTGGTGAAGTTGTTGTGGTGGCTCCTGATAGTCCGCAAAGCGGAATGGGGCATGCAATTACGGTTGATAATGTTTTAACTTGTAATGCCATAACGATAGATGATGGTCCGCAATTAGAATACACTTGTTCTGGTACGCCTGCAGATTGTGTAAAAATGGCAGTGAACGAAATTTTAAATAGAAAACCAGACTTATGTGTTTCAGGAATTAATCATGGTTCTAATGCATCTATTAGTGTTATTTATTCTGGTACTATGAGTGCAGCTATTGAAGCAGGTATAGAAGGAATCCCTGCTATTGGTTTTTCTTTATTAGATTTTAAATGGCATGCAGATTTTAAACAATCTGAAGAATATATAAAAAAGATTACTTTAAATGCGTTGCTAAACGGAATTCCAGAAGGCGTTGTCTTAAACGTAAATATTCCGAAGTTAAAAAAGGAAGAAATAAAAGGGATTAAAATTTGTAGACAAGCTAATGGAGTTTGGAAAGAGATTTTTGATAAACGAAAAAACCCTATGGGAAAAGAATATTACTGGCTTTCTGGTGAGTTTATTAATAAAGATAAAGGTCAAGATACAGATCTTTATGCATTAGAAAGTGGCTATATTTCTGTAGTACCTGTACAATTCGATATGACTGCACATCACATGATTCAAAAATTAAACGCTTGGGAACTGTAAAAAAACATATTTTAATAGGCGTATTGGTTTCCTTATTTGCCACTTTTGGAGGTATATTTTTATATTTAGAATATATTTCGAAATTTGGTTTTTACGAAACCATCGATTTAATTAAAGAAGGAGAATTGTATGGTAAAGTATTGTCTTTAGCTGCAATTCCTAATTTATTTGTGTTCTTTATTTTTATCAAAAAGAAAGAAGACAACAAAGCAAAAGGAGTTTTATTGGCAACTATTTTAATTGCACTAACTACTTTAGTTTTAAAGTTTTTCTAACAGAGATAATGTCTCCTCGAGCGCAGTCGAGAGGTTTAATAAGGTCTCGACTGCGCTCGACCAAACAAGTAAAATTTATGAAATATTACATAATTGCTGGTGAAGCTTCAGGAGATTTACATGGCTCTAACCTAATGAAAGCATTGTATAAAGAAGATGCAAATGCAGACATTCGGTTTTGGGGTGGAGATCTAATGCAAAATGTTGGCGGAACTTTGGTTAGTCATTATAAAGAAAGAGCTTTTATGGGCTTTTTTGAAGTTATAATGAATCTTTCTAAAGTATTGGGTTTTATTAAAATTTGCAAAAAAGATATTGCCCAATTTAAGCCAGATGTACTTATTTTAATTGATAACTCTGGGTTTAATTTACGTGTTGCTAAATGGGCAAAAGAGCAAGGTTTTAAAACCAATTATTATATTTCTCCACAAGTTTGGGCAAGTAGAGCAAGTAGAGTAAAAGGTATTAAAAGAGATATCGATAAAATGTTTGTAATCCTTCCTTTCGAAAAAGAATTTTATGAAAAATACGACTATAATGTAACTTTTGTTGGACATCCTTTAATTGACGGAATTGCAGGTAGAAAACAAGTAAAAGAAGCTGCTTTTAGAAAAGAATATAACTTAACAGACAAACCTATTATTGCTTTGTTACCCGGAAGTAGAAAGCAAGAAATAACCAAAATGCTCTCTGTAATGTTGTCTTTAATTGATGATTTTTCTGAGTATCAGTTTGTAATTGGTGGGGCTCCAAGTCAAGATTTTAGTTTTTATCAAAGTATTATTGGTGATCGTAAAGTTTCTTTTATCAACAATAAAACGTACGATTTATTAAGTATTTCTTACGCAGCAATTGTTGGGTCTGGCACTGCAACTTTAGAAACTGCTTTGTTTAAAGTGCCGCAAGTGGTTTGTTATAAAGGCGGAACAATCTCTTATCAGATTGCAAAAAGAATAATCACTTTAAAATTTATTTCTTTGGTAAATTTAATCATGGATAGAGAAGTGGTTAAAGAATTAATTCAGAATGATTTTAATAAGCAGAATTTAAAAATTGAATTGACCAAGATTTTAGATGATACCTATCGAGAAAAATTCTTTTTAGAATACTTTGAATTAGAAAAGAAATTGGGAGGTAAAGGTGCTTCAGAAAAAGTAGCGAAACAAATTGTAAGTGATTTAAGAAAAGGAGATAACTAATTCTAAATTGTATGAACTATAATAATAAAAAGTTTAGAGTTGTTCAAAATGCTGATAATGGTGAAACTTCAAAAGAAACCATTTTTACATACAAGCAAAAAGGTACTATTTTAACGTCTGAATATAAAGGCGGGCAAATAGTTAAAGGTCATTTAATTGGTCTTGTAGATGAGCATGGGAATATAGAAATGCGTTATCATCAAGTAAATCTTAAAGGAGAATTAATGACAGGTATTTGTTATTCTAAACCTGAAATAGAGGTTAACGGAAAAATTACTCTCTATGAAAATTGGACGTGGACTTCTGGTGATAAAACAAGTGGAATGTCCGTTTTAGAAGAAGTTTAATGAAGGTACAAATGATACGTAAAAGAATATTTAATATGAAGAAATGGAGTTTTTTAATAGTTGTAATTTCTTTATTATTAAGTTCTTGTTCATCCACTAAAACGGTTGTTAAAAAGACACCAAAACCAATTACTAAGGCGGATAAAATAGTAGCAAATGCCTTAGAATATAAAGGTGTTCGTTACAAATTTGGAGGAACTACCAATAGAGGGATGGATTGCTCTGGAGTGGTATATGTTGCCTTTGGAAACGAAAACGTACAATTGCCAAGAATCTCTAGAGATATGGCAAAGAGAGGTGATGAAATTGCTTTAAGTAAAGTTAAAAAAGGTGATTTATTGTTCTTTAAAACAAGTAAAAACAGACGAGGAAATATCAATCATGTTGGCTTGGTGGTTTCCCATTTAAAAGGACAAATTAAGTTTGTACACGCCACTACTTCTAGAGGTGTAATTGTTTCTGCACTATCAGAAAAATACTGGAAAAATGCCTTCGTAAAAGCAACAACAATCTTGTAATTAATAGTTAACGTTTTTTTTAGTAACTTTAACTTGCTATGAAAAGGTTGTACAATTACATACCCTTGCACTTTGTTGTGCTTGTAATTATTGGAATTTGTTTCCAGTTTTTTACTCAATTTTGGACTTTTACTTTTCTTAGGACCACTATTTTTTTGGTAGGTTTATCTGTTTTATTTTTTCTGATAAAACATAAGGTTTTAAGAACATGTACTGCTCTTGTTTTATTCTTTTGTATTGGTGTTTCGGCTGTTTATGTGAGTGATGACAGAAATTATGATTCATATTATCAATATCATTTAAAAGACAATTCTAAGGTTGTTTTACAGATTCATAAAATATTAAAACCTGGTAATTATTACCAAAAATATGAGGCTGCTATTATTAATGTTGATGATCTGAAAACTACAGGAACAATACTTCTAAATGTTAAGAATGATAGTAGTGTAAATTCGTTACAAATTGATGATCAGTTATTCTTAAAACCTACTTTAAAAGAGTTAATTCCGCCTTTAAATCCGCATCAATTTAACTATAAGTCTTATTTAGCAAAACAAGGTATTCATCATCAATTATTTGTGGATACAAATCAGTTTTTAAAGCTTCGTACTCAGTCAACCACTTTATTTGGTTTGTCGGCGAAATTTAGAAATCAAATTCAGGAAGCATTACAGAAATACCATTTTAAGAAAAATGAATTAGCGGTTATTAATGCACTTTTGTTGGGGCAACGACAAGATATTTCTAAAGAATTGATTGTAGATTATCAAAGAGCAGGAGCAATCCATATTTTGGCAGTTTCTGGTTTACACATTGGTGTTATTCTATTGATTTTATCTTTCATTTTTAAACCTGTTGAAAGAATTAAGTACGGAAAGTTTATAAAAACACTTATTATTGTTTCTTTACTTTGGATGTTCGCATTTATCGCAGGTCTTTCTGCGTCTGTAGTTAGAGCGGTTACCATGTTTACTTTTTTAGCTATTGGGTTGTCTTTTCAAAGAAAAAAGGTAGTAGAGTTTTCCTTTATTTCTTCCATGCTTTTTTTACTATTGATAAAACCTATGTTTCTTTTTGATGTTGGTTTTCAACTCAGTTATTTAGCAGTTTTTGGTATTCTTTGGACACAGCCTAAATTGTATGCAATATGGAAACCTAAGTTTAAATTTGTCGATTTTTTCTGGCAATTGTTTACCGTTTCAATAGCAGCCCAAATAGGAATATTGCCTTTAAGTATTTATTATTTTCAACAATTTCCAGGGTTATTTTTGGCCTCAAACTTAGTTATCATTCCTTTTTTAGGGGCAATTTTAATCGGAGGGATTTTAGTCATTATTACATCACTTTTAAATATTCTACCTCAGGTTTTGGCAAATATCTATGGAATGATTATTTCTTGGATGAATGGTTTTGTAAGTTGGGTTTCTCTTCAAGAAGAATTCTTATTTAAAGAAATTTCCATTTCATTTGTTACGATGTTGTTTTGGTATGTATTCTTGTTTTTAGGAGTTTCATTCTTAATCAAAAAATCATCTAAAAATTTGATTTACTTTTTAGTTTCAATAGTACTTTTACAAACTGTTTTTCTATTTGAAACGAAAGAAAATAAATCGAAAGAAGAATTGATTGTGTTTCATAAAAGTAGATTTTCTGTGATTGGAAAGAGAGTAGGAAGACAACTCTTTTTGCAACACGACATAGATAGTATGAGGTTTAAGAATGAAAATAGTATTAAAACGTACCGAGTTTCAGAAGGTATTGATGAGGTTAAGGAATTCAATTTTAAGAACTTTCTTCAATTTTCTAAAAAGGATATTTTACTGATTGATAGTTTGGGGATTTATACGATTTCTGGAATGAGGGAACCAATTGTAGTTTTGCAATATTCGCCAAAAATAAATTTATCAAGATTGATAAAAACAATAAAACCATCACAAATT
Organism: Polaribacter sp. HaHaR_3_91; assembly: GCF_019278525.1. NCBI lineage: Bacteria > Pseudomonadati > Bacteroidota > Flavobacteriia > Flavobacteriales > Flavobacteriaceae > Polaribacter > Polaribacter sp. HaHaR_3_91. Next base: position 721,581 of record NZ_CP058986.1, read on the forward strand.
ATTGCTGATGGTTCTAATTATAAGAGTAGTGTAAATCGTTGGGAAGAGACTTGTTTAAAACATCAAATCCCATTTCATTATACAGGTCAAAATGGAGCGTTTATCATTGATTAAAATAAACGTGTAGGTGTTTATGTCTATAATAGTATTATTTTAAACTGCTTTTAAAATCGGTATTAAAGTCTTCCCATTTTTTAGTTTTGTATACTTCTCTAGAAAAATAGACTAATATTTTTTCCATAATTTCTTTGTCTAAATAACCAGGGATTTTATCTAATAACTGTACATCTTCCGACAAAAAGAGGGTAGTTGGATACGATAATTTTCCATCCATTAAAGAAGCTGCTAATTGGTGATAGCCACGTCTACCTTCTTTTTGAAATTTAAATGTATGATCATTAAAAACAATGTCTTTTTTACCTTCTCCGTCTAGTTTAACAGCGTAAAAGTTTTTATTTATATAATCACCAATGGTTTTGTTAGAGTAAGTGTTTAAATCCATTTTTTTACAATAGCCACACCAATCTGTGTAAATATCAACTAAAATAGGTTTAGGATTTGCTTTGTTTAATTCGATAGCTTCTTCAAAATCAAGCCATTTAATATTTTCTTGTCCATTTGTATTTATACAAAATAGGCAAACAGCAATAAGTAATATCAGTTTTTTCATAATTATTGAGTCGTAATATTTATGTCTAATTTACAAAAAAAAAAGAGCCTTTAAAAAAGCTCTTTTTTTCATTTATTTTGATGAAGTTTATTTTACTCCGTGCATTAGTTTTTTTAATAAAGGCGTTAAGCTCATAATTAAAAGACCTGCAATGATAGGTACAAAAGTGAAAATTAAAAAGAAGGTACTCATAGAGTATTTCGTTGTTATTTCATCAATCATTCCTCCCATCAAACCAGCTAATTTATTTCCCATACCAACAGCTATATACCATAGACCAAACATCATAGCAATCATTTTTCCTGGTACTAGTTTAGAAACGTAAGACAAGCCTACAGGAGATAAACTTAATTCACCTAAAGTGTGAAGTAAATAGGCTAAAATAAGCCAAATAACACTTACTGATGCTGTTTGTGCACCTTGAGGTATACTTGCAGAACCATAGGCCAAAACTAAGAACCCTAGTCCTAATAATATTAATCCGACACCAAATTTTACGGTTGCAGGTGGATTGAATTTACTTTCCCATATTTTAGAAAATAATGGCGCAAATGTTATAATAAAGAATGAATTTAAGATACCAAACCAAGAAGCAGGTATTTCCGTAGAAACTTCACTAAACTGGTTTTTTAACATGATGATTACTATGATCCAAATTATTGCAAAACTGATTCCTAAGAAAAGATTAGATAATGCATATTTTTTAAAAGTAATTTTAAATAAACTAATTAAAACATAGGTAATAATCATTAAAGGAACAACAGTAAGTAGTGTATTTGCGATTCTAAAAATATTTGCAGCGCTACCTTCTAATACTCTATTGGTATAATCTTTAGCAAAAATAGTCATAGAACCACCGGCTTGCTCAAATGCAGCCCAAAAGAAAATAGTAAAGAATGCTAAAATACCAACAACAATATATCTGTCTCTCTGTACATTGCTTGGTACATCGTCATAACTCTTTTCATCTTTACTAGCAACTGCATCAGATAAATCAACAATTTTACTTGGCTTTGTACCAACATTACCAAAAATGCTTTGAGCGAAATAGAATTGTAACATTCCGAAAAACATAAAAATACCAGCTAAACCAAAACCAAAATGCCAACCATAAGTTTCACCTACATAACCACAAAGCATAATACCTAAAAAAGCACCAGCATTTACACCCATATAAAAAATAGTAAATGCACCATCCTTTTTTTCTTGAGCGTTTTTATAAACACCATTAATAATTGAAGTAATATTAGGTTTAAAGAAACCATTTCCTGCAATTAGTAAACCAATACCTACATATAATGCCCAAGGAGTATCGAATGCCATCGCTGCGTGTCCAAGTGTCATTAATAAAGCACCTATAACAACTGCATTTCTGTATCCTAAAAATCTATCGGCTAAAATACCTCCAATAATAGGAGTAAAGTAAACTAACATTGTGTAGGTACCGTATAAACTTAAAGCATCTTCACGACTCCAAGCCCAACCGCCATCAGTTAATGATGAAATTAAAAAAATAACTAATAATGCACGCATTCCATAATATGAAAAACGCTCCCACATTTCTGTGAAAAATAAAATAAATAAACCTGCTGGGTGTCCTAGCAATAATTTATTGTTCATTTCTGAACCTTCAAATCTGTATTTGGCTGTATTCATGTAAAATAAAATTATATAAGTATAACAAACCTCATTAAGATATCATTTATGAGGTTTATTATTTTGTTTCATTAATTATCAGCTAGTTCGAAACCTTCTGTTTCTTCATTTTTAATTGCTTGCCTATCTTCAGCTCCATGTGTTAGCCTCTTTAGAGGTTTTAGAATTGCAATTAATAATAAACCAAAAATAGTACATGTTATTGCGATTCCTGTAAATACTTCAAAATCTCCAGCATCTTCAGAAAGTCCACCAATAAAACCTGCGACTTTATTACCTAAACCAGTTGCAGCAAAATATGCTCCCATCATTAGAGAAGCGTATTTTAACGGTGCTAACTTAGTGATAAAAGACAATGCAACCGGAGAAGCACAAAGCTCACCAATAGTATGAAAAAGGTATGCTAATATTAACCAAATCATTGCAGATTTTTCTGCTACTTCATCTCCATTCATAACTACTTCAGAAGCAGCTTTACTCATAAAGAAAAAACCAAAAGCCATAATAATTACACCTATCGCCATCTTAAATAAAGAAGAAGATTCTCTTCCTTTCTTTTTCCAATTATACCAAAACCCACCAACTGCAGTACCTAAAACAATAATAAAAAAGGCATTAACAGATTGAAAAACAGCTGCAGGAATTTCATTTCCAATTAAAGGTAAAGAGAAAGATAAAATTCTATTTGTTTTTTGTTCTGTATATAAACTCATTAACCCACCGGCTTGTTCAAAAGCACCCCAAAAAACAATAATAATTAAGAAAGATAAGAACATTACTAACATTCTATCTTTTTCAATTTTTGTTAAAGGTTTTTTTAGTAATTCTTTATCAGGTGAATCTGCATTACCGATAAAATTTCCAACACTACCTAAATATTTTAAGCCATACATATATACAATTTGTCCCAGTGCCATACCGATACCTGCTAAACCAAAACCATAATGCCAGCCATATTTAGCGGCAACTGCACCAACTAAAATAGCTCCTAAGAAAGCTCCCAAATTAATTCCTATATAGAAAACATAAAAACCTTTATCTCTTCTTTCATCTCCTTGTTTGTACAAACCACCAACCATTGTAGAGATGTTTGGTTTTAAAAAACCTACACCAATAACAATAAAAAGAAGTCCTGTAAAGAATGCCCATTGTGCTTCTACGGCTAAAATTCCATGACCAATACATAGTAAAATTCCTCCCAGCATTACTGCTTTTTTCTGTCCTATAAATTTATCTGCAATCCAGCCTCCAGGAATGGAAGTTAAATACACAAACATGGTATATGTTCCGTAAAAAGATAAAGTTTCTCCGTTAGACCAACCAAAACCAGATTGAGGATCTCCTATAATAATTGGAGCAGCAAGATATAAGGTTAAAATTGCACGCATTCCATAATATGAAAAACGCTCCCACATTTCAACAAAAAATAATACGTACAATCCTACAGGATGCCCAAATAATTCTTTTTCGTGTGGTTCTTTTATTAAATTACTCATAGTTTATCCTTTTATTTAGTTGATTTTGTATTTAAATTTTCGTCGATAAAGTTAGTCATTTTTGTGAACAAATTTAAACGAGTATTTCTTCCTTTATAAATTCCGTGTGCTCGGTCTGGTACAATAAACATATCAAATTGTTTATTAGCTTCAATTAAAGAATTTATCATTCTGTAAGAGTTTTGTACATGTACATTATCATCACCAGTTCCGTGAACTAATAAGTAGTTTCCTTTTAATTTATCTGCATAATTAAATGGCGAATTATCATCATAACCACTTGCGTTTTCTTGCGGAGTTTGCATATAACGTTCTGTATAAACAGAATCGTAAAAACGCCAAGAAGTAACCGGAGCTACTGCTATTGCTGTGGTAAAAATATCATTTCCTTTTAAAATACAATTGGTGCTCATAAAACCACCATAAGACCATCCCCAAATACCAACATTATTATTGTCTATATAAGAACGTTCTACTAATTTTTTTGCTGCTGCTATTTGATCTTCAACTTCATATTTACCCAATTCTTTTTGAGTTACTTTTTTAAAATCGGCACCTTTATAACCCGTTCCACGTCCATCAATACAAACTACAATAATTCCTTTTTGCGCTAACATATTGTGCCAGTAATCATTGCTTGCGTTCCAAGAGTTTCCAACTTGTTGAGAACCAGGACCAGAATATTGAAACATTAAAAGTGGGTATTTTTTAGTTTCATCAAAATCTAAAGGTTTTACCATCCACATATTTAAGTCGTTTCCATTAATGTTAATGGTAGAAAACTCTTTAGGACTCATTTTATATGCGGATAATTTTTCTTTTAAAGCAACATTATCTTTTATCACCTTTAACATTTTTCCTTTGCTATTATATAAAGAATAAATAGGAGGAGTTTCTGCAGAAGAATACGTGTTGATGAAAAAGTTTAAGTTTTTACTAAAAGCAGCCGTATTCTGACCGTCTTCATTACTTAATAACTGTTTCTTTTTTCCTTTTATGTTGATAGAATACACACCTCTATTGATAGATCCGTTTTCTACAGATTGATAATAGATGGTTTTCTTTTTTTCGTTAAAACCGTAGTAGTTGGTTACTTCCCAATCTCCTTTTGTAATTTGATTGATTAATTTACCATTAAAATCATAATGATAAATATGGTTGTAACCATCCTTTTCGCTTGTCCAAATAAAACTGTTATCAGCTAAAAAAGTAAGATTGTCTGTAATATCTACATACGCTTTATCAGTTTCATTTAATAATAAAGAAGCAGTAGCATTTTGAGAATTAACTTTGTGTAGGTTTAAGTTATTTTGATGACGGTTTAAAGTCGTTGCAACTAAAATATCTGAATCATTAGACCATTTAATTCTAGGAATATATTCATAATCTCCTAAAGAAATTGTTTCTGTATTTTTAGATGAAAGCGTATACATGTGTAAAGTAACATCTGCATTTTTTTCACCTGCTTTAGGATACTTAAAAACTTGTTGTGTTGGGTATAATTCTGTACCAACAACATCCATAGAAAAAGTAGGAACGTTGGTTTCATCAAAACGTAAAAAAGCTAAATGAGTTCCTGTTTTATTCCATTCAAAAGCTCTTACAAAAGCAAATTCTTCTTCATAGACCCAATCTGTAATTCCGTTGATGATTTCATTTATTTTACCATCCGTTGTTACCTGAGTAATTTTGTTTGAAGCTACATTTTTAATAAAAATGTTATTGTCTTTTGCATACGCTACATTTTTATTGTCCGGAGAAAAAACTGGTTCTTGAATTGCCTCACCAATCAACGTCAATTCTTTAGAAGCAATATCATAGGCATAATAGGTTCCTTTTTTAGAATGACGATAAATTTGTTGGAAGTTGGTTCCTAAAATCAGTTTGGTTTCATCATTATTAAAACTATAAGAAGAGAAACTATTTAAACCTTTTAAATCGGCACTATTTACAATTGTTTCAACTTTTTCTAAAGTTTTGTAACTGTATTTATCCACAGTAACCGATCTAGATGATCTATTAAAATCTAAAACAGCATAATAATCGCCATTCATAGAATTTAAAGAATTCATTCTATCTGCAGAAAATGTTCCGTTCC